>NZ_JBXAOA010000039.1:0-49814 GCF_058802325.1 Pseudomonas sp. GW822-FHT02E03 | reverse complement strand
GAAATTTGGCTAAAAAAAACCCGCCGATTCGGCCGAGACTTGTAGGAGCCAGGCTTGCCGGCGAAGGCGTCCTTAAGTGCGCTTTCGCCGGCAAGCCTGGCTCCTACGAAAAGCGGTTCACGCCCACACAAGTCCGCTCCCCCATCAGTTGGGGAGCGGTGCCTTTCTTAGTGCTGCAGAATCTTCTCGAGGAAATGCTGCGCGCGGTCGGAGCGGGCGGTGATGTCGCCGAAGAACTCTTCTTTCTTGCAGTCTTCGATGATCTTGCCCTGGTCCATGAAGATCACCCGGTCGGCCACTTTGCGCGCAAAGCCCATTTCATGGGTCACGCACATCATGGTCATGCCTTCGTGGGCCAGTTGCACCATCACGTCGAGTACTTCGTTGACCATTTCCGGGTCCAGCGCCGAGGTCGGTTCGTCGAACAGCATGACGATCGGGTCCATCGCCAGCGCACGGGCAATCGCCACACGCTGTTGCTGACCACCGGAGAGTTGGCCCGGATGCTTTTTGGCATGGGCGGAGAGGCCGACGCGTTCGAGCAGTTGCAGGGCTTTCTTGGATGCCTCTTCCTTGCTGCGACCCAACACCTTGACCTGTGCGATGGTCAGGTTGTCCATGATGCTCAGGTGCGGGAACAGTTCGAAATGCTGGAACACCATGCCCACGCGCGAACGCAGTTTGGGCAGGTTGGTCTTCGGGTCGGCGATGGATGTGCCATCGACGATCACGTCGCCTTTCTGGAACGGTTCCAGGGCGTTGACGCATTTGATCAGGGTGGATTTGCCGGAGCCGGACGGCCCGCACACCACAATCACTTCGCCTTTTTTGACCTCGGTGCTGCAGTCAGTCAGTACCTGGAAGTCGCCATACCACTTGTTGACATTCTTGATAGAGATCATACGGCAAACCTTTTTTGCAGACGCTTGACCAGCAGCGAGGCGGCAAAGCTGATTGTGAAGTACGTGAGACCTGCGAAGATCAGGAACTCATTGGAGCGACCGATGATGTCGCCACTGGCACGGGAGGCATTGAGGAAGTCCACCAGGCCCACCGCGTAAACCAGCGAGGTGTCCTGGAACAGGATGATGCTCTGTTGCAGCAGCAACGGGGTCATCTTGCGAAACGCTTGCGGCAGGATGATCAGTCGCATCATCTGGCCGTATTCCATGCCCAACGCCTGGGCAGCGCCCATCTGGCCCTTGGGGATCGACTGCACGCCAGCCCGGACGATTTCGCAGAAATACGCGGCTTCGAACATCATGAAGGCCACGATGCACGAGGCGAACGCGCCGATCGGGGTGTCTTCGCCGGTAATCCAGCGTAATACAAACGGCACCGCCAGGTAGAACCAGGTGATGACCAGCAGCAACGGGATCGAGCGGAAGTAGTTAACGTAGGCGCCGGCGATGTTCGACAGCAGTTTGTTGTGGGACAGGCGCATCAGCGCCAGGATCGTGCCGAGGATGATCCCGCCGATCACGCCCAGCGCCATCAGCTTGAGGGTCATGATCATGCCGTTCCACAAACCCGGAAGGGACGGAATGATGCCCGAGAAGTCGAATTCCATCATTTACCCCCTACGGAAATCAGGCCCGGTACGGCGACTTTCTTCTCGACCGAACGCATCAGCAGCATCAGGCTCATGTTCAGCGTGAAGTAGATCAGCGTTGCCAGGGTGAAGGCTTCGAACAGGTTGGCGGAGAACTCGGCGGTCTGTTTGGTCTGCGCGAGCAGTTCCATCAGGCCGATCAGCGATGCCACGGAGGAGTTCTTGAATACGTTCAAAAATTCCGAGGTAAGCGGCGGAATGATGATGCGGTAAGCCTGGGGCAGCAGCACGTTCCAGTAGATCTGCGGCAGCTTGAAACCCATGGCGCGAGCGGCGGCTTCCTGGCCGCGGGGCAGCGCCTGGATACCGGTGCGCACTTGTTCGCAAACGCGAGCGGTGGTGAACAGGCCAAGGCACACGACGACGCTGAGGAACGCCGAAGTGGTGGGGTTGAGATCCTGCTTGTACCACTCCTGGATGTCCGCAGGCAGCAGGTCGGGCACCAGGAAGTACCAGATGAACAGCTGAACCAGCAGCGGCACGTTACGGAAGAGTTCGACGTAGCAGGTCGCGATGCCCGATACGATGCGATTCGGTACCGTGCGCATGACGCCCAGAATCGAGCCCAGCAGCAGCGCGATGATCCAGGCTGCGACAGCAATGGCGATGGTCCAGCCCAAACCGGAGAGGTACCAGTCGAAATAAATCTCGCTGCCCACGCCGGTGGACTTGAAGAACACGCCCCAGTCCCAGTTGTAATTCATTAGGGTCTCCCCTCGGATTCGTTCGATGTACAAATGCCCGCCTGGGGAAGCTCCGTTCCCGCCCGATCTTGAAGATCAGGCACACACGAGCGGCTCGACAGCCACCGGTTCGAGTGTTTCCAGAAAATGCCAGCAGGGAGTGACAACCCCTGAAAGGGCAAAGGCTCTCTCAGGGGATAAGGTTAGTCAGAAATCAGGATTTCTTTTCGTCAGCCGCTTTGTCGGTCGGATTGGCGATCAGGGCCTTGAGCTCTTCGCTCATCGGGAACATCAGGTTCAGGCCTTTTGGCGGAATTGGCTGCATGAACCATTTTTCGTAGATCTTGTTGATCTCGCCGGACTTGTAGGTCGCGATGATGGCGTCGTCGACAGCTTTCTTGAACGGCGCGTCGCCTTTGCGAACCATGCAGCCGTAAATCTCATTGGACTGCGCAGTCCCGGTCACGGCCCAGTCGGTCGGCTTCTTGGCCTTGGCCATTTCACCGGCCAGCAAGGCGTCGTCCATCATGAAAGCCACGGCACGGCCGGTTTCCAGCATCTGGAAGGACTCGCCATGGTCTTTGGCGGAGATCACGTTCATGCCCATCTGCTTGTCGGCGTTCATCGACTTGAGGATGCGCTCGGACGTGGTGCCGGCGGTGGTCACGACGTTCTTGCCTTTGAGGTCGGCGAAGTCTTTGTATGCGGAATCTTTCTTGGACAGCAGCTTGGTGCCGATTTCGAAGATGCCGACGGAGAAGTCAACTTGCTGCTGACGTTCGACGTTGTTGGTGGTGGAGCCGCACTCGACGTCCACGGTGCCGTTCTGCACCAGCGGGATACGGGTTTGGGAGGTCACCAGGTTGTATTTGACCTGGAGGTTGGGCATGTCCAGGTCTTTCTTGATGGCTTCGACGATTTTCAGCTGGATATCGTGGGAGTAGCCAACCGGTTTGCCGGAAGCGTCCGCGATGTAGGAAAACGGAATGGAAGCGTCACGATGCCCGAGGGTGATGGTGCCGGACTCTTTGATCTTCTTCAGTGTGCCGGTGAGTTCGGCGGCGAAAACTGGAGTGCTAATCAGAGCGGCAGCAATGGCTGCGCCCAGGATATGGGGAACGATGCGCATCAAATTTTCCTCGACATTGTTTTTATATGGAGCCAGTTCATCGGCCCTTTTTGGTGCTTCGAATGCTTGCCGGCTCCTGAAGGGGTGGCGCAACGAACATTCGTCCAAGAGTGTAGAGCATGACTCGTGCCAGGCCAGGCGATATAGATCAAGTTATTGATTTATAAGGCTATTAAATATTTATGGCGTTGAATTTTCTATTGGGCGATCCGGTTTACCGAATCGACTGGCAAGTCGCGTTCGGAAAACCGAATGGAATCTTGGCTTTTACTCAAACCCTGTGGGAGCGGGCTTGCCCGCGAAAGCGGTATGTCGGTCGACATTATTATTGCCTGTGCTGGCGTCATCGCGGGCAAGCCCGGCTCCCACAGGGGGCGAGGTGTATTCGGAATGCAAAAAGCCCCTGAATCATGAGATTCAGGGGCTTGGTTTTAACCGGATTCCCGATCAGGCCGCTTCGATCTTGCTGCGGTTCTGTTCGACCTTGTTCAGGTAATCTTCGAGCTTTTGCTGTTCCGCCGGGGTAGTGAACAGCCCAAGCTTTGTGCGGCGCCACAGAATGTCGTGGGCGGTGGTCGCCCATTCTTCGCTGCACAGGTAATCAACTTCGCGAGTGTAGAGACCGCCGCCGATGTGTTCGCCCAGATCATTAAGGCTTTCCACACCTTCGAGCATGCGCCAGGTGCGGCTGCCATACGTGGTGGCCCAGCGTCGGGCGATTTCGGTGGGCACCCAGTCGAACTTGTCGCGGATGCGCGAGCTCAAGGCCTGCGGGGTGGTCATGTCTTCGCCGCCGGGCAGGGTGGCGCTGGCAGTCCAGCTCGGCTTGATGTGCGCGAAGTACGGGGCCAGTTGCGCCAGCGCCGATTCCGCCAGTTTGCGGTAAGTCGTCAGTTTGCCGCCGAACACCGACAGCAGCGGCGCTTCTTCGGCACTGCCCGACAACGCCAATGTGTAATCGCGGGTGACGGCCGACGGGTTGTCGGATTCGTCGTTGCACAGCGGGCGAACACCGGAATAGCTGTGCAGGATATCGTCGCGACTGATTTGCTTCTTGAAGTGGGCGTTGACCACTTTGAGCAGGTAATCGGTTTCGCCTTCGGTGATTGCAACTGCGGCCGGGTCACCGGTGTACTCGCGGTCGGTAGTGCCGATCAGGGTGAAGTGGTTCAGGTACGGAATGGTGAACACGATGCGCTGATCTTCGTTTTGCAGAATGTGCGCGTGTTCGCCTTCATACAGTTTCGGCACGATCAGGTGGCTGCCCTGGATCAGACGGATGCCGTACGGCGATTCCATCTTCAGGTCATCACGGATGAACTTGGCGACCCACGGGCCGGCTGCATTCACCAGCGCTTTGGCGCGGATCGAAAACAGGCTGCCATCGGCGCGTTCCAGGTTCAGATGCCACAGACCTTTGGTGCGACGAGCACTGACGCAGCGGGTCTGGGTGTGAACGTGAGCGCCTTTCTCGCGGGCGGCCATGGCGTTTAGTACGACCAGGCGTGCGTCATCGACCCAGCAATCGGAATATTCGAAGCCTTTGGTGATTTCGCTTTTCAGTGCACTGTCCGGGCCGAACTTCAGGCTTTTCGAACCTTCGAGTTTTTCCCGTTTGCCCAGGTTGTCATAAAGGAACAGGCCGGCGCGGATCATCCAGGCCGGACGCAGGTGCGGGCGGTGCGGCAGCACGAAACGCATCTGCTTGACGATGTGCGGCGCCTTGGCCAGCAGCACTTCGCGCTCGGCGAGGGCTTCGCGCACCAAGCGAAATTCGTAATGTTCGAGGTAGCGCAGGCCGCCGTGGATCAGCTTGCTGCTGGCGGACGAAGTGTGGCTGGCCAGGTCATCCTTTTCGCAAAGGAACACCGAAAGACCGCGACCGGCGGCATCCGCTGCGATCCCCACGCCATTGATCCCACCACCGATGACGGCGATATCGTAAACCTCGGCGAGAGGGGGCGTAGGCAAGGTAGAAGTGGGCATCGGCTGGCCTCGGGCTTTGATTTTCTATATTTGAATTCGAACATTAATGTTCATTTACGAAAATACTAGCCCATAAAGACGCGCACAGCCAGTCAACTTCGATTGAAAATACTGATCGAAGGGCGGTTAAAGGAAAATTTACGAACATTTAGACGCGCGATTGGGCGCAAGAGGTGTGTTGTGTGGCCTGTCGCCATCGCGGGCAAGCCCGCTCCCACAGGTTATATGCAGACCCTGTGGGAGCGGGCTTGCCCGCGATGGCGTCGGTACAGACGACGAAAATGTGGGGGGGTTAAACCACTTCCAACCGAATCTTGTGCTGGCTCAACAGCTGCGCCAAGGCTGGCGAAGGCTGCTGATCGGTGACCAGGCAATCGATCAGGCTTATCGGCCCCAGGCGAATCATGGCATTGCGCCCGAATTTGCTGGAGTCCGCCGCGAGGATTACCTGCCGGGCGTTGGCGATGATCGCCTGGGACACCCGCACTTCCTGATAATCGAAATCCAGCAAGCTGCCATCTTCATCGATGCCGCTGATGCCGACCAAGGCGAAGTCGACCTTGAACTGGTTAATGAAGTCGACACTCGCCTGACCCACTACGCCACCGTCACGCCGCACGTTGCCACCGGTCAGCAGCACGTCGAAATCGTCCTTGGCGCTGAGCATCGAGGCCACATGCAGGTTGTTGGTGATGATCTTCAGGTGGTTGTGGTTGAGCAGCGCCCGAGCGATGGATTCGGTGGTGGTGCCGATATTGATGAACAGCGAGGCGTGATCGGGAATCTGAGCGGCAATGGCTTCGCCGATACGCTGCTTTTCATCGCGCATCTGGTCGGCGCGCATGGCGTAGGCAGTGTTTTCGACGCTGGAGTCGTAGGCTGCGCCGCCGTGGTAGCGACGCAACAGATTGACTTCCGCCAGTTGATTGATATCGCGGCGGATGGTTTGCGGTGTAACGACGAACAGCTGGGCCATTTCCTCGATGCTGACATAGCCGCGCTCGCGGACCAGTTCGAGGATTTGCTGCTGACGGGGAGGCAGATTCATGGGGCTTCCTTTGGGCTGCCGTGCAAAATTTGCCCATGATGCCGCAGGAATCTGCTCCCTACCAGTTAGAACCCGACCTTGGCTTATTCAGCACCCTCATGCGGTTCCCAATCACGAGTGCGGCTGACGGCTTTTTTCCAGCCGGCGTAGAGTTTTTCCTTCGCGGTTTCGTCCAGCGTCGGTTCGAACTCGCGCTCGATCACTGCCTTGCCGCGCAACTCGTCCAGGCTGCCCCAGAAGCCACACGCCAGGCCCGCCAGGTAAGCCGCGCCCAACGCTGTGGTTTCGCGCATTTGCGGACGCTCGACCTGAGTGCCGAGGATGTCGGCCTGGAATTGCATCAGGAAGTTGTTCGCGACTGCGCCGCCGTCCACGCGCAGGGACTTGAGGCGTTCGCCGGAATCCTGCTGCATGGCGTCCAGGACGTCGCGGGTCTGGTAGGCAATCGACTCCAGCGCGGCACGAATGATGTGATCCACGCGTACGCCGCGAGTCAGGCCGAACAATGCGCCACGGGCATACGGGTCCCAGTAGGGAGCACCCAGGCCGGTGAAGGCTGGCACCAGATACACACCGTTGCTGTCCTTGACCTTGTTGGCAAAGTATTCGGTGTCGTGGGCGTCGTTGATGATTTTCAACTCGTCACGCAGCCACTGCACGGTGGAGCCACCGTTGAACACCGCGCCTTCCAGGGCGTAGGCCACTTCGCCACGCGGGCCGCAAGCGATGGTGGTGAGCATGCCGTGTTTGGATTTCACGGCTTTGTCGCCGGTGTTCATCAGCAGGAAGCAACCGGTGCCATAGGTATTTTTCGCCTGGCCTGGCTCGACGCACATCTGGCCGAAGAGGGCCGCCTGCTGGTCGCCGGCGATACCGCCAATGGCGATGCCACTTTTGGTGTGGCCGTAGATCTCGGACGAGGATTTAACTTCCGGCAGCATCTCGCGCGGGATGTCGAGGACCTCCAGCATCTTCGCGTCCCACTCCAGCGTGTGGATGTTGAAGAGCATGGTGCGCGAGGCGTTGGTGTAGTCGGTGACGTGTACTTTACCGCCGGTAAATTTCCAGATCAGCCAGCTGTCGACGGTGCCGAACAGCAGTTCACCCTTGCGCGCACGTTCACGGCTGCCTTCGACGTTGTCGAGGATCCACTTGAGCTTGGTGCCAGAGAAGTACGGGTCGGTGACCAGCCCAGTGGTGTCGCTGATGTATTGCTCGTGGCCATCGCGCTTGAGCTGTTGGCAGATTTCGGTGCTGCGCCGGCACTGCCAGACGATCGCGTTGTAGATCGGGCGGCCGGTGGTCTTGTCCCAGACCACGGTGGTTTCGCGCTGGTTGGTGATGCCGATGGCTGCGACCTGATCGTGATGCAGGCCGGCTTGAGCCAGGGCCTCGACCATCACGGCGCTCTGGGTGGCGAAAATTTCCATCGGGTCATGTTCGACCCAACCGGCTTGCGGGTAATGCTGCGCGAATTCGCGCTGGGCGGTGCAGACCACGTTCGCGTCACGGTCGAAAATGATCGCGCGGGAGCTGGTCGTACCCTGATCGAGGGCAATGATGTAGTTCTTATTCTGTATGTCGGTCATGTCGATTGCCTTGGACGAAAATTAGGAAGTGAGGTCAGGCGCGGGACCACATGGGCAGGATCACGCGCCAACGGTTTCAAGACGTTCTTGGTTTGCCGTCAATGGCCGGTACTGCATCCTTTGTAGCAGGTATGGCGCTGGGCAGATGACGGGCAATCAGCCCGCGATAAGCTGCAGCACCGAGGCAGGCACCGACAATCGGTGCAAAAATCGGGATCAGGAAGTACGGGATATCGCGCCCGCCAGTTAAGGAAATTTCACCCCAGCCGGCGAAGAAAGTCATCAGTTTAGGACCGAAGTCTCGGGCCGGGTTCATCGCGAAACCGGTCAGCGGGCCCATCGAGCTACCAATCACGGCAATCAGCAGGCCGATCAGCAACGGCGCCAGCGGCCCTTTGGGCAGACCGTTGTTGTCATCGGTCAACGACATGATCACGCCCATCAATATGGCGGTGATGATCACTTCAACCAAAAAGGCCTGGGCAGTGGTCAGGGCAGGATTTGGGAAAGTGGAGAACACCGAAGCCAATTCAAGGCTGGCCTGGGTGCCACGAACCATTTGGTGAGTTTGTTCGAAATCGAAGAAAAGGTTGCTGTACAGCGTGTAAACCAACAAGGCCCCGCAGAAGGCACCGGCCACCTGGGAGAAGATATAGAAAGGCAGTTTGCGCTTTTCGAAGTCAGCGAAAATGCTCAGCGCGATACTCACCGCAGGATTGAGGTGCGCACCGGAAACGCCGGCGGTGAGGTAGATCGCCATGCTGACGCCACCCCCCCAGATGATGCTGATTTCCCACAGCCCGAAGCTGGCACCCGCCACCTTGAGCGCGGCAACGCAGCCGGTACCGAAAAAGATGAGCAGTGCAGTACCCAGAAACTCGGCCATGCATTGGCTCGAGAGCGACGGTTGTTGTAAAGCAGTTGTCATTGAAAACCTCTTTTTTGTTGTTGTCTGGCGCTTTTTCATCAAGGTCAAAGCGCGATTTTCACCGAGGCAGGATCCCCATCCTGTGCTCGGCTTACTGCTGGGTGCTGCGGTGAGACATTCGTACAGTATTCAGATTCGAAAAAATATAGACAAGAAACGCTGCTGTCAAAGGTCGAAAGTGAACTGTTGGTCACATTTCAACTATTAGTCACGTGAATGACCGCATCGTTCATCAGGCAGGCCGACCGTGGACGAACGGCACAGACGCCCGGCCAGGCTTTTGAAATAGCGTTGTAATAGAGCCTTTTATCGATCAATGACCTAGAATCCTGCGCAGTATTTTTTCTTCTGCCGCCAAGTCTGGAGTTGCCATGACACCCGCATTGGATTTGTTGAAAAAAGTTCGTGCCGAACATCGCGTGCACAGTTACGAACATGATCCGAAGGCAGCGTCCTATGGTCTGGAGGCCGCGGAAAAACTGGGGTTGGACCCGGCGCAGGTGTTCAAGACATTGCTGGCGGCCAGCGAAAAGGGGGAATTGTTGGTGGCGGTGGTGCCGGTCGTCGGAAGTCTGGACTTGAAGGCGCTGGCGCAGGCCGCTGGTGTGAAGAAAGTCGAAATGGCCGATCCCGCGGCTGCACAGCGGTCGACAGGTTATCTGTTAGGCGGCATCAGTCCGCTCGGGCAGAAGAAGCGCCTGCGTACCTTTATCGATCATTCGGCTCAGCCATTTTCCAGCATCTTCGTCAGCGCCGGACGGCGTGGACTGGAAGTGGAACTGGCGCCCGCCGTATTGGCCGAACACACCCAGGCGAAGTTCGCCGATATCGGTCGCGCCTGAGCAGAAGGCCTTGGGCGTTCAGCCCGGCGCTGTATGGTGAAAATTGATTCGCTCTGTCACTGGTGAAGGGTTCTTCGTGGCTCCATGCTCGTCGACCTGAAAAAGGGAGAAGTGGCATGCAGCTAGAGTTTCATCAGGTGGACGCGTTCAGTGATCGGCCGTTCAGTGGCAACCCGGCGATGGTGTACCGGCTCGATACCTGGCTCGACGATGAGTTGATGCAAAAAATCGCTGCCGAACACAACCTCGCCGAAACCGCGTTTCTGGTGCGTGAGGGTCCTGTCTGGCACATCCGCTGGTTTACTCCCACCACCGAAGTCCCGTTATGCGGCCATGCGACCCTGGCCAGCGCCTATGTTCTGTTCGAAATCTATAAGGAACCGGTCGAGCGACTGGACTTCATCTGCAAGTCCGGCCCGCTGAGTGTCAGCCGTGAGGGCGCGCGCTTGTGGCTGGATTTCCCGGCCATCGTGCCGACAGAAGTGGGCGTGACCCTGGATGTCGAGCACGCCTTGGGTGTGAAAGCAGTCGATGTGTTGGGTTCCAAAGAATTGTTCGTGGTACTGGAGTCCGAGCAAGCCGTGCTCGATTGTCAGCCGGACATGGTTGCGCTGGCAAAACTGCCGTGGCCAGGCGCCATTGTGACGGCCAAGGGCAACACGCATGATTTTGTATCGCGGTACTTTGCGCCAGCAATCGGTATCAACGAAGACCCGGTGACCGGGTCGACCCATTGCAGCCTGATTCCGTATTGGTCGGAACGCTTGAACAAGTCGAATCTGACGGCTTATCAGTGTTCGGCGCGAGGCGGGGAGTTGTTCTGCCAGTTGGAAGGGGATCGAGTGAGTATTGGCGGTAATGCAACGCTGGTTGCGAGCGGAACACTAATGTTGGGTTAACCAAAATCCAATGTGGGAGCGGGCTTGCTCGCGAAAGCGGTGTAACAGTCAACAATGATGTTGAATGTTATGGCCCCTTCGCGAGCAAGCCCGCTCCCACATGTGTTCGCGTTGTTCAGCTGGCGGTGCTGTACCGCCGAACACCGGATTCGATTACCGGAATCTGCGCCGCCGTGCTGCCGGAGGCCTGGAACAGCACCAAGTGTTCAGCCGCCACCCGAATGCCTACTTCAGCACCGACCAGATGATCGGCATGACTCGGGAAAATCGACTCCAGTTGCGCGCCCGTAGACAACTGCAAGCGGTACAGAGTCGATGCCCCTTGGAAGCTCTTGCCAACAATCTGCGCCCTCAGTGGGCTGTCCGGCGCATAGACGATATCGTCCGGACGCAACAACACGTCCACGGCGCATCCGATCGGCCAGGTGTAGGCACGGTTGCCGCGTAATTCACCCAACTCGGTCTGCACCGATTCCGGGCTGCTTAACTGGCCGCGAATGAAGTAACCCTGGCCAATGAAACTGGCCACGAATGGTGTCAGGGGTTCGTGATAGAGGTTGTAGGGCGTGTCCCACTGCTCCAGGCGACCTTCCTTGAAAACGCCCACGTGGTCACTGACCGCGAAGGCTTCTTCCTGATCGTGGGTCACCAGGATTGCACTGGTGCCGCGCGCCTTGAGAATGGCGCGTACTTCATGACTGAGCTTGCGTCGCAATTCGCCGTCCAGGTTAGAGAACGGTTCGTCGAGCAACAGCAGTTGCGGTTCCGGCGCCAGGGCGCGGGCGAGGGCGACACGTTGCTGCTGGCCACCGGACAGTTCATGGGGGAAGCGCTTGCCGAGGTTTTTCAGGTTGACCAGTTCGAGCAGCTCTTCGGTGATGCGATCCTTTTGCGGGTGCTTGCGGATCCCGAAAGCGATGTTCTCGGCCACACTCAAATGCGGAAACAGTGCGTAATCCTGAAACACCATGCCGATCCGGCGCTTCTCCGGGGCAAGGGTGAAGCCGGCGCTGGAGATGGTCTCGCCCGCCAACTGGATTTCACCTTCATGCACCGGTTCAAAACCGGCAATCGCCCGCAGGGTGGTGGTTTTGCCGCAGCCCGAAGACCCCAGCAGGCAACCGATATCCCCAGCATTCAAATGCAGGTTGAGGTTCTGCACGACCCGCTGGTTTTGGTAACCGCAGGCCAGATTGCGCAGGTTCAGCAGTAAGGTCTGGCTCATGCGTGGTGGTACGAAGGCGGGACGAGGAATTCGAGCAAGGCCTTTTGTGCGTGAAGACGGTTTTCGGCTTGATCCCAGGCCACCGAGCGCGAGTCGTCGAGCAGGTCGAGGCTGATTTCCTCGCCACGGTGGGCCGGCAGGCAATGCATGAACAGCACGTCCGGCGCGGCCAGGTCGAGCAGGGCACGGTTGACCTGGAACGGTGCGAACAACTTCAGGCGCTTGGCGGTTTCCTCTTCCTGGCCCATGGAGGTCCAGACGTCGGTGCTCACCAGGTGCGCACCGCGCACGGCTTCCTGCGGGTCGCGGACGATGGTCACCCGATCGCCGGCTTTAGCCACGAACTCAGGGTTGGGTTCGTAACCTTCCGGGCAGGCTATGCGCAACTGGAAGTCGAACTGGATCGCCGCTTCTATATAGCTGTTGCACATGTTGTTGCCATCGCCGATCCAGGCCACGGTCTTGCCTTGAATCGAACCACGGTGTTCGAGGAAGGTTTGCATGTCGGCCAGCAATTGGCAGGGGTGCAGGTCATCGGACAGGCCATTGATCACCGGCACGCGGGAATTGGCGGCGAATTCGGTCAGGGTACTGTGGGCAAAGGTACGGATCATCACCGCATCGAGCATGCTCGACATGACGATGGCGCAGTCGCCGATCGGCTCGCCTCGACCCAATTGGGTGTCGCGTGGCGACAGGAAGATCGCCTGGCCGCCGAGCTGGATCATGCCGGCTTCGAACGAGATGCGTGTGCGGGTCGAGGACTTCTCGAAAATCATCCCCAGGACGCGGTTTTTCAAAGGCTCGAACAGTACGCCGCGGTTACGCAGGTCCTTGAGCTCAACGCCTCGACGGATCACGCTGACCAGCTCTTCGGGCGTGCAATCCATCAGGGAGAGAAAGTGCCTTGCGCTCATCATTGACTACCTTTTTGCAACAGACCGCAGATACTCAAAGCCTTGTTTAACTGAAAAACGGGCGAGACCTGCGGCGTAAGCCGCACGGGGCGACGAAATAGGGGGAGGCGCGATATTGACATTAAATGTCGCGTTTTTCCAATGGGCTACGGTGTTTAGGGGATTTCAGAGGGGCTACGGGTGACCGCAGTAGCGCTTTTGAAGCCTGTTTCCTGACAGCAGCTAACCATTTGTACACCGCGCTCGCCGGACTTGGCAATCAAACAGGACGCGGGCGACACGCTGGCGGTCGGTTTTTGACCTGTCATTCGGACCTTTGGCGGGCAATGTGTCTTGTCCGAAACATTTGCTAAAGCAAAGTGCTGCGTTATAACTAAGGCACGAGCGACGCAGGAAGCCATCTGGAATGGAATCGAAAGAACAGCTGTTAATGGAATTACTCGGGCTTACGGCCCGCTCTCTGACTCACCTCACCGCTTCCATGACCTCGATGTCTTTCGAGTTGTTGCGCAGTGAAGACGAAGTCACGAAAGCGGCTGGCCGGCGCATGATTGACCGCATGGCCACCATCAGCGCCGGGCTCGACGAACATTGGCGACTGATCGGCGAGCTCACCGGCGTGCATGTTGCCCATGAGCAGATCGAAACCATCGAGGAGATCCAGTTGCAGGCGCCGCCGAGTCTGCCGTCGAACTGATCCCTTGCTGCCATTGGCTGGCCTGATGGCCGCCGATTCACAAGACGAACGTCGCTGGCCAAGGGGTGAGTCGCGCGCCATAGTTTTGTTCCCGCGGCCGATCTTGCCCGCCCAGAACAAAACAGAGACTGGCCATGACCAAGACTCTCCATCACCGTGCGTGCCACCTGTGTGAAGCCATCTGCGGCCTGACCATCGAAACCACCGAGGTCGAAGGCGGCGTACAGATCACCTCGATCAAGGGTGATCCACAGGACACTTTCAGCCGTGGGCACATCTGCCCCAAAGCAGTTGCCCTGCAAGACATTCAGAACGATCCGGATCGCCTGCGTCAGCCGATGCGGCGAACAGGCAGCGAATGGCAGCCTATGGAGTGGGAAGACGCTTTCAGCCTTGTAGCCGAACGCCTGGCGGCGATCCAGGAGCGTCACGGGCAGAACGCGGTGGCGGTCTATCAGGGCAATCCCAGCGTGCACAACTACGGGTTGATGACCCACAGCAATTATTTCCTCGGCCTGCTGAGAACCCGCAACCGGTTTTCCGCGACGTCGGTCGATCAGTTGCCCCATCACCTCACCAGTCATTTGATGTATGGCCACGGCTTGTTGCTGCCGATCCCGGACATCGATCACACCGATTTCATGCTGATCCTGGGCGGCAATCCACTGGCCTCCAACGGCAGCATCATGACCGTGCCGGATGTGGAGAAGCGCCTCAAGGCGATTCAGGCCCGGGGCGGCAAAGTGGTGGTGGTTGATCCGCGTCGCAGCGAGACGGCGGCGATGGCTGATCAGCATCTGTTCGTGCGTCCCGGTGGTGATGCGGCTCTGTTGTTCGGGCTGCTCAATACCTTGTTCGCTGAAAGTCTGACCCGCGACAGTCATTTGCCGGTCGATGGCCTGGATGAGGTGCGTGAAGCGATCGCAGGGTTCACCGCCGAGGCCATGAGCCCGCTGTGCGCGGTGCCCGCCGAGCAGATCCGCCAACTGGCACGGGACTTCGCGGCAGCGCCGACAGCGGTCTGCTACGGGCGCATGGGGGTTTCGACCCAGGCTTTCGGCACCCTGTGCCATTGGCTGGTGCAACTGATCAATCTGGTCACCGGCAACCTCGACCGGGTGGGCGGTGCGTTGTGCACCGAGCCTGCGGTGGATCTGGTGGCATCGACCTCGGGCGGTCATTTCAACCGGTGGCAGAGCCGCGTGTCCGGGCGTCCGGAATACGCGGGAGAGCTGCCGGTATCGGCGCTGGCCGAAGAGATGCTCACCGAAGGGGAAGGGCAGGTCCGCGCGCTGATCACCGTGGCGGGTAATCCGGTGCTGTCCACGCCCAATGGCCGGCAACTGGAGCAGGCGCTGGACGGATTGGAGTTCATGGTCAGCGTTGACCTGTACATCAATGAAACCACGCGTTATGCCGACCTGATCCTGCCGTCGACTTCGGCGCTGGAAAACGATCACTACGACACCACGTTCAACATGTTCGCGGTGCGCAACGTCACCCGCTTCAACCGGGCGATCCTCGCCAAGCCCGAAGGCGCGCTGCATGACTGGGAAATTTTCGTGGGGCTGGCCAAAGCCTTTGCGGCCAGGACCGGCAAGGAACTTAAACCGACCATCGCGCCGGCGCAGATGATCGACCGCGGGCTGCGGATGGGCCTGTATGGCGACGCAACGGAACACAAACTGTCATTGGCGACCCTGTTCGATCATCCTCACGGTATCGATCTGGGCGCGCTCAAACCCAACCTGGCGCCACGCCTGAAGACCGCCAATCAGCGAGTCCAGGCAGCGCCTGTCGAGATCCTTGCCGACCTGGCGCGCTTCGCGGCGCTACAAGCACCGGCTGCCGATGAGCTGCTGATGATCGGTCGCCGCCATGTGCGCAGCAACAACTCATGGATGCACAACTATCACCGTCTGGTGAAGGGCAAACCGCGCCATCAACTGCTGATGAACCCGGATGACCTGGCCAGCCGCGGGCTCCACGATGGGCAGCGAGTGCGCGTCAGTTCGCGGGTCGGGGTGATCGAGGTTGAAGTGGTCGCCAGCCTGGATATGATGAAAGGTGTGGTCAGCCTTCCTCACGGTTGGGGTCATGCGCGACCGGGTGTGCAGATGACGATTGCCAGCGCTCAACCCGGCTCCAGCGCCAATGACCTGACTGACGAATGTCAGCTCGATGAGTTGTCGGGTAATGCGGCGTTGAACGGCGTGCCGGTGACCGTGGCGGCGGCATGAACATGACTGTCGGGGAGGCCGAGCATGGCGCTCGGGTTTCCGTTACAATGCGCCACCGTGCCGACCACTGAGTCGGAAAGTTCAGCCGAGGTGCTCCATGGATATCATCGAAACGATTAAAGAGCAGATTGCCAACAACACCATTCTGCTTTACATGAAAGGCTCGCCGAATGCCCCACAGTGTGGGTTCTCCGCGAAAGCCGCTCAGGCTGTAATGGCCTGTGGCGAAAAGTTTGCCTATGTGGACATCCTGCAGAACCCGGAAATCCGCGCCAACCTGCCAAAGTACGCCAACTGGCCAACCTTCCCGCAACTGTGGGTCGGTGGTGAGCTGGTCGGCGGTAGCGACATCATGACTGAAATGGCTGCTGATGGTTCGTTGCAAGCGACGATCAAAGCCGCTGTTGAAGCTGCTGCGGCCAACAAGACCGACGCCTGATTCGCTGTTTGTGGGAGCGGGCTTGCTCGCGAAGGCGGTATGACATTCAACAGATAAGTTGACTGACCTACCGTTTTCGCGAGCAAGCCCGCTCCCACATTTGTTCCAGGGTGAGCCTGAAGTTCGGTCATTAAAAAGCCCCGCCTCTATAAAAGAGAGCGGGGCTTTTTATTGCATCGCGATTAGCGGCGTAGCATTTACTCTTCGCCCATCTGCGACTGCAGATAGTTCTCAAGACCGACTTTATCGATCAGGCCCAGTTGGGTTTCCAGCCAGTCGATATGTTCTTCTTCGGATTCAAGAATGTCTTCGAGCAGTTCACGGCTACCGAAGTCGCCGACAGTTTCGCAATGAGCGATAGCGACTTTCAGATCGGCATGGCCGTCGCGCTCGATCTTCAAGTCACACTCAAGCATTTCCTTGGTGTGTTCGCCGATGTTCAGCTTGCCCAGGTCCTGGACGTTCGGCAGGCCTTCAAGGAACAGGATGCGCTTGATCAGCTTGTCGGCGTGCTTCATCTCGTCGATGGATTCGTGGTACTCGTGCTTGCCGAGCTTGTTCAGGCCCCAATCTTCATACATGCGTGCATGCAAAAAGTATTGGTTGATCGCGACCAGCTCATTGGCAAGGATCTTGTTGAGATGCTGGATGACTGTAACGTCGCCTTTCATGATGGGGTCCTGCCCTGAGTAGCTGTCTATAAGGCAGAGTTTGAGCCGCGTAATTAAGAGTGTCAAACCTAAGTTATTGAAACTTAAATGAAAATTAATCGGAATAAGAATGTTTTTGTTCCGCGTCTAGAGCCTAAGCGATTGATTTCCAGACATAAAAAAACCGGACATCAAGTCCGAGGGGGCACTGTTTACCGCTGGTTACCACAGCTTAATAAACCTATATGTGATAAGTGCTTAGGCTTTATGGGGTTACACTGAAATTACCGGGGTTACACCGAAACCATCACCCCGGCGTAACCCCGGAGGCCAGACGATGGACACCACATTCAGCTTCACCAAGGGCGCGCTGGACAGTTTGCCGCTACCTGAAGGCGAGAAGCGCGATGTTTATTACGACGAACGGCAACCCGGCTTACAGCTACGGGTTACTGCCAGCGGTGTCAAAACTTTCAGTGTGTTTGCCCGCGTGGCCGGTGGTAATCCCACCAGAGTGACTATCGGTAAATACCCGGCCATTACACCGGAGGTTGCCCGTAAGAAAACCAAAGAAATCATCGCCCAGATGGCTGTTGGTGTGGACCCCAACGCGGAAGCGCGGGCCAGCAAGGTGCAGCCCCTGACCTTGGCTGCTGCCGTGGCCGAGTACGTCGAGCAACAGACCCGTGAAGACGACAAGCTGCCGCTTAAGCCACGCACCAAGGCTGATTATCTGGCGATGGTCAAACCTAGTCGGGTGACGGCGAAGGGCAAACCCACCAAGGGCGGACTGCTGCGCAAGCTGGCGAAAAAACCCATCCATGAAATCAGCGCCGACGACATCAAGGCAGTGAATACGGACAATAAAGCTCAGCGCGGTGAGCGCCAAGCGGCTTATGCGATGCAGGTGCTAAAGGCCGTTTTGAATTTTTATGGCGTCAAGGTCAAGGACAGCCCGTTTAGTCTGGAAACAGCCAAGGCAGGGCGTGTGGTGATCCCCAAGACGCGAGCCGCAGACGACACTCCTGTGACCGAGTTGCTGAAAAACCTCGGTCCATTCTGGCGGGAGTTAAGCGCGATACAGTCACCCGCAGGAGACTATTTGAAGTTCCTACTGTTGACCGGCACCCGGCCAGCCGAGCCACTTCAGGTGCCGGTAACTGACTGCAATTTAGTCGCGGGGAAGGTGCTGCTGCGTGACACCAAGACCCGTACCGATCACACGTTGCTGCTTTCCACTCAGGCCTTGGCTATCGTCCAGCGGCAGGCTGAGGGCAAGGCACCGGGTGAACGGTTATTTGCGATCAGCAACGTAGATGCGCACGCCGCAGCACATGAGTTGGTGGCCGCGACTGGTTTAACGTTTACGCCTAAAACCTTGCGCGCCGTGTTCGCGTCCATTGCCAGTGAATTGGTGAGCGTTAACACCTACAAAAGAATTATGAATCGCGGTAAAAAAGGCGACACGGACGATAAAAATTACATTAAACGATTGGAGCCCCAACTGCGTGCAGGCTGGCAAGCGGTGGGAGATTTTGTTGATTCTAGTGCCGCCGATAACGTGGTGCCACTATTTAAATTAAACTAAAACTAAAGGCCCTTCGGGGCCTTTTATATATCTAGCACCACCAATATTTAGATTGAATTAAAACGATTTAACCACTCGGCGCTTCTCTCCCTATACCGACCAGTGGTTAAAGCCAGACTTTTCAATAGTTTGCCCAATAATTCTTGTATCACCAAAATACAACTAAGGCTAATACAACTTTTGCCCAGTATTGCTGGTTTGTTTTATTGCGCATATCCTTGCTTCACCACCCCTACTGAAGTTCAACGGGGTTTGTGAAAGAGGGTTTTCGACCATGCAAGACGAACGTCTGCCACATAAGGAATCGGCTGCTTATCTCGGCATCACCAGCGACACTCTCAATGTTTGGCGCTGCGAAAAACGTTATCCCATTCCTTATATAAAAGTCGGTTCAAAGGTTTTCTACTGGAAACGGGATCTGGATGCCTTTCTGGAAAGTCGGACTGTGCGGGAAGAGGTGTAAACATGGCCAAGTTCTTGCCGACCCTTGATGGTGATTACACGAAACTATTAGGAAGCGGGAATAAAAAAGCCTTTCGGTGAAGGCTTACCGAAAGGCTTTAGAGGTTTGGTGATGATGAGGCCACCGAGGTCAAATATATACCCTCGGTTGCCTACTTTGCAACACGGGGAGTTATATGGACGGCTCTACAGAAGTATCCAACACGGTTCTGATCCTGAACCCTGAAAGTGTTGATCGGTCCGCATTTTCCGACAAGCTGGCGAGGGGCTGGAAGATCGACGACTACAAGAATCTGGCGGCGGGCAAACCCACACCATGGATGCCCCCCAAGGCGACCGGGGACGACTTCAGTTATGCCTACGCGCTGACCCTGCACCGGCGGTTGCACTGCACTCCCGATGAGATTGCACTAGGGCTGATGAACTACGAACACGGTAACTATGCGCGCCGTGACGAACAAGAGTACGTCACTGACATTGTGCGCAAGGTGATTGCACCAAATGGAAAAGAGCCTGACGCGCCCGACCTGCCCAACTGGCAAAACCTGACTCGCGAAGCCGGCAAGACGACCGACGACGACATGCACAAGGTTGACCCGCCGTGGCCGCATGTCGCCGGACCGTCGCGGCCTATGGGGAACCTGACCATATTAGCCGGCCCCGGTGGTGTCGGTAAAAGCACAGAAGCACTGCATCAAGGGTTATGTATTGCAGCGGGTCTGAAATACCGGGGGGTGGATACCATCAAAGGCATTTCCCTTTTCGTCTCTTGCGAGGATAGCCGGCGAATCATCAAGTCGCGCATGCAAGCGTGGCTTGGAAGAATACCCGAGGATATTCGCCCGCAAGTCAAAGCGGACATAAAGGAAAACTTTTTTTTCTTCGGCAATGACGAAGTAGGGGGGATGCAGGTGACGATCAAAGAATTCACCAAATGCGCGCCAAGTCGTGAAGCCATCGAAACGCTTGTAAAAATCAGCGAGGGTGCCGTCTCGTTATTGGTCGAAACCGTCGCCATGCTCAACGGTGGCGATGAAATGAACTCTGACCTGATGCAAGTGGCACTGGCCTTTAAGGAAGTCGCGCAGCGCACCGGTGCCAATGTGCAAGGTGTTCACCATGTCACCAAAGAATCTGTATCGAAATACCCGCCAACACTTCAATCATTGCGGGGCGGTGGTTCTTTGGGTGATGCAGCCCGTGGGGTGGTGATCATGGTCGAGCTGCCCGATAACCAATATTCGAAATTACATATCACGAAAATCCATGACGCGCCGGTGTTCGCCGTGTGGAACGTCAAGGCCAGCTATTTACCAACACACCCACCGTTTTATCTCCGTCGCCTGCCTGGGCCTGTCTATGAGTTGGTTGACGGTGCCAGCGAGGCCAAGGGGTCAGAGGCAGCACAAGCGCGCTTGTTGCAGTACATGCGCAAACCCGAGAACGTAGAAGGTTTGTCACTGCGGCAGATGCAGGACGACTGCCTGAAAATGATGATCGAAAGACGCGACATTGAGAGCGTGCTGGCTTCGCTGGATGGTAAGGGGATCAAGGCCGTCAGTTCCAAAACCAAAGGAAGGTCCGGGCCAGAACACAGCGTTTGGGTTCTAGATGAGAAAGAATCTCGGGCGCAATCAAAAAGTCAATTAATGGCTTAAAGGCGTGTGTGACTGCGCCAATACACCGGCGCAATAGGCAAGGCCCTATCTCAAGGGTTTCAGCTGGTTCTTAGGGCATTGCGCCAATTGATTCTAAGGCTGGCGCAATCATGTACAGCAAACGGCAGCGAGGCATTGCGCCGAGCGTAGTGTTCCTTAGGGGCGCAATCTTTTGGCGCAATCCTTTTGGATGGTGAAAATTGGCCAAAATGACGCGCTCTTTTTAGAGGGATGGTGAAATGAAAACAGGAACCAAGCTGGCGCACCCAAGCCAGTGTCGCGAGATTATCAGTCCCGCCGATCTGGATCGTTATCTGGCGCAGGGCTGGTGTGAGTTGAAGAAACCAGTTTCGGGACTCGCAATTCGGCAACGTCAATTTAGGCGCCAGCGTAAGGAGTTAGGATTTAAACGCGTTACCGCATTTTTACCGGTGGAATTGTTTGATGAATTAATGGCGTTAAAAAAACCAAATGAAACTACGGCTGAATTAATAGTTCGGTTATTGCAGTTACTGCGCCTGTCTGATGAAAGCCCATATGACGGACACACAGAGTAGAAGAAATGTGGAAACGGTCTTTCCAGATTAAGGCACGCCGTCGTGAGGGTTGTTGTTTTAGATTGGCGTGGGTCAGGTTAATGAAATCAGTGGAACCGCTTGTGCTGGTGCACGGCATTGTTCGCGGACCAGATAACACGCGCGTCTCTCACGCATGGCTTGTGGGAGACGATTTTTACTATGACCCGGTGCTGG
Source organism: Pseudomonas sp. GW822-FHT02E03 (assembly GCF_058802325.1). Classification (NCBI taxonomy): domain Bacteria; kingdom Pseudomonadati; phylum Pseudomonadota; class Gammaproteobacteria; order Pseudomonadales; family Pseudomonadaceae; genus Pseudomonas; species Pseudomonas sp. GW822-FHT02E03. The sequence continues at coordinate 28,470 of NZ_JBXAOA010000039.1, read as the reverse complement.
ATCGCTTTTTTACTCTGGGTGAATACAACATGGTTTTGCGGCAGAAGTGCTAAGGGTTTACACGAAGGACGAAGCGGCAGTGCTGGTGCTCACGAAACACCATTACGGCCCATGGTAAAAAACCACGAAACGGACCATCAGTCCGCTGTTTAAAGGCACGAAAGCCTTGTGATAGAGCGGTTATGTGGGTTTGGGGTTACATGGGGTACACCGAAGGGGTCAAAAGCCGCATGTGAGGCGCCTAGGGTCGCCGTAGGCGGTAGGCACTAAAAGACCATTGGCATGGTGCGAAAACAGCCCATACGCAGCCACGCGGGCCAGCTTGAGGCAACTTAGAAGGGTAAACGACATGGTAATCACAAAAATCAGGACGATTCTCGATCTTTGGGACCGTTCTTACGACCTCAAGCCCTACCAGCCACCCGGCCACAAAGTCTTCAATGGTTATAGGCAACGCAATAAAGGGGGTAAATGGTTATGAAAACCACGATTGACTCTACCGGGCTCGACGACCAGAACCGTGCACGTCGTCTGCCACCTGACTTGCTGCACCGTACGAACGTCTTGCTGGATGAACTTGAACGCCTGCGCGCTTCCAAGCCCGACGACGCCCACGCTCGCCAATGCCGCACCGATAGCATCGAGCAGCTGGTGTTACTTGCGCTGGACAACGATTCACTGCGTGTCGCCCTCCTGGCCGTCGCACCCTGCTATCGGGTAGCCAAGGTCCGGCATCACCTGCGCGACAACATGTCCCGCTACAACATCACCAAACCGCCACATCCGGACACTATTCGAGCAATATTGCGTAAACATAAGTGGTTGTGACCACAACCAACTTCGTTAATACCCTGCTCCCATTGCGCCAACAACCGATAGGCATATGCTCCGATTAAACCAACCGGAGTACCAACTCATGTCTGCTGTCACCAACATCGAAGTCAAGAAAGTTATCCCGCCACTGCCACCAAGTTCATTGATGTTCGAAGACGCGCGGGTGGTGCGGCACGTCGCCTTTGTTGATCGTAACACCGACCCTGAACTGATCCTTGAATCCCGATTCTGGATCAATGTCGCCCAGCGCCTGACACCGCTGGCGCGCATCTTGGTTGTATGGGATGACAGAAGTCGTATGTGCGAGCTAATGGTTACCGAGGCTTCACAGTCGTTCGTGTCTGTATTGCTGCTCTCGCATACTAAGTTGCCAGGAATCATTTCCGACGGCTCCGAAGCACTGGTTAATTTCGAAATTTTCTACAGTCAACTGGACGGGTATTGTGCCCGTCGGTTATCTGATTCAGTACTGTTGGTGCAGGGTGCAAGTTCGAAAGAAAAGTGCGTCGAAGAACTTAAAAGTCACCCCGCCTTCCAAGCCGAAGAATAGTCTCATGGACAACAACGAGATATTCCGCAAACTCCAGAACCTCGCTCGACAAGTGCAAGCAGTTCGCATGCCGCTTGACCGGTTAGTTGAACTGGCGTGGCGTGGTGAGAAACCCGATAAAGCGGCCATTATCCACGTACTGCGCACGGCAAATGCCCAACGCGAGTTGTTACTTGATTGGGAAACGAATTTATATCGGCACGTCACCGGGCAATTTGTCTTGGTGTGCACGGCACTGCCTGATAATGCCAATGATGCCCAGCAACTGACATCGCGCCGTTTGCTTAACAGCCGAGAGGCTTGCAGCTTTTGTGGCTTAGTGGAAGGTGGCTATGCGCCGATTGAATTAACGTTAGCCACTAATCCGGTGGGGATTCCAATACCGGGAGAGCGTGTGCATCCACGCTGTGCCCTAAGTTGGCAGCGCTTGCAGCTGATTGCCCAAACTCAAACACCGAAAAAAGCGAGTTTACTTTAAATGACTCTGTTAGCGGCTTTAATCAAAGCAGTGCAGTCACTGCCCAACGCCGCGCACGTCATAAAACAAATCAAGAGGAACAAAACGATGTCTCTTACCCAAACAATCGTTGCCGCAATCTATAAAATTTCGGAAGAAGGCTACACCGCCGAACAGCCAAAGCTGATTGAAAAAATCATGGACGTGGCAGAACTCCATTGTGAATTACCCGAAGATACTTTTAGGGCCATCCAATCGCGCCTGAGTAGTATGCCGCCCTTGCTGGAAAAATTGGGCGTGGCATTTACCATGCAACCCGGCGACTGGGGTCTGTGCAGCCTGCGGATGATTAAGCCATGAGTAACGACATCGACACACTCAGCGCGGGTGAGTTACAACCCTATGACCCAGGTATGCCAACGCTGGCACCGTTAAGCCCGTCACCGGATAACTGGGGCCACCCGGATGTACTGACCAATCGCGAGATTGCAGAGTACCAACGTCAGCCCCAAGGCCCGACGCTATTCGGTAGTCCTTTGCCACAAGGGACTACCCAGCAACAAGTTGACCAACTGCTAGCCCAGCTGGGTGGCTCTTTCATGCATGACCTCGGCGCTCTTGGTTATCCGCCAGCCTACATTAACGCGACCATTCAATTCTTTACGGAGAATGCCACCAAGCCGCTGCAACAAGTAACCCGCCGCCATAACTTCAACCTCCATGGTCAAGATGATGGGCTTGGAAACGCCTTTGGCAACATGGTGGCTCAACTGTCCGGCACTCAAAAAGCCAGACAAAGTTTCGTCACTACCGCTATTCAATGGCTCGCCAAAGTCAGCCAGAAGCTATTAGGTCAACAACACGTTCCGACAGCGCACGGAAGCGCACCTAATTCCGCTGAGGGTCTTCTCGGCCAACTCTCCGAGGCTGATTACAATCGTGTCGTGGAGATCAACAATCAGGCCCAAGCCAAAACAATGAATTACCTCGCAGCAAAATACGGGCAATATTCCGTTAAAGAAGTGATTCGTATCGCCAACGATTATTTAGTCCACCTTCCTGAAAAAGAAAGAGAGCACTTCGATCAGTTTTCCACTGGCTGGGTTCACATGATGAACACGCCGGAAACTATCGATTTCTTGTATAACGCGGCGATTGGTGCCAACAACATTCCCCAAGATGGCGCGGGACTAGCACGGGAGCTTGCAGAGTTTGAGGCCATGTTGAGGATCCCAAGCGAGCGCAAGAAGTATCTTAACGACCCCCAGCTGCAAGCCCGTTATCGGCAATTGCTCACACTTAGGGACGGCTAACATGAAACCCGCCAATGTGAGAAAGATCGACAAGCAAATCGCTAAAGAGCAACGCCGTTTCGAAAAACGCCAGAAGGTTCGTAAACCCAAAGAGGGTAAATAAAATGTCCGACTACATCTCAGGCAGTGCGCCGCTTCTTCTTGCGGCTCGTGAAGCCGCTGCACGGTTGGAGCTAAGAGGAGACGCTCCAGAGTTGCTGGCTAAGATCAACGCTCTATTGGCGTTGCACGGTCTACATGGTGGCCAGCAAATCACCTTGACCAGACTTTTGGAACAGGTTGGTGACTTGTGAGCGCAAAACTGCAACTGCTGCAACGGCGTATGAATTCGTCCACGCCAGAAAAGAACCCCGTAGAGCCCGCCTCCGACGATCTGGCCGCCACAATTGAGCGACTGGTGCAAGAGCGCGTCCGGGAGGAACTGGCGAAACAGCCGAAGCTACCCGCGCCGGTACAGAGGATCGTTGCAAGGCCAAAGCCAGAGACTCTGGACCCCGCTGTTGAGAGGGGGCTGAATCAAGCCGTGCGTGACGGAATCGCCATCGCGTTGCAGGAACGGCAGGCGATTCTGGATGCCCAGCTGGACCGGCAACAACAGGCTCTGGACATGCAGCTGGATATGCAGCGCCAGCAACACGCTCAACAGCTGGATATGCAGCGCCAGCAACACGCTCAACAAATGGATATGCAGCGCCAGTTCGAGGCGCCAGCACCTGTACAAACGACACCAGTGCAGAAGCCCAAGCCCATGCAAGCAACAATCGAGCGCGATGGTGCCGGTCTGATACGCGCCATGGTGGTTAACGGCCAGCGCTTTCTGGCGCAGCGCGATGGTGCCGGGAAACTCATTGGCATAGCGAGCGAGGGTGTGTGATGGCAATCGTCACTTTCAGCAATGACAAAGCTGTGGCCGAGGCTCGCGCCTTGGCGACGACGTTAACTCTCTGGCTACGCGAGCAGGAACCGCCTACGGAGCCCGTCGCCCCCGCCACTGTGAAGTTCACGTACCACGATGACGGTGCCTTGGGGTCGGTCACTGTTACGTTGGACGAACCAAAATGACAACGCGGCCAAAAACTGGTGGGCGCAAGCGCGGCTCCATCGACCGCGAAGAACGAAAAGTCCTCACGGACAAAATGGCCGGGGATCTGATGTGGTGTTACCAGCGGCTAGGAGGCCGGGATTGGTTGCTGAAATTTGCCCAGGACAAACCAGAAGAGTTTTTACGGCAAGGGCTCAGTAGACTTTTCCCAGCGCCACAAAAGGATGACGAGCCGAGCGGTACCTACAACACCCAAATCAACGTCAACAACATGACCGCTGTCGAGGCCGGAATGCGCGTGGCCTATGCTTTGAACCTCGGAATCCAAGCGCAGCGTGAACTCGCACCCGTGGCCGAACGCGTGCCAGAACAGCCGGTGGACATCAGCCCACAGGAAGCTCTGGGCAACTGGCAGCCGACGCCTGAGCCATTGCTCCGACCCGAGCCGGTGGAAGATCCAGCGAAAACCCTTTGGATTGAAGAATTGCCTTTGACTGCTGAACAAAGACGCGACAACGCCGTCGTGCGACAAACCCACGGTGGCAGCCTTGAAAGCTACGCTGGTTCACCTGGAGAACAAGGCGGCACCGTCCAACGTGGTGCATCAAGCCGCAAACCCACAGTCAATGAACTGCACCAGCGTATGCGCAGCCGACGCGATGAGCTGCTTTAGCGGGGTTCAGCAGCGCGAGCTGCTGTATCGTCAGCGTCGAACAATTCCATCTGAGTCGTCGGTGGCACAACCTGGTGGCGCAGGTCCAGCTCGATGATCTGCCCGGTCAGCAGATCAAGGCATGGATGGGCGAGGCCCTTCAAGGCTTCTTGGTCGATGATGACGAAAACGTCTGACATTGCGATGCTCCTAGCCCCTGAGCGGGGGCGATCTTCTCAAGCGCCCTGCAAGTTGATCGTTTCGGCGCTCTGTGAGTGTAGCCCGCCATCGCCAGTGGCAAGCGCCGACCAGCGGGCCAGCAATCTAGGACTGGCGTAGCCGCATAATGGCATCGGTGACGGCTTGTGCATTTTCGTCCAGCGTTTCCATGGCAGTCATGGCGTTATCGGCAACACTCCCTACGCCATTCTCAGATAGCCACTTGGTTATTTCTTCCATCGCTGGCGTGCTGGTTGTGCAGGAGCAATGTCAATGCGTCCGCCGTAGCGATCTTGCTGTCTGAGTTATCGGGCATGGCTGTCGTCCTTGAGGAATGGTGCAGGAAGCCTTATCTAGCGCAAATTTGGCGAACAATGCTTTCAAATTTCTCTTGTGCTTTATAGAAGGCGTCCCGTGCAGCCAGCCAAGCGTCAAGATCCTCAATAGTCGGGGACGCTAGCTCATTCAACAAGTCCCATTGTTTACAATGTTCATCCGAAGCTGCATTTGCTTCATCTCTAGCTTTATCGAGAAACTCTGAGTTGTTCGACATAAATCCTTCCTTGAATTTTAAGTTTTACGTTTTAGGGCAAGTGGGTTTGCAATACCGAGCAATATGAACTGGAGCGCCCAGATTGGCACCATTAGAAACGCGGATATCTCCCATGCGTACGAGTGGAAAAAACCTCTGTCGAATATATTAACAAAAAGTGTTGCGATGGCGGCCAGCCAGAAAACGATTAGCGTTCTTCGGATTATATCTTTCATCCTGTACCTCAGCGGACTGATTCGGATTGGCTAACGTCCCGAGTGAGCGAAGCGAACGACTTGAACCGGTTGTTATGCTTTTTACTCAAGGTAACCACTTAACTGTTCTGCGATCTTTTTAAGCGCTTTTGACTCTTTGTGAAAGGTTACTCTCAATCCATCTTTAGTTGACGCTGTTTCTTTAATGCGCTTTGACACTTTTTCTGGGAGAGCGTTGAAATCGGGAACATAAAATGACCTGCCTTCCTTTATCAGAAGACCATCTTTAATTAGCTTGTCGAAATCGATTGGCTCAGAAAAGGCTTGTGCTGATTTGGCGATTTCTCTTGCCATTTCTTCATCATTCATATGTGGCCTCCGATAAATATAACCGTTTAGCTAAGGGCCCGTTGCGCGCGGCCCCAGAGAGCGTGGCGAACGATTTTAACCAAGTGTTATATGTCATTTCTCCAGCAAATGAGTAAGTAGCTTTCTCATCAGGTTTTTAATTTGATCTGTTGGTATCTTTGCCTCAAAGCCATTTCTATCCGCAAAAAAAAAACCTTCGCATGGCCGGTGATCATTTGGAAAAGGCTCTACCCTGCAATGAGCGACGGAATTTCTTAGACGCTTTATTATCTCTCGCAGGTTTATTTCTTGTGGCTTTTTGTTTGCTCCTGCGTTGATTATGCAGTCTTGGCTAAAGCCCCAGGCTTCTATGTCCTGAAGAGATTTCTCAGGAATTAGATCAGGCATCCTTTCGTTTGGAAAAAATAGAAGCCCGATGAGCCCATTAAGAAGCTGTGTGCTTTCGTACTCGCCTTGGTATGTGTCAACAAGCTCTAGGCTTCTCTGCATGAAAAGTCGTTCAAAATTATTGAAGTAGCTCATACAGCTTCCTCTGGCGCGATGGCGGGAACATGGATAACGGCAAGCCCGACAGCGGTAAAGGTAGCAGGGCATCACCTATTGTCCACAATGACTCAACACCCGTGGCAGAGGCTGTTCATGCCATCCCCTTGGACTGCCGTGACGGCATCGTGCATGCTTATTTTTTAATGTTGGGGTCAGGGCATGTTGGAAAGGGAAATCGTCATCAGATTCACTTGGGCAAGCGTGGTGAGGGCTCTATGTTTATCGCCAGCAGTGGTGATACCCCTCTGCCTCTTGCTTTACTTGCCATGGGGCAGCGCAAACGCCCCAGCTTGGGTTCAGGCTGTCGGCTCTATTGCTGCGATTATTGCTGCGTGGCTGATTCCTTATCAGCACGAGCAGATGCGGGCACGAAAGCAAAAGGAGGACTTGCTTGCCTCTGTTGCTTGGTTGGCATTTCGGGTGAAGAATTCCTTCGATCATATGGCGGGTGTAATCGACAGATCTGAACCTGATGACCGGAACCGTTGGCTGTTTCTGTCACAACCCAACAGTTGGGTAATACATCGGGATGCTGCCCGTGAATTCCCGCTCACGGGTTTTACTAGCGATGAAATAGCCTTGTTGCTTTCTCTCCGCTCCATAACGGAATTTGGTGTGTCATGTGCCGAAACGCTCAGAACGTGGGACTTCGATCACAGCCCACATCTAGCCCACGATTTCCCGCATAACGAAGGGATCGTATTCCACCGGCCACAGATTGATTGGGTTTTGCGCCAGCTCTCGCGGGATGTTCCGCACCAAGACCATGCCTGATGGAATGCACCCCCCGTGCCTGCTTCGCACACGAACTGTTTCATTCGCTACGGGCGGTCCGTCCAGTGCACGCCCTTAGCATTGATCGCGGTGAAGAGTTCGGCCAGACACTTTTTATAAAAGTCCTCCGGTTTTAGCTCTGTATCGAATACCAGATTTTCAAGCCTGACCTTTGCCCATTTCTGGCCGTAGTTGATTTCAAGCTCTGCGGTGCTGCTGTTTATGACTTGCCATCTGACGGTGTCCATGGCTTCGGCGCTCCCAAGCGCGACCCGGTATCTCAGTATAGGGGCGCCCGGCAGTGATTTCCGGCTGGGTTAACCTGCTGTCATCCCTGACCAACGGCAGCGTCACCCCGGAGTAACCCCGACCAGAAACGACAAGGGCCTGCATCGCTGCAAGCCCTTGTTTTTTATCGAATTATTTTGAGTTTCTAGCTATTTATAGTCGGACATCAAGTCCGGTTCTTTGAAATACGGTAGTTATGCGGCGGTAAATTCTGCGGGGTAGGAGATCGCCGCCTGGGCCGATTGCAGTTTGCCCAGGGTTTCACGGACCACTTCCTTGGCAAGGCAGGCGCATTTACCGCATTGGCTGGCAACGCCGGTGGCCTGACGGACTTCCCGATAGCTGCAGCAACCTTCATAGATTGCATCGCGGATTTGACCGTCGGTGACGCCAGTGCAGAGGCAGACATACATAAGTGAAAACCGTCGCTGGTTGTGACTCAATTGCGATGGATCTTAATGTTAACGAGAATGATTGTCAAAGTGGTTTCTGGAAGGTTTTCGTCATAAGGGCATGTGACTGACGAACGGTTTCTTCTCACGTTGTCAGGAGAAAAATATAGCAGCGGTCTTTTTACCTTCCAGGAAAAAAACCATTAAGGCGCTAAGGACAGGTGAAAAACGCGGTGTATGATGGTCGGCCTTTTGCGAAGCAGGTTTGTGTCACAGGGCTGTCGCCCGAGGGTGGCAGGCTGGCATGAACCCTGTTCTTCAACGTTATTACACCAGGAGATATCCAATGAGCGTACTCGTAGGCAAACAAGCCCCTGACTTCACCGTACCGGCCGTACTCGGCAATGGCGAAATCGTAGACAGCTTCACCCTGTCCTCGGCCATCAAAGGCAAATACGGCCTGGTGTTCTTCTACCCACTGGACTTCACCTTCGTTTGCCCGTCCGAGCTGATCGCTCTGGACAACCGCATGTCTGATTTCAAGGCACGCAACGTGGAAGTGGTAGCCGTTTCGATCGACTCGCACTTCACCCACAACGCCTGGCGCAACACCCCGGTCAACAATGGTGGCATCGGCGAAGTTCGCTACACCATGGCGGCCGACCTGAAGCACGAAATCGCCAAGGCCTACGACGTTGAGTCCGAAGGCGGCGTGGCTTTCCGTGGCGCGTTCCTGATCGACGACAAAGGCGTTGTCCGCTCGCAGATCATCAACGACCTGCCGCTGGGCCGTAACATCGAAGAGCTGATCCGTCTGGTCGACGCTCTGCAATTCCACGAAGAGCACGGCGAAGTTTGCCCTGCCAACTGGAAAAAAGGCGACAAAGGCATGACCGCTTCCACCGAAGGTGTTGCGGCTTACCTGACCGAGAACGCTGCTGCGCTGTAAGGCACGTTCGAGGCATAAAAAAACCGGCTGCCAAGGCCGGTTTTTTTATGGGCGGGATAAACCCATGTTCACTTGTGGCGAGGGAGCAAGCTCCCTCGCCACAGATTAGTGATGAATCAGTCGTTGTAGTCTTCCCAGCCGCCCATTTGTTTCCAGCGATTGACGATGCCGCAGAACAGCTCGGCAGTCTTCTCGGTGTCGTAGCGAGCCGAATGAGCCTCGCGACCGTCGAAGTCGATATCGGCTGCCTGACAGGCCTTGGCCAATACGGTTTGACCGTAGGCCAGACCTGCGAGGGTCGCGGTATCGAAGCTGGAAAATGGATGAAACGGGTTACGTTTCATGTCCAGGCGTGCGACAGCAGCGTTGAGGAAGCCCAGATCAAAGCTGCTGTTGTGCCCGACCAGAATCGCCCGTTTGCAGCCGTTGGCTTTCAGGGCCTTGCGGATGCCGCGGAAAATATCAGTCAGCGCTGCTTCTTCACTCACGGCCATGCGCAACGGGTGATCGAGCTTGATCCCGGTGAACTCCAGAGCGGCCGCTTCGATGTTCGCGCCTTCAAATGGCTCGACGCGGAAGAAGTAGGTGTGATCGGGATACACAAAGCCCTTTTCGTCCATGGCGATGGTGGTCGCCGCAATTTCCAGCAGGGCATCGGTGGCCGAATTGAAGCCACCGGTTTCTACGTCGACGACAACCGGCAGGTAACCACGGAATCTGGCAGCCATTGGATGACGAGGACCACCTCCGTTGCCTTGACCGTCCTGTTCGTCGTCGAAATGGTCTTCACTCACGCGTGTTCCTCCAGCAGGCGCCAGCGCAGTTTTTCACCGGCGCGCATCGGGATTACAGTCAGCTCGCCAAACGGCAGGCTGGTTGGGGCGGTCCACTCATCGCGGACCAGGGTGATGCGATCGGTGTTCACCGGCAGGCCGTAGAAGCGCGGGCCGTTGAGGCTGGCGAAGGCTTCGAGCTTGTCCAGCGCGTTGCGCTGTTCAAAGGCTTCGGCATACATCTCGATTGCGGCATAAGCGGTGTAGCAACCGGCACAGCCGCAAGCCGCTTCTTTGGCGTGCTGGGCATGGGGTGCCGAGTCGGTGCCGAGGAAGAACTTGTCGCTGCCACTGGTGGCGGCGTCGAGCAGGGCTTCCTGGTGAGTATTGCGCTTGAGGATCGGCAGGCAATAGAAGTGCGGCCGAATCCCGCCCACCAGCATGTGGTTGCGGTTGTACAGCAGGTGATGCGCGGTGATGGTCGCGCCGACGTTGGCCGAAGCCTCGTTGACGAACTGCACGGCGTCAGCGGTGGTGATGTGTTCGAACACCACTTTGAGGGTCGGGAAGCGCTCGACCACTCGACGCATGTGCTCGTCGATGAAGATTTTTTCGCGATCGAAAACGTCGACATCGCCACGGGTGACTTCACCGTGAACCAACAAGGGCATCCCGACGTCGGCCATGGCCTCGAGTGCAGGGAAAATCTTGTCGATGCTGGTGACGCCAGAGTCCGAGTTGGTGGTCGCGCCGGCCGGGTACAACTTGGCGGCGTGAACGAAACCGCTGGCCTTGGCCTCACGAATTTCTTCGGGCTGGGTGCGGTCGGTCAGGTACAGAACCATCAGCGGTTCGAAACGGCTGCCGGCCGGACGCGCGGCGAGAATCCGCTGGCGATAGCCATTGGCTTCAGCCGCGTTGCGCACCGGCGGTACCAGGTTGGGCATGATGATGGCGCGACCAAAGGTGCGCGCGACATCCGCGACGGTATTGGTCAACACAGCACCATCGCGAAGATGAATATGCCAGTCGTCGGGACGCAGCAGGGTCAGGCGGTCGGACATGAGGGGATTCCAGGCGGGTCGAACTCAGGGGAATGCTACCGGAAAAGACTCTTGCAGGCACTCGCTATCAAGTTTTGCGGCAACCTTCCGATACCCAACAGGTATGCCGTAAATGTGTGTGTCGGTCTTTTTGTTGCACAAGCCAGTGGAGCCTCCCGTGCGCCAGCGTTATTTAGCCTTGCTCAGTGTGTTTGCCAGCCTTCCTGCGATGGCGCTCACTTTCCAGACCCGTCTGGAGAGCATCGAGTGGACGGTCGAAGGTGACAAGTTCGAATGCCGCCTGACTCAACCCATCACCGATTTCGGCTCGGGAGAGTTCGTGCGTCGTGCCGGCGAACAGGCGACATTTCGCTTGAAGGCCTACAACTCGATGATCGGTGGCGGTTCCGCGACCTTGCTGGCGGCCGCTGCGCCATGGCAGCCGGGGCGTGGCGACATCAACCTGGGCTCGGTGCGAATCGGCAGTGGCAACGTGCTGTTCAACAGCTCGCAAGTTCAGGCCGGGCGCCTGATCAGCGGGTTACTGGACGGTCGCAGCCCGGTGGTTCGACACTCCTCGGGCGAGGGGCGGGTATCTGAAGTCCGTCTGCTGCCGGTCAAATTCAGCAAGGCCTACAGTGACTACCAGGGTTGCGTGGCCAAGTTGCTGCCGCAGAATTTCGAGCAGGTGAAGCAATCCGAAGTCGGCTTTCCGGGGGAGGGTATCGATCTTGACGCCCAAGCCAAGGCCCATTTGCAGGTCATGCTGGAATTCATGAAAGCCGATCCGACGGTCAACCACATTGAACTCGATGGCCATTCCGACAACAGCGGCAACCGCCTGACCAACCGCGAACTATCTCGACGCAGGGCGCTGGCCGTGATGGATTTCTTCAAGGCCAATGGTATCCAGGAATCGCAGATCACCCTGCGTTTTCACGGTGAGCGCTATCCTCTGGCACCGAACAACAATGCCGCCAATCGAGCGAAGAACCGCCGGGTTGCCGTACGCCTTGAAAGGGTAGCGCCGACCGAGCAACCGGCGCCTCCAGCCACTGCTTCCGCGGGCAGCGCGAAGACCTCCTGAACCAGCTGAAATCGTCGCTCGCTCGACATAATCTGTCGCTTCGTCGTCATAAGCTGTCGCGCCTCTGTAAATTATCCTGCATGAGCGGTAGACTTGACGGCTTTCCGTAGAACCCCGTGGAGTGATGGCATGGCGGACGTAAACAAGGTCGTTCTGGCGTATTCCGGCGGCCTGGACACTTCGGTGATCCTCAAGTGGCTGCAGGATACTTATAACTGTGAAGTAGTGACCTTCACCGCTGACCTGGGTCAGGGCGAAGAGGTCGAACCGGCCCGCGCCAAGGCACAGGCCATGGGCGTAAAAGAAATCTACATCGACGATCTGCGTGAAGAATTCGTGCGCGATTTCGTGTTCCCGATGTTCCGCGCCAACACCGTTTATGAAGGCGAGTACCTGCTGGGTACTTCCATCGCTCGTCCGTTGATCGCCAAGCGCTTGATCGAAATCGCCAACGAAACCGGTGCTGACGCCATTTCCCACGGCGCGACTGGCAAGGGCAACGACCAGGTTCGTTTCGAACTGGGCGCCTACGCTTTGAAGCCAGGCGTGAAAGTGATCGCTCCGTGGCGCGAATGGGACCTGCTCTCCCGTGAAAAGCTGATGGATTACGCTGAAAAGCACAACATCCCGATCGAGCGTCACGGCAAGAAAAAATCCCCGTATTCGATGGATGCCAACCTGCTGCACATCTCCTATGAAGGCGGCGTGCTGGAAGACACCTGGACCGAGCACGAAGAAGACATGTGGCGCTGGACCGTCTCCCCGGAGAAGGCTCCCGATAAAGCGCAGTACCTGGAACTGACCTACCGTAACGGCGACATCGTCGCACTGGACGGCGTCGAAATGACCCCGGCCACCGTGCTGGCGACCTTGAACCGTATCGGTGGCGAACATGGTATCGGCCGTCTGGACATCGTCGAAAACCGCTACGTCGGCATGAAGTCCCGCGGCTGCTACGAGACCCCGGGCGGCACCATCATGCTGCGCGCTCACCGCGCGATCGAATCGATCACTCTGGACCGCGAAGTGGCTCACCTCAAAGACGAGCTGATGCCTAAATACGCCAGCCTGATCTACACCGGTTACTGGTGGAGCCCTGAGCGTCTGATGCTGCAACAGATGATCGATGCTTCCCAGGCCCACGTGAACGGCGTAGTGCGCCTGAAACTGTACAAGGGCAATGTGATCGTCACCGGCCGCAAGTCCGACGAGTCGTTGTTCGACGCCAACATCGCGACCTTCGAGGAAGATGGCGGCGCCTACAACCAGGCTGATGCGGCGGGCTTCATCAAGCTCAACGCCCTGCGCATGCGTATCGCGGCGAACAAGGGCCGGAAGCTTTTCTGAGACCTTTGAGTCGGTAATGAATTTGTGGCCTTGTTGATGACAAGGCCACAAATTGGAAGAGGGGCTGCTGCATATAACGTTTCGCTTTCTTCTTGTTTCCGCTGACCGTTCCTTCTGCTTCCTGTCCTTGATCTGCTTCAAGGGCTGCCTTTCTGATGTGCGACAGTTCAATACCTAGCCCATAATCGTCACGCCCTGTGAGCTCAAATTGTAAGAAATACAGAACGTTGCGCTGTTGCGTTTCTTTATTTGTTTCCAATGTTTGAGCGTGTTTGCCTTCAGCAATTTATCCGAATCGGTACACGTGAGAAATACGATCACTTGTGCGGGATTGTCCGCAGGGTACTGAATGCTCTCCATCAGGGCGCTGAACGCCATTTTTTTGTGTATCCACCGTGCATCGACGATGTGCAGATCCTTTAGGGGGGCAGGCAGGTTTACATGGTGCTGGGTCGAGCTTTCGGGCGCTACGCTGGATGGGCTGTTACTTGGATGATGAACGTTCTCCATGGCTTTTATGAAATGCTTTCCCTTCACAAAATCGGAGGGCGCGTAAAGCGATCGATAGTTGAAGTTGAGAGTAACGAAGAAAAGAAAAAGCAAATAAAAGGGAAAACTGATCAGGAACCACACATAGAGTCCCCTATCCTCATTGTCGAGAAAGGGTAGGGATACGGCGGCCGATGTTTCAGACAGCGCTGCAAATATGGCAATAATTGTCATGGGGTTGGTGATTCTTTTTTTGAGTTTTATCATATTGTATGCTCATTGAATATTGTCTTTTCTCGATTGGTTTATGGTTGTAATAACTAATATCAGGTTGTTCTGCTGTTGTGTTGAGCTGTTTTTATTAGCGTGGTGAGGTTGTTATAGTAGCCGTATTGTTGCGGGTTCGGGTATGGCTGTTTAATTGTTTTGATGGTGCTATGTTATTGGTCAAGTGTTACGGTGTGTGAGCTTTTTCGATTGTTGAGCCAGATTGCGCAAGAAGGTACTGGAAAATACCCGTTACTTTTAAGGGTAGCTCAATAGTCGGCGCATCGTGGATTAATGCGTCGACACTGTTTTTTGTCGTTTTTTGGTTGTAAGTCGATACAAAAAAAACGGCCGAAGCACTGAACAATAGTAGGTCAGTAAAATCTCTGCTTCTTCGTATGGCAATGATTTTTTGTAGGAATAATCCGTGTTGTTTGTAGGCTATGTCTCTCGCTGCGAGTGGCCGAGGGTGACGGCGTGCCATGGGTGAAACGACTAGGCTATGGTGCGGGCTCTAAAAATTCGAACAGCGAAAATTGGACTTGCCCATGAATAAAGTGCTGATCGTGGATGATCACCCCGTCATTCGTCTTGCGGTACGTATGCTAATGGAACGTCATGGCTACGAAGTCATTGCAGAAACAGATAATGGTGTGGACGCATTACAACTTGCCCGTGATCTTATGCCGGATATTGTCATACTGGATATTGGAATACCGAAACTGGATGGGTTGGAAGTTATCGCGCGCCTGACATCAACGGCGATGCCTCTTAAAGTACTGATATTGACATCCCAGGCGCCAGGGCATTTTTCCATGCGTTGCATGCAATCGGGGGCCGCCGGATATGTTTGCAAACAGCAGGATCTCACTGAGTTGCTCAGTGCAATAAAAGCCGTGCTGTCAGGCTACAGCTACTTTCCTAATCAGGCTCTGCATACCGTGCGTTCCAGTCTTGGGAACGCCAGTGAAGCTGATATGGTGGATCGTTTGTCCGGGCGAGAGATGATGGTCCTGCAACAATTGGCCCGAGGAAAGACAAACAAGGAGATCGCCGACGGAATGTTCCTCAGCAATAAAACCGTTAGTACTTATAAGACTCGTCTTCTGTTAAAGCTCAATGCTCGCTCACTGGTCGACCTGATTGAATTGGCCCAGCGCAACGGCCTGGTATGAAGCTGCCAGCATTTGGCGCAATGAACAGGTGTTTGTCAGGGGGCGGCACTTAGTAAAAAGCCTCCGTTTCGGGAGGCTTTTAAGTGTCATAAGTCAAAATCGTAATCGGCCAATTGCTTCTGCAGTCGGCGCTCCTCCAGCAGGTTGTCGATGGTGCGGCGTTTGCTCAGGTTGGTCTTTGCCACTTCCACTACCGGCTCTGCGTCATCGGCCTCAACGGGGGTGAAGTCGTCTTCTACGTCCAATTGCTCTTTGCCAGTGCTCATAAGGTTAACTCCAGGCTAAGGCTGCCCTTTGGCGCTCCTTATATCGACAATTTCCCGGCGGGTAAAAAAGATTTTTTCAATCGATCAATCAAAAAAACTAATAGAGCCTCAATCGTCCGAGGTCTTTTGCTTGTATTCGCACAAATCCTCGATCCGGCAACTGCCACAACGCGGCTTGCGGGCCAGGCAAACGTAGCGTCCATGAAGAATCAGCCAGTGATGGGCGTCGAGCAGATATTCCTTGGGCACGAACTTCATCAGTTTTTGCTCCACCTCGACCACGTTCTTGCCCGGAGCAATGCCGGTACGATTACTGACCCGGAAAATGTGAGTGTCCACGGCCATGGTCAGCTGACGAAAGGCGGTATTGAGCACCACGTTGGCGGTCTTGCGACCGACGCCCGGCAAAGCCTCCAGTGCCTCGCGGGTCTGCGGTACTTCACCTCCATGGCGCTCCACCAGTAAGCGACAGGTTTCGATCACATTTTTCGCTTTGCTGTTGAACAGGCCGATCGTCTTGATGTACTCCGAGAGCCCTTCGACGCCCAGGGCATGGATCGCCGCTGGCGTATTGGCCACCGGGAACAGTTTGGCGGTGGCCTTGTTCACGCCGACATCGGTCGATTGCGCCGAGAGAATCACGGCGATCAACAATTCGAACGGTGAGGAGTAGGCCAGTTCGGTCTTCGGTTCAGGGTTGTCTTCGTGAAACCTGCGGAAAATTTCAAGACGTTTTGCGGCATTCATGGGCGATGCGTTTCCTCGAAGGCGGTCAATGTGATGCCGCCGGGCGGCGGGTCCAGGCTTGATGTGCGGCGATCAGTAGTCCTAGCAGAATAAACCCGCCAGGGGCCAGCGTGGCCAGGTGCAGGCCACCGTCAGCGATCAGCGTCCAGCCTTGCCAGTCCGGTTGCGTGGCACCTGCCATCCAGGACAGATGGCGACCGAGTGTCCCGTTGCCGATGAATTCGCGCAGCAAGCCCAAGCCCACCATCAAGGCGCCGAACAGGCCACACAGACGCAGTCGATCACGCGGTGGGCTCTGGAAAAAACCGTTGTGTTCCAGCACAACGCATTGCAGGGCGATCAATCCTGCGTAGAAACCCAGCTGCTGGTGCCATTGGAGCGACCAGGCTTGCATGGCGAGTTCCGCGCAACTGGTCAGCGTGGCGGCCAGTAGGAGGCAGGCAAGCAAATGTGTGGCCGGCATCAGTCGCGAGCGCAAGACGCCTATGCTCACACCATAAGCACTGAGCACCAGGGCGAACATCAACCACAGGCCCAGGGCCGTTACCAATGAATCAGTGACGCCGATCAACGGCGTAAGCATCAGCGAGTTCTGTAAGGTTGATGACTTATTCATGAGCGCTGCTCCCGATCAGCCGTTGCCGGTGTTCATCGAAGTAGCGCAACGCGTCATGAGTGGCATTGATCACCGCTCTTGAGGTGATGGTCGCGCCCGCAATCTGATCGAATTGCCCTTGGTCCTTTTTCAAGGCCCAGCCATTGTCATCGGGGTCGGTTAGGGACTTGCCAGTAAACACCTCAAGCCAGGTATTGGGCCAGTCGGCGAGCTTGCCGCCCAGCCCCGGGGTTTCCGATTGCTTGAGGGTTTTGACCCCCACTAACTTGCCTCGGCGGTCGATGGCGATCAGCAATTCGATGGAGCCGGCGTAGCCCAGAGTCTGGCTGCGCAGCAACACGGCGCTCGGTTGGCCGGCCTTGGAAGCCAGATAGCCACCCAGCAGTGTGCTGTTGGCCAAGCGAGTGTTTTCGAGACCGAGAGGGTGTTCCAGTGGCTGATTGTCGTAGCTGTCGGGCGGTAGCAGATCCAGTAACCGGCGGCTGTCGATCAGGCGTTGTTCGGCGGCAATGCGCGCGGCGCTGGTGTGCTGCACGAGGTAAGTCGCGCCCATCCCCAGGCCTGCCAGCACTACCAGGATCACAACGCTCGTCGCTCGGTTCATGGGGCAACCTGCTCCTGTCTGGACGCCGCAAACCGCTCCAGCGCCGGTACACAGAGGTTCATCAGCAGAACCGCAAAGGCCACGCCGTCCGGATACCCGCCCCACGTCCGAATCAGATAAGTCAGCAATCCCACGCCTGCGCCGAACAGTAATCGGGCCATGGGGCTTTTCGCGCCGGATATCGGTTCCGTCACGATGAAGAAGGCACCGAGCATGCTCGCGCCGGTGAGCAGATGAAAGAGTGGCGAGCCATGAGAGTCGGAGCCCGTACCGTTCCAACACAACAGGCTGATGATGAACAGGCTGGCGAGCATGCCGACCGGGGCATGCCAGCTGAACACCCGCCGCTGCAGCAGAAACGCACCGCCCGCCAGAAACGCCAGGTTGACCCATTCCACGCCTCGGCCGCCAAAAAGGCCGAATGCCGGATTACCGGCGAACAGTTCGTCCATGGTCAGGCTTTTGTTGATTCGCAGACTGTCCAGCGCCGTGGCCTGGGCCCACGCATCGGGCGTCTGGCCGAAGCTGAAGCCGAACACCTGTTGTAGCCCACCGAACAAATCCATGCCATGGGACGCCGGCCAATGGGTCATTGGCTGGGGAAACATCACCAGGACCAGCGCGAAACCGAGCATCGCCGGATTGAACGGATTCTTGCCGACGCCGCCATACAAGTGCTTGCCGAAAAACAGTCCGAACGCCGCAGCACTGACCGTCAGCCACCACGGGCAGTAAGGCGGCAAGGCCAGCGCCAACAGCGTCGCACTGACCAGCGCACTGCCGTCGCTCAATGTTGGCTTTACAGGTTGTTTGCGCAGCTGTAACACCGCCGCTTCAACGGCCAACGCGGTTGCCGCCGTCAGAATCAGGTTGATCAACACCCCCCAACCGTACAGCCAGAACAACATCAGCATCCCCGGCACGGTGGCCAGCAATACCAGCTTCATGGCCTGCTGAAGGCGTTCGTCCACCGATTCAAGGGGCGGCATAGGCATCCACCTGACGCTCGGCTTCGCTGAGCGCATGTTGCAACGCTTCAATCTGTTCGGCCGGCGCCTCGCTTGTTTGAGCTTTCTTGAGTTCGGCGCGGCGCATGGCCAGCTGGATCTTCGCCCGTTTCAGCTCGGCATCTTTTGCCGGGGCAGGCGGCGCAGAGACCGGCGGTGGGCTGCTTTCCAGTTGCGCCAGCGCCTGTTCGGCGGCTTCGAACTGCTGTTGCAGCACGATCAGTTGCGATTGCTGTTCGAAGGTCGGCGGATGCCCGAAGGCCTTGAGCGACTTGTTCAACTGCGCCCGACTCATCGCCAGATCGACCTTGGCCTTTTTCAGTGCCGCATCGGCATTGGCAGCTTTCTGTGCGCGGACGCGCTCGAGTGCGGCCTGAACCGGGTCGAGCGTCACTTCGCTGTGCTGCACGGCGCGTTGGGCGCGGGCCTGGCGTTCGGCGAGCTTCTGTTCCTCTTCGCGATGCAAACGGGCATTGCGCTGTTCGAATCGGCGTCGCGCGTGATTGCGCTTGGCGGCCCGAGCCTGTTGTTCCTCCAGGCTGAACGCCAGCCCGCCGACAATCGGCAGCACCGTGGCCAGCGGTAACGGATGCATCTCGATGCAATCCACCGGGCAGGGCGCCACGCAGAGGTCGCAACCGGTGCATTCGTCGACGATGACCGTGTGCATGAATTTCGCCGCGCCGACAATGGCGTCGACCGGGCAGGCCTGGATGCACTTGGTGCAGCCGATGCATTCGGCTTCACGGATGTAAGCGATCTGCGCGGGTGCCGAACCGCGACTGACGTCCAGTTCCAGCACCGGCACTTTCAGCAGGTCGGCCAGGGCCGCGATGGTTTCGCTGCCGCCCGGTGGGCACTTGTTGATCGGCTCGCCGCTGGCGATACCTTCGGCGTAGGGTTTACATCCGGGGTGACCACACTTGCCGCATTGAGTCTGCGGCAAGAGGGCGTCGATGCGTTGAATCAGACTCATGTTTTGATCAGCCCGCTGAATCCGAGAAAAATCACTGCGATCAATCCAGCGCCGATCAATTCGATCGGCAGGCCGCGAAAGGGCGGGGGGATATCGTTGTCGAGTGTGCGCTGGCGCAAGTCGCTGAACAGACTCAGCACCAGCCAGAAACCCAATCCGGCGCCAAGGCTCAGGGCTATGGCGTGGAAAATTCCCTTGTCTTCTTGAGCGTTGATCAACGTCAGCCCAAGCACCCCGGCATTCCCCAGCATCAGGGGCCAGAGGCCATCAAATGAAAGCTTCGCCAATAACCGTGAAAGCAGCTTCAGCAGGGGGGCGATCAGCAGAACGCTCAACGGCAGGAACACGAACAGACGCAGCGACGTCAGCCCCAATGGCACTAATAGCCAGTGGTAGAGCGCATAGCCAAGTGCGCCGACGATCAGCATCAGGCACGTCGTCGCGATGCCCAGCGCATGGACCTGCGGCCGCTCGCTGCCCAGCACAGGATCGACGCCCAGCGGCCAGTGCAACACGAGGTTGTTGATCAGGGCAGCGCTGATAAGCGTTAAAAGCAGTTCGGTCATGATCGTGCCGGCAAAAGAAGGCCTGTCTAACAAGGTTAGGCATTATCCGGCAAGGAAGGAGGGTGGGCCAGACATGAAAATCCCACAGTCGCGCCGGGCACGACTGTGGGATCGGTTTACCGCAGAACTTTACTTGATACGCTGACCCGGCTTGGCGCCGCTGTCGGGGCTCAGCAGGTAGATTTCTTCACCGCCAGGGCCTGCCGCCATCACCATGCCTTCGGAGATCCCGAATTTCATTTTGCGGGGCTTGAGGTTGGCGATCATCATGGTCAGGCGACCATTGAGCTTGGACGGGTCCGGGTAAGCGCTCTTGATCCCGGAGAACACGTTGCGTTGCTCGTCACCGATGTCCAGGGTCAGGCGCAGCAGCTTGTCGGCACCTTCCACGGCTTCGGCCTTGATGATCAGCGCAACGCGCAGGTCTACAGCGGCAAAGGTGTCGAACTCGATCTCTGGCGACAGCGGATCCTTGGCCAGTTCACCGTTGCCGGCGGGCGCAGCTTCGCCGGTGTCGGTTGCGCTGGCGGTCAGGTCTTCTTTCGAGGCGTCGGTCATGGCTTGTACTTTTACCGGGTCGATGCGGGTCATCAACGGTTTGAACTCGTTCAGCTGATGGTTGCTGAGCAAGGTCGCGTGATCGTTCCAGGTCAGCGGGGCGACGTTCAGGAACGCCTCGGCATCGGCGGCCAGCAGCGGCAGTACCGGTTTGAGGAAAATCACCAGTTGGCGGAACAGGTTGATGCCCAAGGCGCAAATAGCCTGGACTTCATCCTGCTTGCCTTCCTGTTTGTTCAGCGACCACGGTGCCTTGTCGGCGATCCAGGCGTTGGCGCGGTCGGCCAGGCCCATGATTTCGCGCATGGCACGTGCGAAGTCGCGAGCCTCATAGGCATCGGCAATGCTTGGCGCTGCGGCCAGGAAAGCGTCGGTCAGTTCCGGCGCGGCGTTGCCGGCTACCAGTACACCAGCATTACCTTTATGGATGAAACCGGCGCAACGGCTGGCGATGTTGACGACTTTGCCGACCAGGTCGGAGTTGACCTTTTGCACGAAGTCTTCGAGGTTCAGGTCCAGGTCATCGACGCCACGGCCCAGCTTGGCGGCGTAGTAGTAGCGCAGGTATTCCGGCGACAGGTGATCCAGGTAAGTCCGCGCCTTGACGAACGTGCCGCGGGACTTGGACATTTTCTGGCCGTTGACGGTCAGGTAGCCGTGTACGTTGATGCCGGTCGGTTTGCGGAAACCGGCGCCTTCAAGCATGGCTGGCCAGAACAGGGCGTGGAAGTTGACGATGTCCTTGCCGATGAAATGGTACAGCTCGGCGGTGGAATCCTTGCCCCAGAACGCGTCGAAGTCCAAGTCCGGACGGCGGGCGCAGAGGTTCTTGAAGCTGGCCATGTAGCCGATTGGCGCATCCAGCCACACGTAGAAATATTTGCCCGGCTCGTCGGGAATCTCGAAGCCGAAGTACGGCGCGTCGCGGGAAATGTCCCATTGTTGCAGGCCGGCATCCAGCCACTCGGCGATCTTGTTGGCCACGGCCTCTTGCAACGTGCCACTGCGGGTCCAGGCTTGCAGCATTTCCTGGAAGTCCGGCAGCTTGAAGAAGAAGTGCTGGGAATCCTTGAGCACCGGCGTGGCGCCGGAGATGGCCGACTTCGGATCCTTCAGATCGGTCGGCGCGTAGGTCGCACCGCATTTTTCGCAGTTGTCGCCGTACTGGTCTTCGGTGCCGCATTTCGGGCAGGTGCCCTTGATGAAGCGGTCGGCCAGGAACATTTTCTTTTCCGGGTCGAAGTACTGAGTGATCGAGCGCGTGGCGATGTGCCCGGCGTTGCGCAGCTTCAGGTAGATCTGGCTCGACAGCTCACGGTTTTCTTCGGCGTGAGTGGAGTGGAAGTTGTCGAAGTCCACCAGGAACTCGGCAAAGTCGGCGCTGTGTTCAGCCTGGACATTGGCGATCAGTTGTTCCGGGGTGATGCCTTCCTTTTCCGCGCGCAACATGATGGCCGAACCGTGGGCGTCGTCGGCGCAGACATAAATGCATTGATTACCGCGATGCTTCTGGAAGCGCACCCACATATCGGTCTGGATGTATTCCAGCATATGGCCGAGGTGGATCGAACCATTGGCATAGGGCAGGGCGCTGGTGACGAGGATCTTGCGTGGCTCGGACATGGGGCTCGGCTACTTGATGAAACGGAGGTCGGCCACTATAAAGCGCCGGCGCATATTTTTCACCCTTCGGGCCTGTTTCCGGATGCATCGGCCCTGAAAAAAGTGGTGATGAGTTCGCTGGGTGCAAGAGGGCTTTTGTGGCGAGGGAGCTTGCTCCCGCTGGGTGGCGAAGCCGCCCCAACCCCTGCCACCCGGTTCCGACAGAAGGATCGCGTCAGCTGGATTACGACTGCTGCGCAGTCGAGCGGGAGCAAGCTCCCTCGCCACAGGGATGTGTTTGCCACAATTCATCGTGGGGCATGCCGTCTATGATGTAGAACGGTTAGGATACCCGCCTGATTTTCCAGTCTTGCTATCGGAGTTGCCCATGAGCGCCGTCAATCGCGCAGCGGTGGAAGCCGTCCTTCGCCAATACACCGACCCTTACCTGAACCAGGACCCGGTCAGCGCCGGGTGCGTGCGCAGCATCGACATCCAGGGTGATCGCGTCAGCGTCCAGCTGGAGCTGGGCTATGCCGCCGGTTTGTTCAAAAGCGGCTGGGCGCAGTTGTTGCAACTGGCCATCGAAGGCCTGGACGGCGTCGTCACCGCGCGCGTCGAGATCACCAGTGTGATTGCCGCGCACAAGGCCCAGGCACAGATTCCGGGGTTGGCCAACGTCAAGAACGTCGTGGCCGTAGCGTCCGGCAAGGGTGGCGTGGGCAAGTCCACCACGGCTGCCAACCTGGCCCTCGCGCTGTCCCGTGAAGGCGCAAAAGTCGGGATTCTCGACGCGGATATCTACGGTCCGAGCCAGGGCATCATGTTCGGCATCCCTGAAGGTACCCGACCAAAGGTCAAGGATCAGAAGTGGTTCATTCCGATTGAGTCCCATGGTGTCGAAGTGATGTCCATGGCGTTCCTGACCGACGACAACACGCCGATGGTCTGGCGCGGGCCGATGGTGTCCGGCGCCTTGTTGCAACTGGTCACGCAAACGGCCTGGGGTGATCTGGATTACCTGGTCATCGACATGCCGCCAGGCACCGGCGATATCCAGTTGACCCTGGCGCAGAAAGTCCCGGTGGCCGGCGCGGTGATCGTGACCACCCCGCAGGATCTGGCATTGCTGGACGCGCGCAAAGGCGTGGAGATGTTCCGCAAGGTCAACATCCCGGTGCTGGGCGTGGTGGAAAACATGGCCGTGCACATCTGCTCCAACTGCGGGCATGCCGAGCATCTGTTCGGTGAGGGTGGCGGTGTGAAGCTGGCCAACCAGTACGGTGTCGAACTGTTGGCTTCGTTGCCACTGTCGATGCTGATCCGCGAACAGGCCGATGGCGGCAAGCCAACGGTGATCGCCGAGCCGGACAGCCAGATCGCCATGGTTTACCAGGAACTGGCCCGCCATGTCGGCGCGCGGATTGTGTTGCAGGAAGCGGCAATGCCGGCGATGCCGAACATTACCGTCAGCGACGATTAAATCGCTGAAGAAATGCGATCCATTGTGGGAGCGGGCTTGCTCGCGAAGACGGTATAACATTCAACAGATAAGTTGACTGAACCACCGCTTTCGCGAGCAAGCCCGCTCCCACATTTGTTTTGTGTTGACCCTAGATCCGTAACCCGCCATCCAATTCCAGAATCCGACCGGTGTAGTAGTCGTTCTCGAAAATGTAAGCCGCCGACTGGGCAATCTCTTCAGGTTTGCCCATGCGCTTGAGTGGAATCCCGGACGTCATTTTCTCCAGCGCTTCCGGTTTCATGCTCAGGGTCATCTCGGTTTCGATGAAACCCGGCGCAATGCCCGCCACGCGAATGCCGTAGCGTGCCAGTTCCTTGGCCCAGGTCACGGTCGCCGCAGCGACACCGGCCTTGGCAGCGGAGTAGTTGGTCTGGCCAACGTTGCCGGCGCGCGAAATCGACGAGATATTGATGATCGCGCCGCTGTTTTGCAGCTCGATCATTTTTGCCGCGACTTCACGGGTGCACAGGAACACACCGGTCAGATTGACGTCGATGACTGCCTGCCATTGGGCCAGGCTCATCTTGGTCATTTCGCCATCCTTGACCTTCAACAGCAGGCCGTCGCGCAGAATGCCGGCGTTGTTGATCAGGCCATGGATTGCGCCGAAATCGTCGGCCACCTGAGCGGCCATATGGGTCACTTGCTCTTCATCGGCGACGTTGCACAGGTAGGCGCGGGCCTCGACACCCTTGGCTTTGCAAGCGGCGACGGTGGCGTCGAGTTTTTCCTGATTCAGGTCCACCAGCGCCAGCTTCGCGCCTTTGCCTGCGAGATACTCGGCCATGGAGCGGCCTAAACCCTGGCAACCGCCGGTGATAATGATTACTTTGTCAGTGAGTTGCATTCGCATAGCCCCATAGCAGTTCGGAGTGGTTTTCCTTCTATTCTAGAGGGCCTCTCGATCTGAGCCTGATATGGCCTGGCTGCACATGAGAACTGCCCCTATGGCGTGCTGGAACTTTACCCAGGCGCCTGTCCGTTTTTTTGACGGATTCTATATAAGGAGTCATAAATTGAGCGTTGTAGTGGCTAAGCATGCCCGAGAATTGCTTCTCAAGGAATACCGTGGAGTGCTCTCGACGCATTCCAAAGCGATGCCCGGTTTCCCGTTTGGCTCCGTGGTTCCCTACTGCCTGGATGAGCAGGGCCGACCGCTGATCCTTATAAGCCGCATCGCTCAGCACACTCACAACCTGCAGAAAGATCCGAAATGCTCGCTGCTGGTGGGTGAGCGTGAAGCCGAAGACGTACAAGCCGTTGGTCGCCTGACTTACCTCGCCGAGGCAGAAAAGCTGCAAGACACCGCTGCCATCGAGGCGGCCGCCGAGCGTTACTACCGCTATTTCCCCGATTCGCAGAACTATCACAAGGCCCATGATTTCGATTTCTGGGTGCTCAACGAGGTACGTCACCGCTACATCGGTGGCTTCGGCGCGATCCACTGGATCGATCAGTTGACCCTCGCCAACCCGTTCGCCGGCAAAGCCGAAGTGAGCATGGTCGAGCACATGAATGCCGATCACGCCAAAGCCATCGCCCACTACGTAGACCTGGCAGGGCTACCGAAAACCACCCCGGCGCAATTGACCGGTATTGACTCCGAAGGCATGCACTTGCGCATTGGTCAGGGACTTTACTGGCTACCGTTTCAAACGCCCTGTAATACGCCGACACAAGTCCGGGAAGCCTTGGTTTTCCTGGCTCACGCCGAGCATTGGCCGAAAAATGAAGTGGCCGATGCTTGAATTCACGAAACGGCGACGTCATCTAAGGAAAACTGGCAAGGCATTCTTGCGTTGAGGAACCATTTGATGCGCCCTTTTTTGTTGCTCTTTGTACTGTTCCCGGTGTTGGAGCTGTTCGTATTCGTCAAGGTCAGCGGGGCGATCGGGTTTTTCCCGGCCCTGCTGCTGATCATTCTCGGCTCGATGCTCGGCGTGTTCGTGCTGCGCATCGCCGGTCTGGCTACTGCGCTGCGCGCCCGTGAAAGCCTGAACCGCGGTGAGCTGCCGGCCCAGACCATGCTCGAAGGCCTGATGCTGGCCCTGGCGGGCGGTCTGTTGATTCTGCCGGGCTTCGTCACCGACGTGCTGGGCCTGATCATGTTGCTACCGATCTCCCGTCGACTGCTGGCCAATAAAATGCGCCGACGCGCCGAGGAACAAGCGATACGCCAGCGTGCGTTCGCCGATGACCTTCAGCCACGGGGCGGTCCTGCTCCGCGACAGCCACTGGGTCGTGAGCCGAATGTGATCGAAGGCGAGTTCGAACACCGCGATTCCAAGTAACACTTCCATCGACACGGCACCTTCGGGTGTCGTGTTCATTTTCAGGGCATTGAGATAAAAATTTTTCGCTCCCCGCCCTTGAAATAAGCTTGTACGCCCTTATGTAACGGTCACCGCAAGGTTTCTGGCAATTGCGCCAGACAGACTTCCGCGGTTCGCTTGACGAACCGCACCCGGCGCCGCCGGATTTGTTAAACCCGCCGGGACTACACCGGCCGATGAAAACCACAATTAGGAGAGATCGACAATGAAGCTTCGTCCTCTGCATGACCGCGTCGTCGTCCGTCGCAGCGAAGAAGAAAAGAAAACCGCTGGCGGTATCGTCCTGCCAGGTTCGGCTGCTGAAAAGCCAAACCAGGGTGAAGTCCTCGCTGTAGGCCCAGGCAAAGCACTGGACAACGGTGAAGTGCGTGCGCTGGCCGTGAAAGTGGGTGACAAGGTTGTGTTCGGCCCTTACTCCGGCAGCAACACTGTGAAAGTTGACGGCGAAGACCTGCTGGTAATTGGCGAGAGCGAAATCCTCGCCGTTATCGAAGGCTGATTCCCCGCTCATTTTCCCGCTACTACAAAGTATTTAAGGAATATCGATCATGGCTGCTAAAGAAGTTAAATTCGGCGATTCCGCCCGCAAGAAAATGCTCGCCGGTGTCAACGTCCTGGCTGACGCAGTAAAAGCGACCCTGGGCCCTAAAGGCCGTAACGTGATCATCGAGAAGAGCTTCGGCGCTCCGACCATCACCAAGGACGGCGTTTCCGTTGCCAAAGAAATCGAGCTGAAAGATCGCTTCGAAAACATGGGCGCGCAGCTGGTCAAAGACGTTGCCTCCCGTGCCAACGATGACGCAGGCGACGGCACCACCACCGCTACCGTTCTGGCTCAGTCGATCGTCAACGAAGGCCTGAAAGCCGTCGCTGCCGGCATGAACCCGATGGACCTGAAGCGCGGTATCGACAAAGCGACCATCGCTATCGTCAAAGAGCTCAAAGCCCTGTCCAAGCCTTGCGCTGACACCAAGGCCATCGCTCAGGTCGGCACCATCTCGGCCAACTCCGACAGCTCCATCGGCGACATCATTGCCGAAGCCATGGAAAAAGTCGGCAAAGAAGGCGTGATCACCGTTGAAGAAGGCTCGGGCCTGGAAAACGAACTGTCGGTTGTTGAAGGCATGCAGTTCGACCGTGGCTACCTGTCCCCGTACTTCGTCAACAAGCCAGAGACCATGACTGCCGAGCTGGACGGTCCGCTGATCCTGCTGGTCGACAAAAAGATCTCCAACATCCGCGAAATGCTGCCAGTACTGGAAGCCGTTGCCAAAGCCGGCCGTCCACTGCTGATCGTTGCCGAAGACGTTGAAGGCGAAGCCCTGGCGACTCTGGTTGTGAACAACATGCGTGGCATCGTTAAAGTCGCAGCCGTCAAGGCTCCAGGCTTCGGCGACCGTCGCAAGGCCATGCTGCAGGACATCGCTGTTCTGACTGGCGGTACCGTTATCTCCGAAGAGATCGGCCTGAGCCTGGAAAGCACTACCCTGGAACACCTGGGTAATGCCAAGCGCGTGATCCTGTCCAAAGAAAACACCACCGTGATCGACGGTGCCGGCGTTGAGGCTGACATCCAGGCCCGCGTTCTGCAGATCCGTCAGCAAGTGGCTGATACTTCGTCCGACTACGACCGTGAAAAACTGCAAGAGCGTCTGGCCAAGCTGTCCGGCGGCGTTGCAGTGATCAAGGTTGGCGCCGGTTCCGAAGTTGAAATGAAAGAGAAGAAAGCCCGCGTTGAAGACGCCCTGCACGCTACCCGTGCAGCCGTTGAAGAAGGCGTGGTACCTGGCGGCGGCGTGGCACTGGTTCGCGCTCTGCAGGCTATCTCCGAGCTGAAAGGCGACAACGATGACCAGAACGTTGGCATCCAGTTGCTGCGTCGCGCTGTTGAAGCGCCACTGCGTCAGATCGTTGCCAACTCCGGCGACGAGCCAAGCGTAGTCGTCGACAAGGTCAAGCAGGGTTCGGGTAACTTCGGTTACAACGCTGCTACCGGCGAATACGGCGACATGATCGAAATGGGTATCCTGGACCCGGCTAAAGTGACTCGTTCGGCTCTGCAAGCGGCTTCGTCGATTGCCAGCCTGATGATCACCACCGAAGCCATGATCGCTGAGATCAAGGACGACGCACCAGCTGGCGGCGGCATGCCAGACATGGGCGGTATGGGCGGCATGGGCGGCATGATGTAAGCCAGCCTTACCCCGTACATAAAAACCCCGCCTGCGTTGAGCCGGCGGGGTTTTTTATTGCCCTGATTTCGAGGGTCACCTCGGTCCAATTGTGGGAGCGGGGGGGGGGGGGGGGGGGGGGGGGGGGGGGGGGGGGGGGGGGGGGGGGGGGGGGGGGGGGGGGGG
>NZ_JBXAOA010000038.1:0-50337 GCF_058802325.1 Pseudomonas sp. GW822-FHT02E03 | reverse complement strand
CCCCCCCCCCCCCCCCCCCCCCCCCCCCCCCCCCCCCCCCCCCCCCCCCCCCCCCCCCCCCCCCCCGCTCCCACATGAGATCAGTGAACCACTGAGTTAGGCGGTAGATGCCCGAGCCGTTCGGTCAGGCGAATCCGCTGGATCGGGTCGTCACAGAGCAGCAGCGCGTGCTCCAGGTCAAAACGCTCGGCATTCGGGCAGTCCAGTCGTTGGTAGAGACTGGCCCGGGCCAGATAGTCGGAGGCGCTGGCGTTGCCCAATTCAAGCACGCGCTCGGCGTCGATCAGGGCGTCGATGTAGTCATCATTCGTGAGGTACAACTGGCGCAGGTTGCGCGACAGCCGCTGCAGCATCTGCACCGGTTCGGCTGTCAGTAAATGCTCGGCGCCGAGCTGCATGTTCGGGCCGTACTGGCGTTGCAGTAACTCCCGGCAGTCGTTGGGGTACAGCCGTCGCCCGCCGCAAGGGTCGAGCAGATGATCGGCGCCTTGCACCCGCAGCAGGAAATGCCCGGGGAAGTTGACCCCGACCATGGGAATCTCCAGCCTTCTGGCCAGTTCCAGCGCAATCAGGCCCAGCACCAGCGGTTGGCCCCGCCGACGCTCCAGCACCTTATTGAGTAACGCCACTTGCGGACGCAAGGGCGTGGAGTCGTCCTGAGCGAACCCCAGGTCATTCATTCGACGCAACAACGGTTGGGCCAATTCACTCACCGGCAGCATCGGCAACCCGTAGCTGACCCGCTGTTGCAGGTCCTTGAAATCCGCCAGCACCGTCTCGGGATTCAGTTCCTTATCGTGTTCGACGGCCATCCACAGCGCCGCCTCGAACAGCGCGGGCGGTGATCGTTGCAGACAGTCGAAAAAACGTTGGCGCGGGGTCATCAAAATCTCCGGGGAATGCCTCGTTTTAGCCCCGTCTCAGGCTTTCGTCCAGTATCGGGCACAGGCGCTGGCAGGTTATGTCCGAAAGCCTGTAAAGCGGCGCCGCTTATTCCGGGGCGTTTCTGCAATTTTTGTGCACAAGCTTATACTGGCGACTACAAGAAGTGATTCGGGAGCCCTACGATGTTCGCTCTCATGCAAAGCACTCGCCTTGAATCGCTGCACCTGAGCGTCGATCCGGTCACCGGGTTGAAGGCGGTGATTGCCATCCACAACAGCCGTCTGGGACCTGCCCTGGGCGGGTGTCGTTACCTTGCTTACCCCAGCGATGAATCCGCGATCGAGGATGCTGTGCGCCTTGCCCAAGGCATGAGTTACAAGGCGGCCCTGGCTGGCCTGGCTCAGGGTGGTGGCGTAGCGGTGATTGTTCGCCCGGCCCATGTGGAAAACCGCGCCGCAGTATTCGAAGCGTTCGGGCGCTGGATCAATCAGCTCGACGGTCGCTACATCACCGCCATCGACGCCGGCACCTCGGTGGCGGACATGGATTGCATCGCTCAACACACGCAATTTGTCACCAGCACCACCGCCGCGGGCGACCCTGCACCGCACGCCGCCATGGGCGTATTCGCTGGCATTCGCAGCACCGCCATGGCCCGTTTGGGCAGCGATAATCTCGAAGGACTGCGCATAGCCATTCAAGGCCTGGGCAATGTCGGTTATGCCCTGGCCGAACAGCTACACGCCGCCGGTGCCGAGCTGCTGGTCAGCGACATCGATCATGGCAAGGTGCAACTGGCCATGGAGCAGTTGGGCGCTCATCCCATCGCCAATGATGCACTGCTCAGCACGCCGTGCGACATACTCGCGCCCTGCGGCCTGGGCGGTGTGCTTAACAGCAACAGTGTGTCGCAACTGCGCTGCGCGGCGGTCGCCGGTTCGGCAAACAACCAATTGATCCATCTCGAGATCGCCGATCAGTTGGAACGCCGGGGCATTCTGTATGCGCCCGATTACGTGATCAATGCCGGTGGGCTGATCTACGTGTCGCTCAAGCATCGCGGGGAAGAGCTGACAACCATCACCGCGCACCTGTCGAAAATCAGTTCACGGCTGACCGAAGTCTTCGCCCATGCCCAGGCGGAAAAGCGCTCTCCGGCCCGGGTGGCGGATGAGTTGGCGGAGAAAGTGTTGTACCGGTGAAAAGTTTGAAAGGAGTGAGAGCCTATCCGGCCGTTGCTCCCCAAGCCCTGCGTCACAAGCGCCGGGCCTGACAGATGCACGCCGGTTCCCGCGTGCCAGGAGCCCTGTGATGCTTCACAAGGTTGAGCTGCCTTACACCCGATTTTTATCCCCCGATGGCCAGCCGCTCGGCAATCTTCCCGCCTGGGCCGACGATTTCAATCTGTTGACGCGTCTGTATCGGCAGATGGTCCTGACCCGCCTTTTCGATCAGAAAGCTGTCGCCTTGCAACGCACCGGGCGCATCGGCACCTACGCGCCGACCTTGGGCCAGGAAGCCATTGGTGTCGCGGTCGGCAGCCTGATGCACGCCGAAGACGTACTGATCCCGTATTACCGCGACACCGCTGTGCAATTGATGCGCGGTGTGCGCATGGAAGAAATCCTGCTGTATTGGGGCGGCGATGAGCGAGGTAGCGACTTTGCCGACCCGGCGGTGGCCCAGGATTTCCCGATCTGCGTGCCGATCGCCACCCAGGCCCTGCATGCCTGTGGCGTCGCCAGCGCCTTCAAAATCCGCGGCGAGCATCGGGTCGCTGTCACAACGTGCGGCGACGGCGGAACCAGCAAAGGTGATTTCCTCGAGGCCCTCAACGTTGCTGGCGCCTGGCAGTTGCCGGTGGTGTTCATGGTCAACAACAACCAATGGGCGATCTCGGTGCCGCGACGAATCCAGTGCGGTGCTCCGACTCTGGCGCAGAAAGCCATTGGCGCCGGGTTCCACGGGGAGCAAGTCGACGGCAATGACATGCTCGCCGTTTACGACCGCGTGCAAGCCGCCCTCGAACGGACGCGTCACGGTAAAGGCCCGGTGTTGCTCGAATGCCTGAGCTATCGGCTCGGCGATCACACCACCGCCGACGATGCCACGCGCTACCGGTCAGCGGACGAGGTCAAGCAGGCCTGGCTCGAAGAACCGATCAAACGCCTGCAACGGTTTATGGCCGGGCAGGGTGTGTGGGACGAGGGCCGCGAACAGGCGCTAATCAGCGAATGCCAGGGTTTGGTGCAGCGTGCTGTGGATAACTTCGAAGCGGCGGGCCTGCAGGCGCCGGAATCGGTGATGGATCATGTCTACGCCCAATGGCCGCAAGCCCTGGCCGAGCAACGTGAAGATTTCCTTGAACGCGTGGCGCGCCGGACAGGGGGTTCGAGCGATGAGTAACGGCAAAGTGACGCTGCTGGAAGCGGTGAATCTGGCGTTGCATCGGGCCATGAGCGAGGACGAGAACGTCATCGTCCTCGGTGAAGACGTCGGGGTAAACGGAGGCGTGTTCCGCGCCACGCTGGGCCTGCGCGACACCTTCGGTTTCAAGCGGGTGATCGACTCGCCGCTGGCCGAAACCATGCTCGGCGGGCTGGTGGTGGGCATGGCGGCCCAAGGCCTGAAACCGGTGGTGGAAATCCAGTTCATGGGCTTCATCTACGCCACCATGGAGCACCTGGTGTCCCACGCCAGCCGCATGCGCAATCGCACGCGCGGGCGGATCACCTGCCCGATGGTGATGCGCTCGCCCATGGGCGCAGGGATTCGCGCGCCGGAACATCACAGCGAAAGCACCGAAGCGCTGTTCGCGCACATTCCGGGGCTGCGGGTGGTGATCCCGTCCTCGCCGGCCCGGGCCTATGGTTTGTTGCTCGCGGCCATCGACGACCCGGATCCAGTGATATTTCTCGAACCGACCCGACTCTATCGAATGAACCCGCAACCGCTGCTGGATGACGGTAAACGCTTGCCACTGGACAGCTGTTTCACCCTGCGTGAAGGCAGCGACATTACCTTGATCAGTTGGGGCGCCAGCGTGATGGAAACCCTGCAAGCCGCCACGAAACTGGCCGAGCAGGGCGTCTCGGCGGAAGTGATCGATGTCGCCAGTATCAAACCGCTGGACCTCGACACGATGGAAGCCTCGGTGCGCAAGACCGGTCGTTGCGTGATCGTGCATGAAGCGCCGCGCTCCTGCGGAGTCGGCGCGGAAATCGCCGCCAGTCTCTACGAACGGGTGTTTCTGGAGTTGCAGGCACCGATCCAGCGAGTCACCGCGCCAGACATTCCGCCGCCGCTGTATCGACTGGAATCGCTGTACATGCCCGGCATCGAAGACATTCTTCATGCCTGCAACACCGTCATGCAGCACTACCCCTGAACAGACGCCAGAGGCCGAGGAGGTTGCGATGAAATATTTCAAACTGCCGGATCTGGGCGAAGGCTTGCAGGAAGCGGAAATCGTCCGTTGGCACGTCAAGGTCGGCGATACCGTCACAGCCGACCAACTGCTGGTGTCGGTGGAAACCGCCAAGGCGCTGGTGGACATTCCCGCGCCCTACGACGGCGTGGTGGCGAAAACCTTTGGTGGCGAGGGCGACATTCTTCACGTTGGCGAACCTCTGCTCGGTTACGAAGGCGAAGCGGATGCGGGCACTGTGGTCGGGCGGCTTGAGGACGGTGGCACGAATCAGGAGGATGCATTTTTCATCGGCGCTGCGCCTTCGACTCGTGAGCATCTGGCGAACCGTGCCACGCCGGCGGTGCGTCAACTGGCGCGGCAGCTCGGCGTTGAACTGAGCGGCTTGACGGGCTCCGGCCAGGACGGCCAGATCACCCGTAGTGATGTGGAAAACGCAGCCCAGACGGAACGCGAACGCTTCGGCGGCGAGAAGCTGCGCGGTGTACGACGCAGCATGGCGCTGAACATGGCCAGGTCCCATGCCGAAGTGGTGCCGGTGACGATTTTCGGTGATGCCGATCTGCATCGTTGGGGGCAGGCGCGAGAACCATTGATTCGTCTGGCCAAGGCGATGGCGGCGGCCTGCGCCGTAGAACCGGTGCTCAACAGCGCCTTCGATGGCAAAACCCAGGCGCTCAAGCAACATGAACGACTCGATCTGGGCATTGCCGTGGATACGCCGGACGGCTTGTTCGTGCCGGTGCTGCGCGATGTCGGTCAGCGCACGGCGGCGGATTTGAAAGAAGGTGTGATGCGTCTGCGGGCCGATGTGCAGGCGCGCTCGATCCCGCCCCAGGAAATGATGGGTGCGACCCTGACCCTGTCGAACTTCGGCACCTTGTTCGGCCGCTACGCCAACCCGGTGGTGGTGCCGCCGCAAGTGGCGATCCTCGCCGCCGGGGCGATCCGCGAAGAACCGGTGGCGGTCGAGGGTGCGGTGGTGGTGCATCCGATCCTGCCGCTGTCCCTGACTTTCGATCACCGTGTGGTCACCGGTGGTGAGGCGGCGCGGTTCTTCAAAGCGTTGGTCGAGGCGCTGGAACAACCCGAGGTCTAGGTTTCCCGCAGGCATGAAAAAGGCCCTGAGCCATTTGACTCAGGGCCTATTCAATTCGGGCATTGCTTACTTTGGCGTCTTGGCGGCCTTGGCTGGCTTGGTCGGCTCAGCGCTCGCTACTTCAACTGGTGCAGCTACTTCAACAGGTTCAGTGGCTTTAACAGGTTCAATGGCTTCGGCGGGTGCATTCAGCAGTTCGGACAGAGCGTCCGGCTGGCTCTTGAATGCCTTGGCGAATACATCACGGTTCTTCGCCATGTAGATCCCGGCTTCTTCCACTTGCTGTTCAGTCAGGGACGGAACGGCTTTTTGCAACACTTCGGCCAGCAATTCGGCCAGTTCGAGCATTTTGTCATGACGGTCAGCTTCGGCTTTATCCATGAACAAGCGCTCCAGATCTCGGCTGCTGCGGTATACCACTTCGACGGCCATTCACCACCTCACATGCCTTCACATTAGTTGTCTGTTTCGACTACTGTATCTATATACAGCGAAAAGGATAAGCGAATCCCTGCGCTTTGGGTAGTGGCTTTTTAATGTAGACCGAATTCAGGGTTTGTCAGGTGAACCGTGTCGCTCCATTCGCGAGCAAGCCCGCTCCCACAAGGATCACCGCTGAACCCTGTGGGAGCGGGCTTGCCCGCGATGGCGTCCGTCCAACCACCGCCAACGTGTCTCATGTCACGCAGCCATCATCTCACCCAACAGCCTCTGGCCTTTTTTCTGCATGCAGAACAACCGTCACGTCCAACCCGCATCATCCGCTCGAACCGAGCTAAGGAACAATCAAAGTGAAAATCAACTGGGCCGAGAACCTGCGGCAGAACGTGCACCAACTGGCCGAGTCCCTGGGCAACCTGTTCGTCGAGACCTTCCACTACCTGGCGCTGTTCGCCATCGGTGCGGTGACCGCGTGGGCGGCGGTGATGGAATTCCTCGGAATGCTCGAACAGGGGCACATCAAGATCGATGACATCTTGCTGCTGTTCATCTACCTGGAACTAGGGGCGATGGTCGGGATTTATTTCAAGACCAACCACATGCCGGTGCGTTTCCTGATCTATGTGGCGATCACCGCTCTGACGCGGCTGCTGATCTCCAACGTCTCGCACCACAATCCGCCGGACCTGGGGATCATCTATCTGTGCGGCGGTATTCTGCTGCTGGCGTTTGCGATTCTGGTGGTGCGTTACGCCTCGTCGCAGTTCCCTTCGGTGAAGATCGAACACCCGCAACGCAAGATCGGTGCGGGTTCCGGTGAGCATCCCGAAGTGGAGAAGGGCGAGATTTAAAGCCCCATTGAAGGTCGGGGCCGGGATTTGACCTGTGGCGGCGGGTTGCGATTGTCGCCGTCGGTCATGGCTTCGAGGATGGCCACGGCGCTGTGGCCTTGTTCGATGGCGATGCCGAATTGAATGCTTTGCACCAGGCGTTTGAGGCGCTTGGGGTCATTGCGCTGTTCGGTGCTGATCATCCGTTTGGCCACCACGCGACCACTTTTGGAGAGGGTCAGCATGATGCTGCCGTCCAGCCCCTGAATGCTCAGGTTGACTTGATAATCCGGTGCAAAGGCATCGGTAATGAGTTGAAAGGGGTTGTCCATGATGCGTCACCGCCTGATTGAACGTGCAGTTGTTGACCGGCCATGATCGGGATTAGTTCGCTACACCAGACCATCGGCCATTCCCTAGCCATATCGCCATCATCGCTTTTGTAGGAGCTGCCGAAGGCAGCGCCTACAGGGGCAAAGCAAGGGACATGCCGGAAAAATTGTCGAACAATGAACACGGCAAAAAAGTGGCGGGCACTTTGGCCCGCCTTCTTTTTGCCTGCCCGTTTCAGGGCATGAACGAGTAGATGATCGCAGACAGTGCAATCAAACCGATCAACACCACAAACACGTTCGAGGCCTGATTCGAGTACTGGCGCAAGGCCGGCACGCGGCGGATGGCGTACATCGGCATCAGGAACAACAGGCACGCGATGATCGGCCCGCCAAGGGTTTCGATCATGCCCAGGATGCTCGGGTTGAAGGTCGCGACGGCCCAGCAGCTGAGGATCATGAACAGCGCAGTGATGCGGTTCAGCCAACTGGCGGACATGACGCGACCACGGCCACGCAGGCTTTTCACGATCAGGCCCTGAAAGCCTTCGCTGGCGCCGATGTAATGGCCGAGGAAGGATTTGGTGATCGCCACCAACGCAATCAACGGCGCGGCATAAGCGATGACCGGTGTCTGGAAGTGGTTGGCCAGGTACGACAGGATCGAAATGTTCTGCGCCTTCGCAGCGGCCAAATCAGCCGGGGACAGCGCCAGCACGCAGCTGAAGCAAAAGAACATCACGGTGACGACCATCATGAGGTGAGCGATCGCGAGAATGCCGCTGCTTTTGCGTTCGGCTTGTTCGCCGTAACGCTGTTTCTGATCGACGGCGAAGGCCGAGATGATCGGCGAATGGTTGAACGAGAACACCATCACCGGAATCGCCAGCCATAAGGTCTTGAAGAACAATGGCAGCGGCATGCCTTCACTGGCGGTGGCAAAGAACGCGCCGTTCCAGTTCGGGATCAGGCTGACGCCGAGTAGCAGCAGCGCCGCGACGAACGGATAAACCAGCACGCTCATGCATTTGACGATGACGCCCTGACCACAACGCACGATCGCCATCAGGCCGAGAATCAGCCCCAGCGACAGAATCGCCCGAGGCGGCGGCGTCATGTGCAACTGGTGCTCCATGAGGCTGCTCAGGGTGTTGGTCAGCGCCACGCTGTACACCAGCAGAATCGGGAAGATCGCAAAGAAATACAGCAGCGTGATCAGCTTGCCGGCGCCGATGCCGAAGTGTTCTTCCACCACTTCGGTAATGTCCCCGGAACGCCCGGACAACACGAAGCGCGTCAGGCCACGGTGGGCGAAGAAGGTCATCGGAAAGGCCAGTACCGCCAGGAGCAACAGCGGCCAGAAACCACCGACGCCGGCGTTGATCGGCAGGAACAATGTGCCGGCGCCAATCGCCGTGCCATAGAGGCCAAGCATCCAGGTGGTGTCGTGTTTGCTCCAGCCTTTGTGGGTTATTTCTCTATTACGTGTCAGATCTACAGCAGGATTATCGGCAGCAGGTGTACGTACATCGGTCATCGTTTTTGCCTCGTTATTATTCTTGCTCGGGCTCACGTATTGCAGACGGTCAGGGAGTGCTCCTCAGCACTCCACCCAGCTCACCGCCAGGCCGCCCCGTGAAGTTTCTTTGTATTTGTCGTGCATGTCGGCGCCGGTATCGCGCATGGTGCGGATCACCCGGTCCAGGGAAATAAAGTGTTTGCCGTCACCGCGCAGGGCCATTTGCGTGGCGTTGATCGCCTTCACGGCAGCAATTGCGTTGCGCTCGATGCATGGCACCTGCACCAGACCTCCGACCGGATCGCAGGTCAGGCCGAGGTTGTGTTCCAGGCCGATTTCGGCGGCGTTTTCCAGTTGCTCGGGAGTCGCTCCGAGTATGTCGGCCAGGCCGGCGGCAGCCATGGCGCAGGCGGAGCCGACTTCACCTTGGCAGCCGACTTCGGCGCCGGAGATCGAGGCGTTTTTCTTGCAGAGAATGCCTACAGCGGCAGCGCCCAAAAAGAACGCCACGACGTCATCGTCCGACGCGTCCGGGTTGAATTTCATGTAGTAGTGCAGCACGGCGGGAATGATCCCCGCCGCCCCGTTTGTAGGCGCGGTCACCATGCGTCCGCCAGCCGCATTCTCTTCGTTTACGGCGAGGGCGAAC
The DNA here is from genome assembly GCF_058802325.1 of Pseudomonas sp. GW822-FHT02E03. NCBI lineage: Bacteria > Pseudomonadati > Pseudomonadota > Gammaproteobacteria > Pseudomonadales > Pseudomonadaceae > Pseudomonas > Pseudomonas sp. GW822-FHT02E03. The sequence continues at coordinate 41,155 of NZ_JBXAOA010000038.1, read as the reverse complement.
AGGTTGACCCACTCCATGGCTGACAGGGTGGAACTGATGACATTCGGTTTGCCGATTTCCAACAGGCTGCGGTGCAATTTCGCGGCACGGCGCGGAACATTCAGACCGCCGGGCAGGATGCCTTCGTGACGCAAACCTTGCTCGACGCACTCGCGCATCACCGACCAGATATGCAGCAAGCCCTGACGGATCTCGGCGTCGCTGCGCCAGGCCCGTTCGTTGGCCATCATCAGCTCGGAAACCCGCAGACCGTGCTGGTTGCAGAGCTTGAGCAACTCGGCGGCACTGGAGAAATCGTAGGGCAGGACCACATCGCTGGCTGGCGCAATGCCGGACTCGGCTTCTGCTGCTTCGATGATGAAACCACCACCCACCGAGTAGTACGTCTGCTCGAACAGCTCACCGGTTTCGCCGAAGGCTGTCAGAGACATCGCGTTGGGGTGGTAGGGCAAGCTTTCGTCCAGCAGCAGGAGATCGCGCTGCCAGTTGAAGGCAATAGTCGACTTGCCGGCCAGACTCAGTTCGCCGGTTTCACGCAAGGTTTGGATTCGGCTGTCGATTGAATTCGGATCAATGCTGTCTGGCCATTCGCCCATCAGGCCCATGACGCAGGCACGGTCGGTCGCGTGGCCGACGCCAGTGGCCGAAAGGGAGCCGTAGAGGCGGATTTCTACCCGCCGTACGTCGGCCAGTAAATGTTGGTCAATCAGTGCCTGGGCGAAGGTTGCGGCGGCGCGCATGGGGCCGACGGTATGGGAACTGGACGGACCGATGCCGACTTTGAAGAGATCGAAAACACTGATAGCCATGCTAAAGCCTATACAAGCAATGGAAGAGAAATCGCCGCCATTTTTGTAGGCCAAGCGCAAGGTGGGCGATACTGCCAACCTCGGTCCTACGTGACCAACGAAACTTCCTAAGACAGCCTTTAGCAGGACTAAACAATGAGTCGCCAATTGCACGCCCAGACCTACGTCTGGCTGCACGTGTTTTCGTGTGCCGCGCGGCACTTGTCCTTCACCCGTTGCGCCGAAGAACTGCACATCACGCCGGGGGCGGTCAGTCAGCAAATTCGCCAACTGGAAGAGCGGCTAGGTTTTCGCCTGTTTCATCGTCGCGCCCGGGGTGTGGAGTTGAGCGCTGAAGGCCAGCGATTGGCTATCACCGTCAACGAAGCCTACGGCAGCATCGATGCGGAATTGCGACGACTGGACGCGGGAATGATCAGCGGGATTTTGCGGTTGCGCTCGATTCCATCGTTCCTGAGCAAGTGGTTGACCCCCAGATTGCCGCGTTTGCAGCAGCGTTTTCCGGACATTCAACTGCGCCTGGTGGCAGAAGACAGCAGCGTGCCATTGCATGAGGGCGACTTCGATTTGGCCATCGACCTCAATGACGGCAGTTATCCGGGATTGTTATCCACAACCTTGTTGGATGAGCAGATATTTCCGGTGTGCGCCCCGAGCCTTTTGCGCGCAAGGCCGCCGCTGCACGGCCCGGCGGATCTGGTGCATTTTCCGTTGCTGCACGACATCACCGCCTGGCGTGGCAGTTACGAATACGCGGAATGGGAGTTCTACCTCAACGCCATCGGCTTCGAGGGCGCGGATGTGCGGCGCGGGCATACCTTCAATCGCAATCACCTGACTATTGAAGCGGCGATTGCCGGGATGGGCGTGGCGATTGCGCGGCGAACGCTGCTCAACGATGAACTGGAGCGCGGGACGTTGATCGTGCCGTTTGGCCTGGCGGTGCCCAATCACAAGCGTTACGTGCTGCTTTATGCGCCGGGCGCGCTGAGCCATCCGGGCGTGCGCGCGGTGCATGACTGGCTGGTGGAAGAAGCGGGGATATTTCGTAGCTTGCACCCGCTGGCGGAGCGGCAGATGTGACAGCTGCTGGGGACATCAGCCTGGGGCGACCCAACTCCCGACATTAACAGCGCTTTTACCCGTTGTCCGGCTTTTTTTGCGAATGAATATTTATCTTTTTTTAGGGGTTGAAATGTTCTGCGCACACACCGATTGTGTAACCAAGAGGTCACGGTGATGAAGCCCAAGGGCCAGCCGAAGGGCCTCTCGCGAGCTAGCTGAAATAAGGGATGAACTATGCAAATCCAAGTCAATAGCGATAACCATATTCAAAGCAGCATCCGACTGGAGGAGTGGGTACGTACTACCATTGAGAGCACGCTCGAACGTTATGAAGAGGACCTGACCCGCGTCGAGGTCCACCTGCGGGACGAGAACGGCGACAAGCCCGGTCCCCACGATATGCGCTGTCAGCTGGAAGCGCGGCCAAAAGGCCATCAACCGATTTCTGTTACCCATAAAGCCGCTAACCTGGAACTGGCGATCGACGGTGCGGCTGAAAAACTCGAACATGCGCTTGAACATCTGTTCGGCAAACTGCGGGGCAAACCACGTGCCGCTGTGGTGCCGTTCGAAAGGCCTACGGCCGATGCGCTGCTGGAAGACGAGTTTCTCGAGAACGAACAGGCTGCACAAAACGGCTGAGGCCTGATTTACTTTTACCTTCCCACTTTCTCTCCACCTGAAAAACGGGCCTGCTTATGCAGGCCCGTTCTTGTTTATGGTATTCGCCGGCTCCTTTGGCTCCCTCGCCACAAAGTGTCCGACCTCTGCCCCGGGGTCAGTAATCAAAACGCGACTGAAGTCTGCACATACACCGTCCGCGGTTCTCCCACGTACTTGCCCTTGTTGTTGTCATCAAACGAGCGGGTGAAGTACTGGTGGTTGAAGATGTTTTTCACCCCTACCGCCACATTCAGGTCCGACAGTTTCGGCCCGAAGTCATATGCGGCGCGGCTGCTGAATAACATGTATCCCGGAATCTTGCCGGTGCTGCCATCGGCGCTTTCGGCCGAGGTGTTGGCGTTGTCAGCGAACTGGTCACTCTGGTAGCTGCTGTCCAGGTTCAGTTTCCACGCGCCTTCGGTATAACCGACGCCGACCGTGCCTTTGTGTTTCGAAGAGAACGGCACGCGATTGCCCTTGTTCGGCCCGTCCTCGCGGATGGTCGCGTCAACATAGGCGTAAGTCGCGTACACATCGAAACCGGCCAGCGCCGGGCTCACATCGTCGAGGGCGTAGTTGATGCTGGTTTCGATGCCTTGATGGCGGGTTTCGCCACGGGCGATCACCGAGTCATTGGTTTGATTGCTTTCATACTGATTGTCGAAATTGATCAGGAATGCGCCAATCTCGGCACGCAACGCGCCATTGTCGTAGCGGGTACCCAGCTCCCAGGTGCGCGCCTTTTCCGGTTTGACTTCGCCGCTGGTCACCCGGTTAGGCATCTGGCTGTACTGCACGCTGCCGAATGACCCTTCGGTATTGGCGTAGAGGTTCCAGCTGTCGGTCAGGTGATAGAGCACATTCAACGCCGGCAGGGCGGTGTTGTAGTCGCCTTTGTATTTCACGTTGGTCAGGTTGTTGGTCTGCTGCGACTCGATCATCTCGTAGCGGATGCCTGGCGTGATCGTCCACTTGCCGATGTCGATCCGGTCATCGACGAAGAACGCATTGGCCTCGGTGCCACCCCGCGTATCGCGGTCGTTGCGACTGCTGGTGGTCGGGAGTTCGTTGCTGGCAATCGGTGTACGGTAGCGCAGTTCGTGGCCGGCCTCGTTGATGTAGCGATAGCCGACGCCGACTTCATGGCTGGTTTGGCCGAGGTCGAAGCCTTGGGCGAAACGGGTTTCCAGGCCACGTACCCAATACTCGCGTGGCGACAGCGAGAGGAACGTGCCCTGGTCCAGATAACCGCTACGCAGGGTTTTGGTGAAGAAGGTATTGGCGGTGAACTCGCGGCGATCTTCCTGATAGCGATAGCCGAAATTGAACATCGTGCGGCGGCCCCAGAACTGGTCTTTCGGGCGGGTCGACTGGTACGGGTCAGCGTCGTAATCGGCGACGTTCAGCCCGCCGGGCATGTCTGCCTTGCCTTCGTAGTATTGGGCCATGGCGTTGAAGCTGTTGGCCTCGTCGAGCTGGTACTTGCCCTTGAGGATCAGGTCGTCGATTTCGGTGTCGCTGTGTTCGCGCCAGTCGCCACCACGGGTGCCCGAGTAGAGAATCGCGCCACCCAGACCGTTATCGGCCGTGCCGCCGGCCAGCAAATTGCCGGTGGTTTTGAAGCCATCATGGCTGGATGATGGACTGGTTTCGGTCTGAAAGCCGCCCTTGACCGTCGGTTCATCGGGAATGGCGCGAGTCACAAAGTTGACCACACCGCCGACGTTCTGCGGCCCGTAGCGCACCGCACCGCCGCCGCGCACCACGTCGACCGCGTCCATGTTGCCCATGCTGATCGGCGCAAACGAGAGCTGCGGTTGACCATAAGGTGCGAAGGGCACCGGAATGCCGTCCATCAATACCGTGGAGCGCGACGCCAGCCGAGGGTTGAGCCCGCGAATGCCGAAGTTCAGGGCCATGTCATGGCTGCCGGTGCCGTTGTTGTCTGGCGCATTGACCCCCGGAATGCGATTGAGCACATCCCTGGCCTGAGTCGCGCCCTGGCGTTCGAATTCTTCGCGGCGGATTACATCGCGAGCGCCAGGATGTTCGAAGACGTTGGTTTGCGCCGCATCGCCGAGCCAGTCGCCAACCACTTTCGAGGTGTCCAGCTCCAGCGCCGCATCACCCGCCGGTTGCAGACTGAAGGCATTGTCGCCCTCGGCGCGGGCTTGCAGGCCGGTACCTTCGAGCAATGCGTTCAAGCCTTGCGAAGGGGTGTAGTTGCCTTCCAGGCCGCGACTTTGCACACCGTTGGTGACTTGCGAGCCAAAGGAGATCAGCACGCCGGCTTCACGACCAAACTGGTTGAGGGCGTTCTCCAGCGAGGATGGCGCGATGTGGTACGGCTTGGTGTCGGCGGCATGCACCAGAGGCAATGCGCCGAAGCTCAGGCTGGCGCCCAGCAAGAGTTGGCGCAAGGTTCGAGCCATAGGTGTGAGACGGGTGGGTTGCATGGAGGGCGATCCTGAGAAGGTTGAATCAAGGGAGCTTTCCTTCTCTGTCACGCCAGATCTGAAAAACGGCTCATGTTTTTGAAGATCGTTCCCACGCTCTGCGTGGGAATGCCTCAACGGACGCTCCGCGTTCGGCTCTGGAAGTGACGCGGAGCGTCACGGGCTGCATTCCCACGCAGAGCATGGGAACGATCATTTACGCGCGCGCCTCGACCGTCACCCAATACCGGGTAAAACGCCTCACCTTCACCGGCAAACTGATTTCCAGCAGATCAAGAATCCGCTCGCTGTCGTCCAGTGGATAAGTCCCGGAGATCAGCAGGTCGGCAACATTCGCCGCGCAATTAAGCTGCCCCCGTCGATAGCGACCGAGTTCATCGAGGAAATCCCCCAGGCGCATGTGCGCGGCCACCAGCATGCCGTCGGCCCAGGCGCCGCTGTTGGCGTCCAGTGGCAGGGGAGCGCCGATGCCGCGTGCGCCGAATCTCAACTGCCGGGCGGTTTGCAGCATCAGCGGTGCGCCGCCATCGGGCGTCAATTCGACGCTGCCTTGGAACACCGCCACCTGAGTGTGATCGGCAAACTGCCGCACATTCAGCCGCCCACCTTGGGTTTTCAACAAGCCTTGTGCGGTCTGTACTTGAAACGCTTGGGCGGCGGTCAGCAGCATCTCGCCTTCTAGCAAGCGGATCAGCCGTTGCTGACCGTCGACTCGCACATCGACCGAACTGGCGGTATTGAGCTGCACTTGGCTGCCATCGCCGAGCGGCACTTTACGTCGCTGGCCGATCGGGCTGCGGTAGTCGGCCAGCAACGACGTCAGCGGAGTGTGCTCGCGCATGCCCCAAGTGACTGCCGAACCCGCGCCGAGAATCAGCAATAGCTTCAATGCCTGACGGCGCCCGGCGGATTTCGGTGCGTTGAGGGCGGCATGGGCCAGCGGTGAAGACAAACCGCGCAAACGTTGATTGACCCGCTGAATGTGCTCCCAGGCCCGTCGATGTTCGCCGTGCGCATCGAGCCATTGCTGCCAGGCGATTTGCTGACGTGGGTTCAACGGCCCTTGCTGGACTTGCATCCACCAGTGCACGGCCTGCTCAGCCACCTTGGAGGAAAAATCCGCAGGGCTGTTCATCGTGCGAAATAGCAGCGCATCGCCGCTTTGTTCAGGTGCCGTTTGACCGTGGCAATGGAAATGCCCAGTTCGGCGGCGATCTGTGGATAAGTCAAACCATCGAGCTGAGCCAGCAAAAAGGCGCGCTTGACTAGGCGCGGCAAACCGTCGAGCAGCTGGTCGAGTTCCATCAGCGTTTGCAGGATGATCGCCCGATCCTCCTCCGACGGCGCGACGATTTCCGGCATCTGCGCCAGCGCATCGAGGTAGGCGCGCTCCAGATCCTGGCGGCGATAATGATTGAACAGCACACGCTTGGCGATGGTGGTGAGGAACGCCCGCGGTTCGATGATTTGGGGCGTTTCCCGTGCCGTCAGCACTCGAATGAACGTGTCCTGGGCCAGATCCGCGGCGCTGTCAGGGCAGCCGAGTTTGCGCCGCAGCCAACCGGTGAGCCAGTTGTGATGGGCGTGATAAAGGACTTCGACGGTAGTGGCTGACGACAACGGCACCGCTCCGGACGCATTTTGATACGTTAGAGAACAAGAATTGTTCGCATTGTAGGGGCGGGGCCTGCATCCGGCAATCGGCTCCTCGCCGGTTTCTCTAATCTGGAGACCGTGTCATCGTTCTTCGGCGGCCGCACAGGCACCGAAAATCGACTGGATTGCATCGCTAGCGCAAAAACGCCTGCCGATACTCCCCAGGCGTACCACCCAGCGCCTGGCGAAACCGATTGGTGAAATGACTCGCACTGGCAAACCCACAGGCCAACGCAATATCCCCCAACGGCTGCGACGTTGTGCGCAACAATTCCCGCGCGTGGCTCAGTCGCCGAGCCAACACATACTGATGCGGCGGCAGACCGAAGCTCACTCGAAACATTCGCGCAAAGTGATATTCGGACAGCGCACATAACCCCGCCAATTGCCCAAGGCTGATGGCTTCGGCCATTTGATGGTCGATGAACTCCACCAACTGCCGCCGCTGATGCGCCGCCAACCCACCCTTGAGGCGCAAGCCCTCACGCACGCCGACCTGGCTGAGCAGGGCATGGCTGAGCATTTCATGAGCCAGGCTGCTGGTGAGAAGGCGTTCGCCGGGTTCATCCCAGTTGAGAGCGATCAACTGCCGAAAGCGCCGGGCTTGCGGCGGGTCTTCAAGAAACGTGCGCTCGCGCAACTGCAATTCCCGAGGTTCGCGATCCAGCAGCGTGACGCAACCAAGGGCAAATTGTTCGGGGCTGAAATAGAGGTGGGCCAGGCGAATATCGCCGTTGATCACCCAGCCTGACTGATGGTCGGCCGGCAGAATGCACAACTTGTCCGGGCCGCCCTTGGTGCCGGGCTGGTCGCGGCGAAAAGTACCGGTGCCGCCAGCGATGTAGCAAGACAAAGTGTGATGGCTCGGCGCTTCGTAGTCCTGGGCATCGTGGTGGTTGTTCCACAAAGCTGCGGCCATGCCGTCACCGAGCTCGGCGCTGTGCTCCAGACGAGCATTGGGCGAGCGGTTAAGCGCTTGAAAGACTTGCAAGGATTCCAGTGCGGCCATGATCGGTTCTCTCCAACGCCTTGCATCCTACTCCGTAGAGGTTGGCCTGCCAGCCCGCCGGCCGACAAAAGCGCAAGTTTATGCAAGTGCGCCCACGATTGGCGCAGCACACTGGCCCCCTATTCAGGCAATGCACTGTGGCGAGGGAGCTTGCTCCCGCTTGAGTGCGCAGCGCTCACAAAACTGGCGAAATTTGCCAGGACTTGGGGCCGCTACGCAGCCCAGCGCGAGCAAGCTCGCTCGCCACAAAGTGAACAGCATTGCCCATCCCGGAGCTGTCGCCATGAACATTTCGTTGTATCTACTGACCGTGCTGATCTGGGGCACCACCTGGATTGCCTTGAAATGGCAACTGGGCGTGGTGGCGATTCCAGTGTCGATCGTTTATCGCTTCGGCCTTGCCGCATTGGTGTTGTTCGTGATGTTGCTGCTCAGCCGCCGTCTGCAAGTAATGAACCGTCGCGGGCATCTGATCTGCCTGGCGCAGGGCTTGTGCCTGTTCTGCATCAATTTCATGTGCTTTCTTACCGCCAGCCAATGGATTCCCAGCGGTCTGGTCGCCGTGGTGTTTTCCACCGCGACCTTGTGGAACGCCTTCAATGCGCGGGTGTTCTTCGGCCAGAAAATTGCCCGTAACGTGCTGATGGGCGGCGCGTTGGGCTTGCTCGGGCTTGGCCTGCTGTTCTGGCCGGAGCTGGCCGGTCATACCTCCAGCCCGCAAACCATGCTCGGGTTGGGCTTGGCGCTGCTCGGAACCTTATGCTTCTCGGCCGGCAACATGCTGTCGAGTCTGCAACAGAAGGCCGGCCTGAAACCCCTGACCACCAATGCCTGGGGCATGGCTTACGGTGCGGCGATGTTGACGGTGTGGTGTCTGGTCAAAGGCATCCCGTTCGACATGGAATGGAATGCCCGCTATATCGGCTCGTTGTTGTACCTGGTGATTCCAGGATCGGTGATCGGCTTCACCGCCTACCTGACGCTGGTCGGGCGCATGGGCCCGGAGCGGGCAGCGTACTGCACCGTTCTCTTTCCGGTGGTGGCGCTGAATGTGTCGGCGTTTGTCGAAGGCTATCAATGGACGGCACCGGCGTTGGTGGGGCTGGTGCTGGTGATGCTGGGGAATGTGCTGGTGTTCCGTAAACCCAAGGCAGCGATGGTGCAGGGGAACGGCAAGTTGGCTTGAAAAGGTCGGGCGCGTTAATACTCAGCGTTCGATCTTCAATGCCACATAAACCAATAAAGGCAAGATGAAGTCGGTGATATGTCGAGCCCAGTCCTTGGCATTCCACTCTTTTGATTCGTCCATGTTGAACCATTCAACGCCGACAACTTGCAAGCAGACGTAATAGATGAAAAAGGCGATCATTAATCCGATGAGGGCGAATTTTTTTGCTTCATGGAACTCTTGGGCGCTGCTGTTTATGTTTCGGTAAAGATGATAAGTGCCCACCAGGCAGAAAACGGTAAAAAGAACTTCAAGTGTAATGATTAGCCAATAAATCCGGTGGTGAAGCATGGGCGAGGTAATGGCTCGATAGCTGTACTTCGGGTTGTTGCTGGTGGTGTCCATGCTCAGGACGTGAGCGACGTACTCATAGTTTGAGGGGTAGTCGGTAAAGTTGCTATACATCACCAGCAGGCCAAAGAAACTTATAAATAGCATCAGTGTGGCTTTACTGAATCTGATGATTTGATCGGTTGTCAGATGATTCAAGGTGGTTATTCTCCAAAGCTGATTCCCGTCAGGGGCGGGTAAGTGAGGAGAGTTTATAGTGTGGTTTGTTTGTTTGGTGATGGACTGAATTGCAAGGTGTGTATTAATTGCGAGGTTAGTTATGGTTTTCTGTTGTCAGGACGTTCTATTGCAGTATCAACGGGCAGGCGTTTGAACGCCTGCCCGTTTTCGTCAGCCTTTCCAGACTTGCGGGTTGACCAGATCCTGCGGTCGCTCACCCAACAGGGCACTGCGCAAGTTGGCCAAGGCGCGGTTGGCCATGGCTTCACGGGTTTCGTGGGTGGCCGAGCCGATGTGCGGCAAGGTTACGGCATTTTTCAGCTGAAACAGCGGCGACTCGGCCAGCGGCTCTTTCTCGTAGACGTCCAGCCCGGCGCCGCGAATCCGGTTGTTTTGCAGCGCTTCGATCAGCGCCGGTTCGTCCACTACGGGGCCGCGGGCGATGTTCACCAGAATGGCGCTCGGTTTCATCAGCGCCAGTTCACGGTGGCTGATCAGGTGTCTGGTTTTTTCGCTGAGCGGCACCACCAGGCAGACGAAATCGGCTTCGGCCAGCAACTGGTCGAGGCTGCGAAACTGCGCACCGAGCTCCTGTTCCAGTTCGGTCTTGCGGCTGTTGCCGCTGTAGATAATCGGCATGTTGAAGCCCAGCCGACCGCGACGGGCGATGGCCGCGCCGATGTTGCCCATGCCGACAATCCCTAAGGTTTTGCCATGCACATCGCTACCGAACAGCGGCGCACCGACGGTGGCTTGCCATTGACCGGCCTTGGTCCAGGCGTCCAGCTCGGCAACGCGGCGGGCGCTGCTCATAAGCAGGGCGAAGGCCAGGTCGGCGGTGCTTTCGGTGAGGACGTCGGGGGTGTTGGTGAGCATGATCCCGCGTTCGTTGAAGTAGGCGAGGTCGTAGTTGTCGTAGCCAACGGAGACGCTGGAGACCACTTCCAGTTTGCTGGCGTTTTCCAGTTGCGCGCGACCGAGTTTGCGGCCGACGCCGATCAGGCCGTGGGCGTGGGGCAGGGCTTCATTGAATTGGGCATTGATGTCGCCGTTTTTCGGGTTCGGCACGATCACGTCGAAGTCTTGTTGCAGACGTTCGATCATCGGTGGGGTGATACGGCTGAAGGCGAGGACGGTTTTTTTCATTGGAGGCGGCTCGTCGGGCTTGGAGAATGCCAAGCACGCTAACATTCTTTTTCGCTGTTGTGCGTAGGAGCTGGCCGAAGGCTGCGATCTTTTGATCTGGATTTTCAAGATCAAAAGATCGCAGCCTTCGGCAGCTCCTACATGAAGCGAGGCTTGCTCGCGATTGCGATGGGACAGCCAGCATCAATGTTGAATGTTGAACCGTCATCGCGAGCAAGCTCGACTCCTGCAGGTACGGGTCAGTCTTGTGGGTCGACGTTGTCCAGTACTCGATTCACCGCCAGTTCGCCCAGCATGATGACCTGCTGGATGCCCAGCATGGTATTGCGATGAGTGCCTTCGAGAAAACCGGCGAAGTCACTGGCCATGACGCTGGCCGAGGCGAGGGATTCGCAGGCGTAGACCAATAAGGTTTCGGTGGTGGCGTCGGGGGCAACCTGGAACAAGTGGCTGGGGGGGTGAGGGGGATTCGGTGTTGGCTTGAACATAAGGGCGTTACTCCATGCTGAGCTTAATGGAGCCGCCACTTTCGTTTTCCAGACGAAAGGTGGCAGCCGTGCGCGGACTGGAAAAACCGGTAACGCCCAACAAAACCCGGCAGACCCGAAGGTCTCCCGCGCACAGCCGCCATAACATTGCGAGCAGAAAAAGCGCCGCAGTATGCCATGTGCAGAGGTTAAACGTTGATTCGGGTTTCCAGGCCCGATCGCTGATGCATCAGCGACCCACAAAGCCTACCCATCTCCCGTCCCACACACCAACCGTCAAAACGCGTCGGAAACGTCCCTGAATCTCGGCGATTTGTAGGACCGTCTGTAGCTCAATTCGCCAACCGCGCCCCGCCCAAACTCCCACTCAACTCATACGCCGCCAATTCCGCCTGATGCGCCGCCAATATCTCCGGCAACGACCCACGCAAGTACTCGACCCAGGTTTTGATCTTCGCATCCAGATACTGCCGCGACGGGTAGATCGCATACAGATTCAATTCCTGTGAACGATAGTTCGGCATCACCCGCACCAACGTGCCGTTGCGCAGCCCTTCAATCGCCGCGTACACCGGTAAAACGCCAACCCCCATGCCGCTGGTGATTGCAGTCTTCATCGCATCAGCGGAGTTCACCAAAAACGGTGAGCTGTTGATGGTGACCATTTCCTGGCCATCAGGGCCATCGAAGGCCCATTTCTCCAGCGGGATGACCGGGCTCACCAGGCGCAGGCAGGCGTGGTTGAGCAAATCGCTGGGTTTGTGCGCGCAGCCGTTGGCTTTTACATAGGCGGGCGATGCGCAAACGATGCTGTAGGTGATGCCCAAACGCTGGGAGACGAAGCCCGAGTCGGGCAGTTCGCTGGCGAGCACGATGGACACGTCGTAGCCCTCGTCGAGCAGATCCGGCACGCGGTTGGCCATGGTCAGGTCGAAGGTCACGTCCGGGTGGGTTTTGCGGTAACGGGCGATGGCGTCGATCACGAAGTGCTGACCGATGCCGGTCATGGTATGCACCTTGAGTTGCCCGGCCGGGCGCGCGTGGGCGTCGCTGGCCTCGGCTTCGGCTTCTTCGACGTAGGCCAGGATCTGCTCGCAACGCAATAGATAGCGCTTGCCGGCCTCGGTCAGGGCGATGCGGCGGGTGGTGCGGTTGAGCAGGCGGGTTTGCAGGTGGGCTTCCAGGTTGGAGACCGCGCGCGAGACGTTGGCCGTGGTGGTGTCGAGTTGCACGGCGGCGGCGGTGAAGCTGCCGGCCTCGGCCACGTAACTGAAGGCGCGCATGTTTTGCAAAGTGTCCATGGGGTGCTCTCTTGGCGAATGGCAAATTGTGACACGAAGTTGCTGATTCTTTACAGACGACTAAAGGCGCGACCAAGGGATTATCGCGTTAACGGTAACAAAGATTCACAAGAATCCCGGCTTATCGCCAACAAGGCCCACCCCTAGAATTGCGCCGGTCCCATGTAGGAGCGAGGCTTGCCCGCGAAGGCGTCCTCACAGGCACCATGGCCGTCGCTTGATAAGACGCCTTCGCGGGCAAGCCTCGCTCCTACAGGATCTCCCCCTATTTCAGGAATTTGCAGCAGTGCCGCGTCGCATCAACAGAGCGCTCAAGACGCTCAGTGTTTTGGCTTTAACCCTGGCAATCAGCGGCTGCATCGGCACCGCAGGTATTGCCCCGCAAGACAAGGCACTGGAGGCCAATTCATTGGCCACCGACGATGCCATTCAGAGCGCCGAGCAAGACGCTCATTGGCCCACCGCTCAATGGTGGCAAGCCTACGGCGACCCGCAATTGAACCGCTGGATCGACCTCGCCCTGCAAGGCAGCCCGAGCATGGCCATGGCCGCTGCGCGAGTGCGTCAGGCGCGGTCGATGGCCGGCCTTGCCGAGTCCGCCGAGTCGTTGCAGATCAATGGCCAATCCACCCTCAAGCGCCACAACTGGCCCACCGATCAGTTCTACGGCCCCGGCGAGTTGGCCAACACCACCACTTGGGACAACAACGCCGCGCTGGGTTTCAGCTATGCCCTCGACCTCTGGGGGCGCGAAAGCAACGCCACCGAGCGCGCCGTGGACATGGCTCACATGAGCGCCGCCGAAGCACGGCAGGCCCAGCTTGAATTGCAGAACAACATCGTGCGCGCCTACATCGAGCTCTCGTTGCATTATGCGCAACGGGACATCGCAGCCGCGACTTTGAAGCAGCAACAGCAAATTCTCGACCTGGCACAGAAACGTCTGGACGGCGGCATCGGCACCCATTTCGAAGTCAGCCAGGCCGAAACACCCTTGCCGGAAACCCATCGGCAAATCGATGCCCTGGACGAGGAAATTGCCCTAAGCCGCAACCAACTCGCCGCGCTGGCCGGTAAGGGGCCGGGGGAGGGTGCGCAGTTGCAACGGCCGACACTGTCGTTGGGCGCGGCATTGAAACTGCCGTCCTCCTTGCCGGCGCAATTGCTCGGTCAACGCCCGGACGTGGTTGCCAGTCGCTGGCAAGTGGCGGCGCAGGCGCGGGGCATCGATGTCGCTCACGCGGGCTTCTACCCCAACGTCGATCTGGTCGGCAGTCTCGGCTACATGGCCACCGGCGGTGGTGCGCTGGAGTTTTTGACTGGCAAGAAGCTCAACTACAGCGTCGGCCCGGCGATTTCGTTGCCGATCTTCGACGGTGGGCGCTTGCGTGCGGAGTTGGGCGAAGCCTCGGCGGGTTATGACATCGCGGTGGCCAGGTACAACCAGACGCTGGTCAATGCACTGAAGAACATCTCCGACCAGTTGATTCGCCGCGAGTCGATGGACAAGCAACAGGCCTTCGCCGCCGAGTCGGTGGCCACGGCGCAGAAGACCTACGACATCGCGATGATCGCCTATCAGCGCGGGCTAACCGATTACCTCAACGTGCTCAATGCGCAGACTTTGTTGTTCAAGCAGCAACAAGTGCGGCAGCAGGTTCAGGCTGCGCGGTTGAGTGCTCATGCCGAGCTGGTGACGGCGCTTGGCGGTGGACTCGGTGCGGGCAATGACGTCCCGAACGCCGAGAAAACCCAACCCCCGAAAACCCCGGTTCTTTTGCGTTGAACACAAACCCTGTGGGAGCGGGCTTGCCCGCGATGGCGTCATCACATCCGACATTGATGGCGCCTGACACACCGCCATCGCGGGCAAGCCCGCTCCCACAGGTTCTGCGTCTTGACCGAATCTCAATGAGCAAAAATTTCATGACTCCCTTGCCCGCACCTTTGCGCTGGCTGTATTCCCTTGAATGGCGCCGGGGTTTCTTCGACTGGGCACGCAGCGACGGCGTGACCTGGGTGTACATTTTCAAGGTGCTGTTCGCGGCGTTCCTGACCCTGTGGCTGGCCATGCGCCTTGAGCTGCCGCAACCGCGCACCGCGATGATCACTGTGTTCATCGTTATGCAACCGCAAAGCGGCCAGGTTTTCGCCAAGAGTTTCTATCGCTTCCTCGGCACGTTGGCCGGGTCGGCGGTGATGGTCGCGTTGATTGCCCTGTTTGCGCAGAACACCGAACTGTTCCTCGGCTCGCTGGCGATCTGGGTCGGCCTCTGCTCGGCCGGCGCGGCGCGTTATCGCAACTTCCGCGCCTACGGATTTGTACTCGCCGGTTATACGGCGGCGATGATCGGACTGCCTGCATTGGCGCATCCCGACGGCGCGTTCATGGCAGCAGTCTGGCGTGTGCTGGAAATCTCCCTGGGGATTCTCTGCTCGACGCTGGTGAGCGCCGCGATCCTGCCGCAAACCGCCAGCGCCGCGATGCGCAATGCCTTGTATCAGCGCTTCGGCGTGTTTGCCTTGTTCGTCACCGATGGCTTGCGCGGTCGCAGCCGGCGCGAGGCATTTGAAGCGAACAACGTGCGGTTTATCGCCGAGGCGGTAGGTCTGGAGGGGCTGCGCAGCGTCACGGTGTTCGAAGACCCGCACATGCGTCGGCGCAACGGGCGGCTCAGTCGCTTGAACAGCGAGTTCATGGGCATTACCACGCGCTTCAATGCGCTGCATCAGTTGCTCGAACGCCTGCGCAACAGCGGCACCGATCAGGTTGTCGCGGCGATCAAACCGGGGTTACAGGATCTGGCGGAAGTGCTCGACGGCTTCAGCGGTCGGGCCTTGACCAGCCCCGACGCTGCACGCCTGGCCAGTGCTTTGGCGACCTATAAGGACAACTTGCCGGCGCGGGTCCGCAGCCTGCGGGCGACCTTTCAGGAGAGTGATCCGAGCGACGCCGAGCAGCTGGATTTTCACACCGCCTACGAGCTGCTTTATCGCTATGTCGACGACCTGCACAGTTATGCACAGACCCACGCATCGCTGGCCGATCACAGCCACGAACGGGAACGTTGGGACGAGCCCTTCACCCCGCAAACCAACTGGCTGGCTTCGGCGGCATCGGGCCTTCGCGCAGCATTCATTCTCGTGGTGCTCGGCAGTTATTGGGTGGCCACCGCGTGGCCGAGCGGGGCGACCATGACCCTGATCGCCGCCGCCACCGTCGGCCTTTCAGCAGCGACACCGAACCCCAAACGGATGGCGTTTCAGATGGCCTGCGGGACGTTGCTCGGGGCGCTGATCGGCTTCGTCGAGATGTTCTTCATCTTCCCCTTGATCGACGGGTTTGCGTTGCTCTGCGTGATGCTCGCGCCGGTGATCGTGATCGGGGCGTTCCTGACTTCACGGCCGCAATACGCCGGGGTTGGCCTGGGGTTGCTGATCTTCTTCAGCACCGGTTCGGTGCCGGACAACCTCACGGTTTACAACCCTTACGCCTTCATCAACGACTACCTCGCCATGATTATGGGCATGCTGGTGTGTGCGGCGGCCGGGGCGATCATTTTGCCGCCCAACAGTCGCTGGTTATGGCGGCGCCTGGAGCAGGATTTGCGCGGGCAAGTGGTCTACGCCATCAGCGGCAAACTCAAAGGTTTGGCATCGAGTTTCGAAAGTCGCACTCGCGATCTTTTGCATCAGGCCTATGGCCTCGCAGCAGGACAGCCGCAGGTGCAACGGGACTTGTTGCGCTGGATGTTCGTGGTGCTGGAAGTCGGCCACGCGATCATCGAGTTGCGCAAGGAACAGGCGATTCTGCCGGTGCACCCGGCCTATGCCGAATCCCAGCCGTGGCGTCAGGCGATCCGGGCGATGGGGCGTTCGCTGGTGCGACTGTTTCTGCAGCCGAGCCCGAGCAATCTGGAGCGTGCCCTGGTCGCGGTCGACCACGCGATCAGCCGCGTGCAGGCCACCGATGAGCCCTTCGCGCCGCACTTCGATACCTCGGCGTTGCGTCGGGTGAAGAGCTACCTGCACTTCATCCGCACCTCGCTGCTCGACCCGCAATCGCCACTGGCCGGCTACATAAAAGCTAGTGCTATCACCAAGCCCCAAGGACTTGAACATGCCTCGTGAAATCGCCTTCCACGGCGTGTACATGCCGACCATGACCCTGATGTTTTTCATTGCCGCGGCGTTGGCCTGGGCGCTGGATCGATTCTTGTCCGGGTTCGATCTGTACCGCTTCTTCTGGCACCCGGCGCTATTGCGCCTGAGTCTGTTTACCTGTCTGTTCGGCGCTCTTGCGCTGACTGTTTACCGTTGACTTTCTATCACTGAAGAAGGCCCTGATGAAAAAGCTTTTCAGCCTGCTCGCAACCCTGTTGGTGTTGGCCCTTGCCCTGTGGATCGGCCGGACCCTGTGGGTGCATTACATGAACACGCCCTGGACCCGCGACGGCCGGGTGCGCGCCGACATCATCAACGTCGCCGCCGACGTTACCGGTGAAGTGGTGGACGTGCCGGTGCGCGACAATCAGCTAGTGAAGAAGGGCGATTTGCTGATGCGCATCGACCCCGAGCATTACCGCATCGCGGTGAAACAGGCGCAGTCGCTGGTGGCCTCGCGCAAAGCCACGTGGGAGATGCGCAAGGTCAACGCCCATCGCCGCGCCGATCTCGACAACCTGGTGATCTCCAGGGAAAACCGCGACGACGCCACCAACATCGCCGATTCGGCCCTGGCCGATTACCAGCACGCCCAGGCACAACTGGAAGCGGCCGAACTGAACCTCAAACGCACCGAAGTGCGCGCGGCGGTGGACGGCTACGTCACCAACCTCAACGTCCATCGCGGCGACTACGCGCGCATCGGCGAAGCGAAAATGGCCGTGGTCGACATGAATTCGTTCTGGGTTTATGGCTTCTTCGAAGAAACCAAACTGCCGCATGTGCGCGTGGGCGATAAAGCCGATATGCAATTGATGAGCGGCGAAGTGCTCAAGGGGCATGTGGAAAGCATCTCTCGCGGCATCTATGACCGGGATAATCCCGAAAGCCGCGAGCTGATCGCCGATGTGAACCCGACCTTTAACTGGGTGCGCCTGGCGCAGCGGGTGCCGGTGCGGATTCACATTGATGAAGTGCCGGAGGGTGTGCTGTTGGCGGCGGGGATTACTTGCACCGTTGTGGTGAAACAGGCTGTCGAGGGGTAACTGACAGGCCGAGTCGTCTGCTTCGCGAGCAAGCCCGCTCCCACACTTGATCTACTTTGTGCACATATTTTGTGTTCACTGAAGATCAAATGTGGGAGCGGGCTTGCTCGCGAATGAGGCAACTCGGTCCCTCAGGTAGATGTTCGACAGTTCACTCCTTGCAAAACGTCTCATGCAAATGCCGCCAAACCACCTTGCCATCGGCCTGTTTCTCGAACACCACCGAAGACCGTCGATCAGAATGCAGCCCTGTCGCATCGGTCTGCTGCTCGCGGTAACTCACCACCGCGCCACCGTCGTACAGCGCTACACCTCGCAACTCGCTGAGCTCAATCCTGAACCCGAGCTTTTTCCCGCCCGCCAGCAGAAACAATTCCTTCAACGCCTCGAAATCCAGCACCCGGCCCAACGGCGAGATCATGGAAAACCGGGGTGAAAAACGCATGAGTAATTGTTCAAGCTCGGATTCGTCCCGCTCCTCGGCCAGCCATTGTTCAATGGCTATGTGAGCCTGGATCACTTCGTCAAAGTATTCGGTGTAGTTGGTCATGCTGTTTCCTGAAATTTTGCAGCGTCTGTCCTGACGTCTTCGCGGGCAAGCCCGCTCCCACAGTGATCTTTGGTGTGAATGCTATCTATGCCACCCAGCAGAACTGTGTGGGAGCGGCGGTGCGACGATTCGACTTGCCCGCGATGATGTCGACTCGGTCTTAGAGTTGCCCCTTCAACCCGAACCGCTTCATCAACCCCGACTCCAGCAACCCCTTGGGCAACAACCCCGCCATCAACGGCAACGCCCGGCTACCATTACCCAAACGCACCAGACGCGGGGGTTTATTCTGCTGCACGGCCTTCAATAAACCGGCGGCAAATTCACTGGCCGGCGTCGGCTTGTCCTGAGACGCCTTGGCCCGCGCGCGAATACCTTCACGCAGCGGCCACCATGGCGATTGCTCGGTGATCAGTTGCTCAGCCTCTTGGCCGGCATTCCTGGCGAAGCTGGAGGCGATGGCCCCTGGCTGAACTTCCATGACCCGCACACCGAACGGTGCCAATTCCATGCGCAGCGCATCGCTCAAGGCATGCACCGCGGCTTTCGAGGCGCAGTAGGCGCCAGCAAATGGCGTGATCAAAACCCCGGAAACGCTGCCGATGTTCACCACCAGGCCCCTGGCGCGACGCAGCACCGGGAACATCGCGCGAGTCACGCCAACGATCGCAAACACGTTGGTTTCGAATTGCCGCTGCATGGCCGGCACACCGCCGTCGAGCAGCGGCCCCATGGCGCCATAGCCGGCGTTGTTGATCAGCACATCAAGGCCGCCGCGTTGCTGATTGATCCGCTCGCTCAGTTGTTCGAGGGCCGGGCCATCGTTCACGTCCAGTTGCACGGCGGTGAACCCGGCGGCGGTTAGAGCGGCTACGTCTTCGGCTTTGCGGGCGCTGGCCCAGACTTCGTACCCGGCACTTTTGAAAGCGTCGGCGAGGGCGCGGCCAATGCCGCTGGAACAACCGGTAATCAACGCAACGGGCATGGCGCGGTCCTTGTGCAAAAAGAAAAGGGATCAGTCGGAGAAACTACCCTGCAAACGCTCGGCGCGAAACTCCAGGGTTTGCGGGCGATAACCGGGGCGCAACGGCGGCATAGGCAAACAGTCTTCCCAATTACCACCGGCCTGCAGTTCGCCAGGGCCGCGATAGCGCGGTGCGGCGTATTGATTGTCAGCCAGATTGACCGTATCGCCCGGTGCATAAGCGGCGATTCGCCAGCGCAGTTCGGTCAGCGGAACGTCGTTGCCGTTGTTCATCGTCAGCTTCAAGGGGCGATCCGCCGGGCAGTGCTCGGGCGCGTAGGTGATGCGCAACTCCAGGCGCGCCAGTTGCTTGACCTCGCGGGTGTCCAGCCAGAACACCCACACCGCCACCAGGCCCAACCCGACAGCGGCGGCCATGGACACCGGCACGGCCTTGGACGGGTAGCGCAGCAGCAGGATCAGCCAGGTGATGACCAGCAGGACGCCGATGAACATGTGTGAACGCTCCTTGAACTCATAAACACCATCCTACCGAAGGGGCGCGGGAATGGACATTCGTGGAGCAAGATCGATGGCCGTTGGTCGGTACTGTCATTTCTGATAGTAGGCGGTAGTGCTCTCGATACGTTAGAAGACATTGCTCAATAGGGTTGTATTTCGGCGGGCGGTGGCAATGGGAATGGGAATGGGAATGCACCACAAAACACCAAAATTATCCGCCGTCGACCCGCGCGGCTTGACCATCCGTACGGTGGATTATTGGCGCGCCGTTGAAAACCTGCCCACTGAAGCACGCATCAATCGCACGGCCCATGATGCTGCGGGCCACCCGATAAAACAGTGGGATCCGCGGCTTTGGGCATTGCAGGCTGAAGATCCTCTGACTCCCGCCAATTCAACGACCGTGCATTCGCTGTCCGGCCATGCGCTGTGTACCGTCAGCGTCGATGCTGGATTGCAGCTGAACCTGCCCGGTCTGGGCGACGAGATTTTGCTGGCGTGGGACAGCCGAGGTACACAACGTGAGGTTGAATACGACGACCTGCTTCGTCCTGTGGCAGTGTTCGAGCAGGGCGAAACTGAGCCGCGAAGGTGCGTTGAACGCATGACCTATGGCGGGCCCGATCAGGGCGACCAGAATCAATGCGGGCAGTTGATCCGTCATGACGATCCGGCCGGGACGGTGCTGTTCGAGGCATTTTCGATCACCGGCCAATGCGTGAAGCAAGTCCGTCACTTCACCCTGGACCCTGTTGCCCCCGACTGGCCGGAGCTGGAAGCCGATCGCGAGCGGCTGCTTGAGCCCGGTGACGGTGCGTCGTCGACATGGCGTTTCGGTCCACAGGGGCATGTGCTGGAACAGACCGATGCCAAGGAGAATCGTCAGGCCTTCCACCTGACGCTTGATGGACAATTGCGTGAGGCGCGACTGCAACTCCATGGGCTGACAACCTGGCAAACGCTGGTGCGCGATATTCGGTACAGCGCGCAGGGTCAGGTCGAACACGAAACCGCTGGTAACAACGTACAGACGACCCTCGTTTACCGCCCCGAAGACGGTCTGCTGATGGAGCGCCGGGCACAGGATGCCAGTGCCGGACTGTTGCAACACCTGATCTACGATTATGACCGGATGGGCAATGTCCTGAGCATCGAGGACAGGGCACTGCGGGTGCGTTACTTCAACAACCAGCGCATCGATCCCATCAGTCGCTTTATCTACGACAGCCTGTATCAATTGATCCAAGCCGACGGCTGGGAGGAGGGCACTCTTCCGCAGGGGCCGGCGTCGGTAGGGCGGGTCGATCCGTCGGCGGTCAGCAACTATCGCCAGACCTACCGCTATGACGAGGGGGGGAATCTGCTGACGCTGACGCACGTCGGCGCGCAGAGTCGGGGGCGCGAACTGAAAGCGGCCCGCTACAGCAATCGTTGTCTGCCCTGGCGCAACGGCGTGCCGCCGACCGAAGAGGACATCGCCGCGGCGTTCGACGCCAAGGGCAATTTGCTGGAGCTGGATCAGGGGCGGATCCTGAATTGGGATCTGCGTAATCAGTTGCAGTCGGTCAGCCCGGTGGAACGCGTTTCCGGGCTCAATGACAGGGAGTCCTATGTCTACGATGGCGGTGGGCAGCGGGTACGCAAAATCCGCTCATTGCAGACCAATGCCCGGACCGTGGTGGCTGAAGTGCGTTATCTTCCGGGGCTTGAAATGCGCAGCGATAACGGCACGGGAGAAGTATTGCAGGTGATCACCGCCCAAGCGGGACTCAATAGCGTACGAGTGCTGCATTGGGAAACAGCGCCACCGTCCGGTATCGCCAACGATCAATACCGCTACAGCCTGGTCGATCACCTGAAATCCTGCACGCTGGAACTGGCCGACGACGCGCGAATCATCAGTCAGGAAACTTACTATCCCTTTGGCGAAACGGCTTGGTTTGCCGGGGCGGGCGTCGTTGAGGCGAGTTACAAAACGATTCGCTATTCGGGCAAGGAACGGGATGCGACGGGGCTTTATTACTATGGGTTTCGGTATTACATACCGTGGTTGCAGCGCTGGCTCCATACGGATCCTGCAGGCGCGGTGGATGGCTTGAACCTGTATCGGATGGTTAGAAATAACCCCGTCACGTTGATCGATGTCGATGGACGGGCGCCTAATGTACCGAGCGCACCCCCCGTGCCTCCACAACCACCTTCGCCACCGGGATCGGCAGCACTGCCACCTCCACCGCCGTCTGGCTTCGGCCCCGTGCCGCCACGGCCAGCACTGCCTGGGCAAGTCGCGCAGACTCAGAAGCTTTTTGAGCCTATTGTGTTGGCGCGCCCACAAATGCCGGCGAATCAGGCCTCAAAGCCATGGCAAACAAAAGACTATGTCGACACGGATCAGCTTGCCAAAACAATCAATCAACTATTTGGCGTATCGGTTAACACTATAAAAGTAGTGGATGTAACGCACGAACAGCTTTTTGAAAAAATCAGGTCTATTCCTGGCAATGAAACGATGCAGTTTAATAAGGACGATCTTCGTGCCAATCCTGCCGCCTGGACGTCGCCAGACGGAACAATTTACATGGGGATAACCGCACCGGATTATTCTGAAAATGGTCAGCTTGATAGAGATAAAATCCGCTCGACGATTGTTCACGAAGCCTTGCATTCTTCTTCGCACGGGCATGTGGGCTTTCAACAGGAGACGGATACGTCTGTAAGTAACAGTAATTATGACGAACACATTACCGACTACTTTGCCAATCAGGTCTTTAATGCAATGTATTCCGGGGCGGTATACAAAACGGGTTATTTCACAACGAGCGTAGGTGGAGAGGCTCAACATTGGGGTGGGAACATGGCTAAATTCATGATCGATTCAGGCCATGTGACAAGGAGTGAATTACAAAGTGGTTATTTTAAAACAGGAAAATTGAATCCGTTGCCTAGCCAGTTGTTAGACAAATGGAAAACATTTGCAAAGCAAAATAGAAATCCATTGAAAATGTGATTTGGCATGACGTCGGCAAAAAAAGCCCCCACCCAACCCACTGCGGATAGGGAACGCAGCGGGCTGGACGGGGGCTTCTTGTTTTACTGAGCGTTACTGCGCGATGGTTTTCACCGACACGCCACGCTCGATCGGGTTGGAGCGACCGTAGATATCTTCAAACCGCTCGATATCGTCTTCGCCCAGGTAGCTGCCCGATTGCACTTCGATGATCTCGAGTGGAATCTTGCCCGGGTTGCGCAGACGGTGAACCGAGGCGATCGGAATGTAGGTCGACTGGTTTTCAGTCAGCAGGAACACGTTTTCGTCGCAGGTCACTTCAGCAGTGCCGCTGACCACGATCCAGTGTTCGGCGCGGTGGTGGTGCATTTGCAGCGACAGGCACGCGCCCGGCTTGACCGAGATGCGCTTGACCTGGAAGCGGCCGCCCATGTCGACCGAGTCGTAGGAGCCCCACGGACGATAGACTTCGCAGTGGGTCTGGGTTTCGCTGCGGCCCTGAGCGTTGAGGGTGTTGACCATCTGTTTCACGCCTTGGACCTTGTCCTTGTGGGCGATCATCATGGCGTCCTTGGTTTCGACGACCACGATGTTTTCCAGGCCGATCACCGACACCAGTTTGCCGTTGCCGTGGATCATGCAGTTCTTGCTGTCCTGGATGACCACGTCGCCTTTGGTGACGTTACCGTTGGCATCTTTTTCATTGACTTCCCACAGCGACGACCAGCAACCGACGTCGCTCCAGCCGGCGGTCAGGGGCACGACGCAGGCGCGCTGGGTTTTTTCCATCACCGAGTAGTCAATGGAGTTGTCCGGGCAGCAGGCGAAGGTGGCGGGGTCGATGTCGACGGTGTCGGCATCCTGTGCGCTACGTTCCAGCGTCAGTACGCAGGTGTCGTAGATGTCCGGATCATGCTTTTTCAGCTCTTCGAGGAAACGGCTGGCGCGGAACAGGAACATGCCGCTGTTCCAGAAGTAACCACCGGACTGGACGAATTCGGTGGCGCGTTTCACGTCCGGTTTTTCGACGAAGTGCGAGACACGGCTGACGCCTTCCGGCAGCAGCGCATCGTTGGTGGACTTGATGTAGCCGTAACCGGTTTCCGGTTTGGTCGCCGGCACGCCGAACAGCACCATCTCGCCACGCTCGGCGGCCACGGTGGCCAGGGCCAGGGCGCGTTGCAGGGCTTTCTGGTCTTCCAGCACGTGGTCGGCCGGCAGCACCAGCATCAACTCGTCGCGACCTTCATTGACCAGCATCATCGCGGTCAGGGCTACGGCCGGCGACGTGTTGCGGCCAAAGGGTTCCATCAGCACGCGCTGCACGTCCAGGTTGCGGGCGCTCAACTGCTCGTTGACGATGAAACGGTGTTCCTTGTTGCAGACCACGATCGGGGTATCCATGCCTTCGAACACCAGGCGTTCCAGGGTTTGCTGGAACAGCGTGTGTTCGCCGGTCAGGGCGAGGAATTGCTTGGGGAATTGCTTACGCGAAAGCGGCCAAAGACGTGAGCCGCTACCACCTGACAAGATCACCGGAATCATGTTGTTACTCCTTCAAAATCGATTGGGTTAGAGCTACTGCGTTCTGTCGTTTCACTCTTGTTCTTGTTCCGTGTCCGAATTGACACCTCGGTCCTCTGTGGGAGCTGGCTTGCCTGCGATGGCATCACCTCGGAGTATCTGTTGCACCGAGTTGTCTGCATCGCGGGCAAGCCCGCTCCCACAAGGGGAGCGTCAATTCAGAGAATTAATCAGCGCGTCGACACCGGGCGCTTGACCCACACTGGCGACAGGCTGCTGCCGCTGCCGGTGACGTACAGCACCGCGGCTTCGCCTCGTTCCAGGGCAACCGGTTTCACGTCGCCGACTTTGGTGGCGCCGTCGTACAGTGCCAGGCTGACTTTCACCGGGTTGATTTCACGCTCGCCACGGCCCTTGGCTGCCACGGACGGGACCACTTCGGTCTTGCCGTCGGCGGTTTTCAGGGTCAGGGCCTTGTCGCTGAGGTTCTGTACGCGAACCAGGGATTTCTGCTTGTTCTTGAACGGCGGCTCTTCGATCAGTTGTGGTGCGCCGCTGGCGTTGTTGACCAGGGTGTAATAGTGGTCGCCGGCCAATTTCACTGGCAGGGTCTGGCTGCCGACCTTGGCGCTGTAATCGCCGCCCGGCATGAAGCTGAAGTCGGTGCTGGACAGCGGCGCGACTTCGCTCAGGTTGGTGCTGCCAACAGTGGCGCTGACTTCAGCGTTGGCGGCGTTGTAGACCCGCACGAAGCTGGAGCCTTTCGGTGCGGTCGGGCCGTAAAGCGCGGCGTCACCGGCGAAGGCCTGCATCGACAGCACGCTCATGCCGGCGACGAGGGCAACTGCTTTTAGGGAGCGAGCGGCGAGACGGCGAGGAGTAGTAGTGAAAGTCATGGAAGTACCTCTCTTTCAGTTTTGCGCCCGGTCGGGCGTCTCGGATTTAGTGTTTGCAGCTACGTTTTGTTGGCGTGCGCCGGCTTGTTTAAGCTCTGCGACCCACTGCGGGTCGGCGTCACCGATTTCGTTATTCACAGGCAGATATCGTTCAGGGAACTCCCAGATCAGCACTTGTGGCGGGCTGTTCTTGAAAGCATCGCTTTTCAGGTAGCTGAGCATCGGCAGAATCGGGCCATGGCCGTCTTCGGCGTAATTGACCACGTCGCTGTGCAACGCTTCTTTCAGCGCACCGACGAAGTTCCAGTTCGGGTTGGCGCTGTAGCTGGTGCCAATCAGGGCCACCGGCACTTCAGTGTTGGCGAACAGGGCGTCATCACCGGCAGGCTGATCCTGGGCCGCCACGGTGTTGCGCTTCTGCAAAGGCTCTTGCGCCGGCATCAGGTTTTCGAACAGAGGGTCCAGCGGCAGGAACAAACGCAGGTCACCCTTGTGCGTCACCTTCTCCGCAGGTTCGGTGACGAAGTTTTGCGGTTCGCCGCTGAGCGGAGCCTTGTCGGCAATGGTTTTGGCCAGAGTCTGGGCAGCGACTTGCGCGCCTTCCGGGGTCCAGTGGGTGTCGGTGCGCAGGAACACTTGCTGACCGTCTTGCTTGGCCTTTTGCATCGGGCCTAGCAGGTCGGGGGCGAGGATCTTGTCGGCCGCCACACGAGCGTGGAAGTCCTGGTACAGATTGGCGTGGATACTTGCCGGCTTCTCTTCACCCAGGTGTTCCGGGTACAGACGCGTCTTGGCCGGGACAATCGCCATCACCAGTTGTACACCTTGTTTTTTCAAGGTCTGGCGCACGCCTTCGACCAGCGCGTAGTTGCCCTGCAGGTTCAACTCTTCGTTGACGATCGGGTGGAACTCTTCATCGCTGTAGAGCCACTGATCGCGACCGAGCACCACGCCCGGACGACCTTCGTTGAACAGTTTGAAATCCAGCGCGGCCCAAAGGTTGGTGCCCAGGCGCTTGATCGGGAACTCGTCGTCGTAGTGCGTCTCGACGGCTTTGCTCCAGCGACCGTTGAGCACGGTCGCATCGGCGTTGGTACTGAAGCCGAAGAAGCTGCGTACCGACCACACGCCCAGGACCAGCAAGGTCACCAGGAACAGGGCGATGTAGAAGATGCGTAATGAGCGGGTCATAGTCAGATCCCTCAGAACTGGAAGTAAAGGAACGGCGAGAAGCTTTGCGCCGAGAGTTTGAGAATCGAGGCGATGAACAGCAGCAGTACCAGAGCGCGCATCACGTAACGGGACCAGTCAGCGGTCCAGTAGGCCGGTTGCACAGTCGCTTCAACGCCGACGGTGTAACCTGGTTCATGGATGCTGGCCGGGTTGTCACCCGGTACGGCTTTGATCATTCCAGGCGTAGCCGCGGCAGGGCCGTCGGTTTCGGTGTTCACCGCAGGCTTGGTCTTGACCGGTGGCCGGTTGGTGTAGAAATCACGGATGCCGAAGAACGCCAGGGTGACGTAGGCCACCACCAGGGTTGCCACTTGCAGACCGGTGAGGCTGGCCTGGTTGAGTTCCGACAACGACCATTCGCCGAAGCTGAACATCGCACCGTACATGCGACCGGCGACGTGCAGGTTTTCTGCGCGGAAAATCACCCAGCCCATGACCACAAGCAGGAAGGTCAGCGCCCAACGGATCGGGTTGATGCTGCGCGGCGAAGTGTTCAGGCCAAGGGCTTTTTCGATCGCCAGCCACATGCCGTGCCAGGCACCCCAGACGATGTAGGTGATGTTCGCGCCGTGCCACAGACCACCGAGCAGCATGGTCAGGAACAGGTTGCGATAAGTCATCAGCGTGCCTTTACGGTTACCGCCGAGGGTGATGTACAGATAGTCACGCAACCAGGTCGACAGGCTGATGTGCCAGCGACGCCAGAACTCGGTGATCGACTGGCTGATGTACGGCTGTTTGAAGTTTTCCATGAAGCGGAAACCCATCATCAAGCCCAGACCAATTGCCATGTCGCTGTAGCCGGAGAAGTCGAAGTACAGCTGCGCGGTGTAGGCCAGGGCGCCGAGCCAGGCATCGCCCGTGGTCGGGTTCTGCAAGGCGAAGCAATGGTCGGCCACCACCGCCAGGGTGTCGGCGATGAAGACCTTCTTGATGAAGCCCTGCATGAACCGCGTGGCACCTTCGGAAAACTTGTCGAGGGTGTGGGTGCGGTTGTTGAACTGGTCGGCCAGGTCGCGGAAACGCAACACGGGGCCGGCGATCAAGTGCGGGAAGATCGCCACGAATGCGGCAAAGTCGATCAGGTTGCGGGTCGCCGGGGTATCACCACGGTAGACGTCGATGATGTAGCTGATGGACTCGAAGATGTAGAACGAGATCCCGATCGGCAACAGCACGTGGGTCAGGATGAACGGCGACAGACCGACCGAGGTCATCATCGCGTTGATGCTGTCCACGCCGAAGTTGGCGTACTTGAAGTAGCCGAGGATGCACAGGTCGACACCCACGCCCAGGAGCAGCCAGCGCTGGGCCGGTTTGGTCCGAACGCCTGCCGCACCAACCTTCAGGCCGATCCAGTAGTTCCACAGCGTGACGGCTGCGAACAGCGCAAGGAAGTCCACACGCCACCAGGCGTAGAACACGTAGCTAGCGATCAGCAGCAGCAAGTTGCGATAGCGTGTTCCGCTCAAGTAGTACATGCCGAGAAAGATCGGCAAGAACAGAAACAGGAACACGTTGGATGAAAATACCATCCCGATCTCTCCATGTTTAACCAACAGTCAAGGGCCAAGGCCCCCCCAAACCCCCCATCAAAATCTGGAGAGTTACGATCGTTCCCACGCTCTGCGTGGGAATGCCTCACTGGACACTCTGCGTCCGCTTCGGCATGTGACGCGGAGCGTCACGGGCTGCATTCCCACGCGGAGCGTGGGAACGATCAACCCTAAGAACCTTTGTTGCCTTTCTCGCTGGCCGGGTCGTAGACCTTGGTCAAATCCCCACCGAGGCGGAAGGTCTTGAACGGCTGCATCTTGTGTTTCTGCGCCAGCACATCCGGCGTGCAGGTGTAGAGCGAGCAGAACGGTTCGAGCCAGGCGAATTTCGAATCGACCTTGAGGTCGGTCATGTCCTGCTTTTTACCGTTCTTCTCCTCGAACTCATCCGGGTCTTCCACGCCTGCAAGCACGCGATCACCCAGGCGTTTCAAGGCTCCGTTGTTTTCCTGACGCAAATCGACACCGTTGACCTGAGCGAAACTGGCGATCATCGCCAGTGGCGGCAGGGCGTAGTTGTGATAGGCGAGGGCGCGTTGCTGGCGCTTGAGCTCGTTGGGCAGGAAGCCTTGGGCGTCGACCTGATTGACGCCGACCTTGTATTCCTTGACGGCCCAATCGAACAGATCGCGGCGGTTGGTGGCGACCGACGTGGCCATCACCGACCAGGCGGCCCAGTACGAGTGGTTGTTGGTTTGCTCGAGCGGCAGGTTGTCCCAATCGCTGACCACCTGATCAGCCATTTTGCTGAACCAGGCTTCAATCACTTGCGCTTCTTCCTGGTGGGTAGCCAGTGGATGCGAGTCAGAGAATTTCAGGCGGACATAGGACGAAGCCATGCTGCCCAAGGCCCATTTGCGCATGGACTTGCCGGTGTGGTTGAAGTCCTTGGACATCAGTGCATCGGCCTTGGCCCAGGCGGTCAACCAATTCAGGGTGCATTCCAGTTGTGCAGGGTTACCGTCACGCATGAACTTCATCACCTGCTTGCTGGTGCTGCGTTCGATCTTGGTGATGTCGGCGGTGCTGTCGCGGAAGGCTTTTTCCGATGCCTCGTTCAGGGTCGAACGGGCCTTGTCGGAACCTTCGTATTTGCTGCGAAATTGCAGGGCGCCGGTGTAAGGCGTCGGCATCGCGTCGCAGCCTTCACTCTTGTCGCCGGTTTTGACTTTTTCAATGGGCGCGAAGTAACCCTGGGGCGGACGAAGTGGCGCGGCAGCCTGGGTGGCGCCGGCGAACATCGCCAGCGTCAGCAGGGAGGGCGCGAGTATCTTTTTCAGCGTTCGGGTTTGCATGCAGTTCATAAGAGGTAGCCTCATTGCCCGGCTTGAGCGGTACGCTGCTCGGCGCCGGAGAACACGTTGCGTTTGCAGATTTTCGCTTCGACTTTCTGAGGCGTGGTACCTGGTTTTTCAGGTCCCTGGACTTCGACGGCCAGCAGATTCTGCGAGGCCCAGTCTTCGTCCGTGCGCAACTCGAAGGCGAAACGCCCGTCGGTTTCGGAGGTTTCCGGTTTGTCGATCTTGATGTCCTCGTGGCGCCCGTTCATGTACCAGAGGGTGGCTTGCAAGGTTTTCACCGAGGTGTCGGCGAAGCGGATATCGACCTGGTGGCTGCTGTTGCGCAGGTCCAGGTTCTTGCTGTTGACCATCAATTCGTTTTTGCCCGGTTTCAGCGTGGCGCTGGCGCTCATCTGCGCGTCTTTGCCTTCGCAACCGTTGTCCAGTAGCGCCATCATCTGGCGGTAGATGGTTTCCTGGTCCAGGCGATAAAGCGGCGAGAACTCCCAGATGAGGATTTTCGGCGGTTTGGTCTGGAACTCTTCGCTGCCCAGGTACTGCAGCATCGAACCTTCGAAGCCACCACCGGGGAACGCCACGTTGAGGATGTCGGCGCCGATGGCCTCTTCGAGGAAACCGGCGAAGTTGTAGTTCTTGCCACTGTGGCTGGTGCCGACCAGGGTAATTTCCGGATTGCCGGAATCACTGAACAGATCGCCATCGCCCGCTTCGCCTTTCGGCTCGGTGGTGAACTGATCCATGTACTGGATCGCGTAGCTGGTGCCACAGAGTTGACCAGCCATGTTGTGTAACGTTCCGGTCTTGCCCATGCGACCCGACTTATGGGTCTCGAATTCACGCTTGGGAACGTCAGCGAAGGCCGGCAATTGCTTGACCTTCTCGGCGACGATTTTCGCTGTGCGCTGGGCGCCATACGGCGTCCAGTGTTGGTCGCCGCGGAAGTAGAAGTCGTGGGCTGGCAAGGTGTCGGGCAGCGATTCGTTGGTCAGTGGCGACAGGTCCGGGACCACGTAGCCCATCTGCGCGAAACGCCCGAGCATGGTTTTGTAATTCCTCAGCGCCTTGTCGAAATCGTAGCTCGCCTTCTCTGCCGGGTTCAGCTTGTTGCGGTTCACCAGGCCGCGGGTCGGCTGGTAAACGATGACCAGTTCCACGCCTTTGCTCTTGAACGCATCGTGCAGTTGTTTCATGCGTTTGTAGCCAGCGGGTGTGGTGTCGAACTCGGTGCGCAAGTCTTCTTGCGTACGGAACAGCCAATCGCCCTGCGCCTGCACCAGTGTGGTGAAGTTCTGCTGATAGCGGGTGGTGTAGTTCTTCGGGTCGTGGGCTTCGGGGCAGAGATTGCAGCAATCATCGGCCTTGAATTTCGGTGCGCTTACGCTGGCGGCGTTATCGGCGCGAACACCGCCGCTGGCCGCAAGAATGCCAGCGGTCAGGGCCGACAGGCTGAGTAATTTGATCAAGTGTGGGTGCATAAAATTATCCTCAGTCCCGCATTTCGGTCTGGCGTTCGACAGGGTCGATCAGCACGGCTTTCTGCTGGCGCACCAGCAGGTCGAGAATTTCATCCTGGCGCTCGCCAAGAATCCCCGAGAAGCTGATGCCGCTGGATTTGGTCGGGGCGAGCATCGACACGCGATACAACTCCACGCTCAGCGGCGAGTCGATCGACAGTGGTCCGCTGCCATTGGCCGCCAGTTCACCGCCGACGACGATCAGCGACACTTGGGCGTCGAACGGGTCGAGCTTGATGTCCCGGTCGGTGTCGGTCAGGTCTTTGATGTGCCCGTAGACACCGGTCAGGCCGTTGGCCATCGAGATGTTTTCGTACAGGCGAATGTTCACGCTGTTACGAATACGGATGCCGTGGCGCTTGTTGCTGATCACCTTGTTGCCCCACAGCAGGTTGTCAGCACTCTCATAGAGGGTGATGCCGTCGGTGTGGTTTTTGTAGATCTCGTTGTAGGCGATCAGGTTGTTTACGCTGTTACGGTCGATCACCAGGCCCGACAACTTGTTGTCGTAGCTGCGGTTGTTGAAGATGAAGCTGTCGTTGACCTCACGGGAAATAATGATCCCGTGCTTCTTCTTGGTCCCGTACACCGTGTTGTCGGCGATGATCAGACCGTGGGAACGGTCATGGGGGTCGATGCCGTAGACGATGTTGTCTTTGTAGGTGTTGCCCTTGACCACGAAGTCGCGGGTTTCGTAGCAGTAGAAGCCGTACCACATGTCCGAGAACTCGGAGCCGACGATCCAGCCGGACGGTTCAGGGCGCTTGAGCACCTTGGCCATGTTCGGCGTGTATTGGGAAATACTCACGCCATAGGACTTACTGTTGGCGTAGCCGAAACTGGCGATCTTGCTGTTGGCGATGTAGGTTTCGGTGCCACCCCAGGACAGCAGGAACGGACGGAACTCCTTGGGCGACTTGAAGGCCGCCGGGCCGTTTGCTTTCTCGCTCCAGCCGGTGATTTTGGTATCACGCACGAACAGCTGGCCGTCGTTGACCAGGAAAGAACCGGCCTCTTGGGACAGGCGCAGTTCCTGGGTCTGCTTGTCGATTTCCAGGATGCCTTTCTCACCCACCACGATCGGCAGCTTCGCCAGGAACACACCCGGTGAAGTTTCGCTGAAGTACTGCTTGGGTACTTTCTTGGCCAGATCCTTGAGGTTCATGTAGCCGTCGTCGACGAAGATCGCCTGCGGGATGCCATGCTGACGCACCACCCACTCGGCCATCTTGTTGTCGCCGCCGATGAAGTCCTTCAGGGCGTTTTCCTGCATCATCCGGCGCACGCTGATCTTGCCGGGCTTGGTGCGCACGATTTTCGCGGCGATGGCTTCGGCGGTGTAGCCAGAGGTGTCCGGCAGTTTCGGCTTGGCCAAGTCCAGCGGCGCGGTTGGCGCGCTGCTGACGGTGTAGGTCTTGGCCTGTTGCAGTCCCTTGGCCATGGTCGTCGATTTTCCCGCTTGCACAGGCTGGGCCGGTTCGACGGTGGCGAAGGCGGCTGCGCTGGCGAGCAGCAGCGCGCCGGCCAGCAGGCTGATCGAGCCTTTCTTGGCACTGTTCATGTCGGGCACTCCCTTCGCGGTTTGCATCAGAAGCGCCAGACCACGTCGACAAACGCGCGGTGCATGTACGAGTCGACTTCTTTGCCATACGCATCACCAGGCTTGAACACACCACCACGGAACCGCACCAGAGCCGAAGGCTCATCGATCGACTGGCTCAACGCCGCCGGCAACAGGCCTTGCTTGAAGTACTTGGTGACCACCAGGTCCATTTCCTGACCAAGGTCTTTGTTGCCATCTTCCAGCGGCAGCGAGGTGCTGGAGAGGATTGCGCCGGTCACGTCGTCGGTGTTGTTTTCGACGGCATTGATGCCGTTGCTGCCGACCGGCTTGTTGCCGTCCACACGCCAGAACTTGTGGTAGATCAGGCTGGCGTCGTATTCGTCGTTGAGCATCCAGGAGCCGAACAGGGTAGCGGTCTGCATGTTGTTCATTTCGCCACGGAAGGCTTCGCCGAAACGGTGAACCCGCGAGCGTGTACCGGTGTAGTTCGAGCGATTGCTTTCCAGGCCGGTCTGTTCGTACTCGGCGCTGGCACGGGCATACGCCGCACCGACTTGCCACTGCGGATCAAGGCGCAGACGCAGACCAATATCGGTGGCCCAGCCATTGAGGTCTTCACCGCGTTTGGCTTCGGTCGGACGCGTGCCATCGGCGTTCAGCGGGTTGACCGTGTCGGTGTCGCCGCTCATGCCGGTGATGCTGCCCCAGTAGTTGACAGTGTTGGTGTTGCGCCAGTTGTAGGCGTCGCTGTCGGCGGTGAGGCCGAGCCAGCTGATATCGCCGTTCTGTTTTTTATCCAGCGAATCACCGGCCACGCCCGGCTCCGGGTAGTCGAGCTTGCCGTCATCGTGGGTGTGATGACCGCGAATGCCGACCCAGTTACCCGGCGACCATTGAGTGGCAACGTCGCCGAAAACGTGCAGACGATCCTCATCCTTGGGTGCCAGCTCTTTCAAGTCGGTGCGGTATTCGCTGAAGCGTTCGGCGATACCGACGTTGGCGCGCAACAGGGTGGTGTCGAAGGTCCAGTTCAGGGCTTCGATGTTGGTGTCGCGCCATTGGCCGTCGTCGTTGCGCAGGCGTTGGCGTCCGAGCTTGAGGATCTCGCCAGGGTAGGGCGTGAGGCCGCTGTAACCGACCCAGAACTCGCGCATCGCCAGGTAGTTCTTCTTGGTTTTGCGATCACCGTTGTCGGTGGTCTGGGTACCGTCGCTGTCGGACTGTTGCAGGGTGTCCGTTTCGATGATGTCGGTGGACGTCACGGCCTGGCCCATGGCGTAGGCACTCCACGCGCCGCTTTCGCCGTACACCCATGGACGCAGGTCGAGGCCGACGCCAGAAACGTCGCCGCCGCTGGCAGTGCCCAGGTCACGGTCGTCTTCGGACTGGCCGGTAATTTTGACTTCGAGGCCGAAGTTCTTGTCTTCGGTCAGGGCCGCCAGGGTTGGGCACGACCACAGCAGGGCGAATGTCAGGCCAATACCGGCCTTCACGAATGGATTGAGCTTCATAGGGATTCCTCGCCGTCTTCTTCTTGCAGGGCGTGCAGTTCCAGCGTGTCCGGACTCACGGCACTACGAATGGCCTGTTCTTGTTTCAACAGGCGTTGGGCCTCGGCCAGCCGGTCAGGCGGCAGTTGCGCTTCGATGGTTTGCGCAAGCTCATTGGCTTGTGGGGTGTTTTGAGCCTTCGCCAATTGGCTGAAGACATAAGCGTTGACCGGGTCGGGTCGGGTGCCCTTGCCTTGGGAGAACAGTTGGGCAATGGCGAAATCGGCGCTGTTCTGGCCGTTACGCGCAGCGGTCAGCAGGTGATCCAGGGCTTTTTGCGGATAGACCTTGCCCAGGTAACCACGACGGTAAATCTGGCCGAGGTAGTAATCGGCGGCGACTTCCCGGCCGACGGCTTTCTTGAAGTGCTCTTCGGCGACCTTGGCGTCGGCCGGCACCATTTTTCCTTCGAAGTAGAGCTTGCCCAGCAACAGTTCGGCACGCGGCTGATCAGCGGCGCGGCCGTTGTCCAGGTACTTCATCATGGCGTCGACATCACCCAGTTCCGGGAAGTCGTAGAGCAATTGCGCCAGGCTGACCCAGGACGCCGGGTAGCCAGGTGCGATGCCTTCGAGCAGCGACTGAGCGGTTTTTTCGTCGGTCTTGCCCAGGCTCGCATCGCCCAGCACACGGGCCACACTGTCCACACGTTGCGCAGAAACGACGCCACGGCTGTGACCCGCCTGCATCTGCTTGATCAGTTCAGCCTGTTGCTCTGGCTGGCCGCGTTTCTGATAGACCGTGGCCAGTTCGACGTAGCAGATGTCGGTGGTGTTCAACGCCGCTTTGCAGATTTTTTCCACGTCATCCAGATGCTGGTCGTAAGTGCCCTGGGTGCGATAGAGCAGCACTTGCGCCAGACCGGCTTCCGGTTTGCCTTCGGCGCGCCATTGGCTGATCTGCTGCTGTGCGTTGACGTTCGGGAAACTGTGCGGGTATTGCAGGTACAGCATCGCCAGCGGGATCAGGGTGTTGCCTTCGCCATTGGCCGAGGCTTTCTTCAACAGCGCTTCGGCTTCGTGATGTTCGGCTTCGGTGGCACCGGGTTTGGCCACCAGCAGACGACCCAGGCGAGCCTGAGCCCGCGGCGAGACGCTGGCCGCGGCACGGTAAGTCGCCTCGGCCTTTTTGATTTGCGCCGGGTCACGGCTGTCGACCTGCAGATCGGCCAGGCCGACCTG
The DNA here is from genome assembly GCF_058802325.1 of Pseudomonas sp. GW822-FHT02E03. NCBI lineage: Bacteria > Pseudomonadati > Pseudomonadota > Gammaproteobacteria > Pseudomonadales > Pseudomonadaceae > Pseudomonas > Pseudomonas sp. GW822-FHT02E03. The sequence goes on along the minus strand of NZ_JBXAOA010000038.1, from coordinate 6,252 downwards.
AGCTTCGCTGTAACCCAGGTCTGCAAGCTGCTGGTAGTTCTGCGCCGCCAGCGCGGTATCGCCGCGCTTGAGGGCTTCATTGGCCAGGCGCTGGTCGGGCAGGCCGGCGCAGCCGGCCAGGCTCACGGCCAGTGCGAGTGAGCACACCACATAACCACTGTGGGAGCGGGCTTGCCCGCGATTCAGGCGACTCGGTACTTCAGAAAGACCGCGCTGATCTAATCGCGGGCAAGCCCGCTCCCACAGGGTTCGCGGTGTTTTCAGGAGACTGAATAGGGTCACGGGCATGTCCTCTGTTTAAAGACCGGCGGCCATGGCTTTGTTGATCAGCCAGCTCAGGTTCGGGCCACGAGTGCTGTTCACTTCCACCGGGCGACCGGCGAAGGCGCTGTCCAGCGGCTCATCTGGTTTGATCTGCACGCGGATGTCGGATGACAGGTCGGCGCTTTTCAGGCTGGTGCTGCTGACGATCTTGCCGGTACGGGTTTGGTCTTCGCCGGCGATCTGGAAGCTGACGGTGGTGCCAGGACGCACGTCGCCGAACTGGCGATAGGAGAAGCGTGCTTCAACGTTGGCTTCGGTGTTGCGCGGCACCAGTTGGAAGATCACGTCGCCTTTGCTGGCGTACTGACCGTTAGCCACCAATTGCTGAGCCACGGTGCAATCGCACGGCGACGTCAGGGTGCCGGTCATTTGCTTGCCGAACAGTTCTTCAACCTTGGACGGTTGCAGTTGACCTTCGTCCAGATGGCCCTTGAGTACGTCGAGCATGCTGGTGCTGAAGGTCGCCAGCGGTGCGCCTTTGGCGGCAACGCCATCAGCCTTGATCAGGCTCTGCACGGTGCCATCGCGCGGCATGGTGATGTTCATCCCCTGCACGCTGACCAGACCGGCCTGGGCGTGGCTGACGAAGTACATGCCGTACACCGATTTGAAAATGAAACCGAACGCCACCAGGCCGACCACGAAGATACCGGCGCTGAAAGTCACCGCTTTCAGACGGCCCAGAGGGGTCATGCCGTGGCCGCCATCCTTGGTCTTGCGCGCCTTGGTGAAGTTGTCGCGCTGCAAGGTCGCCAGCATTTCACCTACGCTGACGATGTCGCCGGCCAGGTGCGAAGTGATCAGGTGGCGCAGGGTGGAAATGTCACGGGGTTCCAGGTTCTGGAACTGGCAACCGATACGACCGGTCTGGCGATCGACGGAGCGGATTTGCAATTCCACGTCCATGGCCAAACCGAGGTTATCGATCACGAACTGCAGGCGAGCCTTGTGCACATCGCCGACTTTCAGCGGCAGCTGACCGGCGTTGAACGCCAGGCCGCCAGCGGAAAGGTCGATGACTCGGGCTTCAACCGGAGTCCGGTCAGGGCCGAAGAAACGCAGCTTGGCCGGAATTTTCACGCGAGCGTGTTGGCGCTGGGCTTCGGATTCGTGCACTACGTTGGAGTTGACGGCGGTATTCATATGGGCGATTTCCTAGTTAATTCAGGCGAGTTCGGTCAGACCATCAGCAGCAGCACGGCGACAAAAATGCTGCCGGCGGAGAAGGTCATGGTCCGAGACGACCAAGTGTTGAACCAACCTTGAAAGCTGGCGAGATCACGGGTCAGGGAAGTGGGCTGGCGACTCCAGGACTGTCGGTCGAGGCGGAAGAACACGTAGATCTTCACCAGCGCGCCGACGATCTGGTTGTAATAGAGAATCGCCGGGTAGGCCGGGCCGATCCGGTGACCGGAACAGGACAGCAGCACTGTAAGGATCAGGCGGGTGATGCCGATCCACAGCAGGTAAACCAGGATGAACGCGCTGCCGTACTTGAAGGTGGCGAGGAGTGCCACGGTCAGGCCCAGCAAGGACGTCCACATCGATACACGCTGATCGAACAGCACCACCGAAGTGAACAGGCCGAGGCGTTTCATCCCCAGACCCAGAGCGCGAGAGTTCTGCCGCAGGTTGTTGCCGTACCAGCGGAACATCAGTTTGCGACTGGCCTTGATGAAGCTCTTTTCCGGCGGGTGTTCCACGGTATGGATCGCGGCATCTGGCACGTAAAACGTGTCGTAGCCCAAACGCATCAAGCTGAACCAGCTCGACTTGTCGTCACCGGTCAGGAACTTGAAGCGGCCCAGGCGCCAGTGTTGCAGCGAGTCGCTTTCCACATCGGCGATGAAGTCCGGGTTGGTGACCACGGTGGCGCGGAATACCGACATCCGGCCGGTCATGGTCAACACGCGCTTGGACAGGGCCATGGAGCACATGTTGATGTGGCGCTGGGCGAATCGCAGTTTGTGCCATTCGCTCATGATGTAGCCGCCGCGCACTTCACAGAACTCGTTGGTGGTCAGGCCGCCGACATTGCCGAACAGCTGGAACCACGGCACGGTCTTGAGCACGACGCCTTCGGCCAATACGGTGTCGCCATCGATCACGGCAACCACGGCGCGGTCGTCCGGCAGGTGGCGCGAGATGGCGCGGAAACCGTAGGCAAGGCCATCGCGTTTGCCAGTACCGGGAATGCGCACGAAGTCGAGCTTGACCCGTGGCGGTGGGTTCATGCGTTTCCAGAGGCTCTTGACCAGCAGCTCATCGGACATTTCCACGATGGAGCACACCACGGTGGTCGGCAGGCCGCAGTCGATGGCCTCGCGGATTACCGAGCTGTAGACCTGAGCGGTGGTCAGCGCGTCGATACGGAAGCTGGTGACCATCAGAAATACATGGGACGGGTCTGCCTCTTTGCCCAGCTTGCGCACTTTGCGCCGCAGGTGCGGGTAGACCACGTACAGAAACAGCATGCCGCGCAGAAAGTGCGTGGCACCCATCGAGTAGCGCCAGATACCGACGATACCGATCAGGAAGATAAAGTCCTTCGACTCGGAGTCGAACGTGGACGTAGGCAGCGCCATGGCGATGCCCATCAGTAAACTTAGGTAAAACAGCCAACCGGCGGCCTGAAGTAGGCCGTGCTTTAGCCTGTGCATAATCTGCATCCGTCTCGATCTCGGGCGAGCCTGTGGGGTGGCCCGATGGGGTTAAGGCAGGCGTAGAAAGCCAAGTCGATCTCATCAGACCTGTAGGAGCGAGGCTTGCCCGCGAAGGCGGCGTACCTGACACATCACGTCGCCTGGTTCGCCGGCAAGCCTGGTTCCTACGAGGAAGGTGTGTTACCAGCAGATGCCTTCAGTCCGGCCGCTCACGCTGGTGGCTTTGGACATGAAGCCAACCAGGTCGACCACTTGCTTGCCGTGTGGAGCTTCCAGCGCCAGGGCGCGGAATTTCTCGTCACGGTTGCCGAGGATGATCACGTCGGAGTTTGCGATCACGTCGTCGAAGTCAGCGTTGAGCAAGGACGAGACGTGAGGGATCTTCGACTCGATGTAATCCTTGTTCGCACCGTGGACACGGGCGTATTCGACGTTGCTGTCGTAGATGCTCAGGTCGTAGCCCTTGCCGATCAGCATTTCCGCCAGATCAACCAATGGGCTTTCGCGCAGGTCGTCGGTGCCGGCCTTGAAGCTCAGACCCAGCAGGGCGACTTTGCGCTTGTCGTGGCTGGAGACGATGTCGAACGCGTTCTGCACCTGGGACTCGTTACTGCGCATCAGCGAGTTGAGCAGCGGTGCTTCCACGTCCAGGGAACCGGCGCGGTAGGTCAGGGCGCGGACGTCTTTAGGCAGGCAGGAGCCGCCGAACGCGAAACCAGGGCGCATGTAGTACTGGGACAGGTTCAGTGTCTTGTCCTGGCAGACCACTTCCATCACTTCGCGACCGTCAACACCGACGGCCTTGGCGATGTTGCCGATCTCGTTGGCGAAGGTCACCTTGGTGGCGTGCCACACGTTGCAGGTGTACTTGATCATCTCGGCAACGGCGATGTCCTTGCGGATGATCGGTGCGTCGAGTTCTTCGTACAGCGATTGCAGAACGTCACCCGAAGCCTTATCGAACTCGCCGATAACGGTCATTGGCGGCAGGTCGTAATCGGCAATCGCGGTGCTTTCACGCAGGAACTCAGGGTTAACCGCTACGCCGAAATCGACGCCGGCTTTTTTGCCGGAGCAGTCTTCGAGGATCGGGATCACCACGTTTGCCACGGTGCCCGGCAGGACGGTGCTGCGAACCACGATGGTGTGGCGGGTGGTCTTGTCACGCAGGACAAAACCGATCTCGCGGCAAACGGCTTCGATGTAGTTCAGTTCCAGGTCGCCGTTCTTCTTGCTCGGCGTACCGACGCAGATCATCGACAGGTCGGTGTCGCGAATCGCCTCGGCGAAGTTGGTCGTGCCGCGCAATTTGCCCGTCTCGATACCCTGCTTCAGAAGTTCGCCCAGACCCGGTTCAACGATCGGCGAACGGCCTGCGTTGATCATATCGATTTTGTCTTTGGCAACATCGACGCCAACGACGTCATGGCCCCGTGCAGACAGGCAACCGGCACATACTGCGCCGACGTAACCCAAACCAAATATGCTGATGCGCATCGCAATTACCTCTGTGTTTATCAAGCCATTACATGGCCGGAGTTAATGGTGTTCAGCGGTCATAGTGCACTCGCAAGTGCGACTTAAAGGCGCCACAATGCCGTGTGCAGGCATACTAAGTTCCGAGTGTCTAAATAAGTGCACTCAAGATGTGCGCAGCCAGGTCTTATTGTTATGACGTGCCCTGTTATGCAGCCGATCCTCTTTTCTGAAGACTTCCGTGCAAAGGTCTTGCGCGCTCAATGCCAGGCCCGAAAGCCCGTAAATCAAGCGGTTGGGTGCTCAGGTGAGCACGTTTATAGGGGCGCAGCCGTGGCCTTGTAGGGGATAGTAATGGTGCGTTATCTCCTGTCCTTCATGTGTTGCCCAAATAAGTGATCAGTAAGCCAAAGTAAGTGTGACAACTTCGCTATATCGATCTCTTGTCTGTGTAAGTTATCTCGCACAATCACCGAGAGAATCGTTACCGGTGGTATGAGCGGCGCATTTGGACATAGTTCCTGTCCGCCCATCGCGAATTCTGAAATTTCTTGAAATATTGAAAAAGATGGCACTGCTTTCATATTGATAGCACTTGCCGTTTGGCCCTTTATATATGGGGTGATTATTGTCGTGGATGTTTTTTTGCCACTACGAGCAAAAAAAATCTGTGCCACTACGGAAAAAAATGATCGATGTCGAGTGAAACTAAAGTTAGAAAAGAGAGTGCTTGTTTTTTGGCGCCAATAAAGCGGCGAAAAGAAGGGGATTGTTCGATGTTCAAAGGGCGACGCACGATCAAGTAACCGATGTCGTGCGTCGACTTGGGGCGGGGTTTGATTTACTCAGGTGCGTGATCGCGCAGGAACACCAGATTGTCCGGTTTAGACTGTTCGGCGCTGTAGCGATAACCCTGAACGTCGAACTGCTTGAGGGCGACCGGGTCATTGATGCGTTCTTCAATGACGAAGCGACTCATCATCCCGCGGGCCTTTTTCGCGTAGAAGCTGATGATTTTGTACTGGCCGTTCTTCAGATCCTTGAACTCGGTATTGATGATGCGCGCGTTCAAAGCACTGCGTTTGACTGCCGAGAAGTACTCGTTGGAGGCCAGGTTCAGCAGCACGTCATCGCCTTGATCGGCCAAGGCTTCGTTCAGCCATTCGCTGATCCGGGTACCCCAGAAGGCGTAAAGGTCTTTGCCACGGGCATTGGCCAGTTTGGTGCCCATCTCCAGCCGATAGGGCTGCATCAAGTCCAAGGGGCGCAACAGGCCATACAGGCCGGAGAGCATGCGCAAGTGCTGCTGGGCGTAATCGAAATCGGCTTCGCTGAAAGTTTGTGCATTCAGGCCGGTGTACACATCGCCCTTGAATGCCAGCAACGCCTGCTTGGCGTTGGCAGGGGTGAAGGCCGGGGTCCAGCTACCGAAACGCGCGGCATTGAGCCCGCCGATCTTGTCGGAGACGTGCATCAATTCGCTGATCTGCGTTGGCGTCAGGTCGCGCAGTTGCAGGATCAGTTCCTGGGAATGGTCGAGGTATTGCGGCTGAGTGAAGCGCTGGGTCGCCGGCGGTGTTTCGTAATCGAGAGTCTTGGCGGGGGAAATCACCATCAGCATGAAGTCGTCTCCTTTAATCGTGGCGGCGATTCTAGGGGGTTGTCCTTGTTGACTCCAGCTATGGGTGTCATAGGTGATCGGTGGTGTCATGGAGCAAGATCGCAGCCTCGCTTCGCTCGACAGCTCCTACAAGGGAACGCATTCCAACCTGTAGGAGCTGTCGAGCGA
>NZ_JBXAOA010000037.1:0-50749 GCF_058802325.1 Pseudomonas sp. GW822-FHT02E03 | reverse complement strand
AATGATCTCCGATGAGCCCCCGGTGAAAGCTTAGTGGGCGATCACAGGGGGCAGCGGGGGTAGCCATTTCATTAGGGCAGTGCAAGGGGTTACTTGAGGTTGCCGCTGAGGAACTGCTTCAACCGCTCACTCTTCGGATTACCCAGTACATCCTCCGGCGCACCTTCTTCTTCCACCAGCCCCTGGTGCAGGAACAGCACCTGGCTCGATACCTTGCGGGCGAAACTCATTTCGTGGGTGACCATGATCATGGTCCGGCCTTCTTCGGCCAGGCCCTGAATCACCTTGAGCACTTCGCCCACCAGTTCCGGGTCGAGCGCCGAGGTCGGTTCGTCGAACAGCATGACTTCCGGTTCCATGGCCAGTGCGCGGGCAATGGCTACCCGTTGTTGCTGGCCACCCGACAGGAACGCCGGGTACTGATCCGCTACGCGCGCCGCCAGGCCAACCTTGTCGAGGTAACGTCGGGCACGGTCTTCGGCCTCTTGCTTGCTGCAACCCAGGACCCGGCGCGGGGCCATGGTGATGTTTTCCAGCACCGTCATGTGGCTCCACAGGTTGAAGTGCTGGAACACCATGGCCAGGCGGGTGCGAATCCGCTGCAGTTCATCTGCATCGGCCACGCGCATGCCGTGACGGTCGTGGATCATGCGGATCGTTTGGCCGTCCAGGCTCATGGCGCCGTCGTTGGGTTGCTCGAGAAAGTTGATGCAGCGCAAAAAGGTGCTTTTGCCTGAGCCGCTGGCGCCGATCAGGCTGATGACGTCGCCGGTTTTGGCCTTGAGCGAAACGCCTTTGAGCACCTGATGATCGCCATAGCTTTTATGCAGGCCTTCAATGGTCAATTTGTACATGGGGCATGCATCCTCAAGGCGAAAGTAGGTAGCCGCTGCGATAGGCTTCGGTGCCCGCGACGTGGGCGATCACCATGCCGGCAGTGGCCATGCGCCGCAGCGAACGGGCGTACATCAGCCCGGCGGCGGTGCAATGAACAGGGGTGACGCGATCATTGATCGGGTCGATGACTTCAGCAATCAGTTGCCCGGCCTCCAGGTATTCCCCGGGCAGAACCGTGAACACCAGCAGCCCGCCCACCGGTGTAGCCACCGGTTCGACGCCGGCCAGCGGTGTCGCCGGGTAGGGCAGTTCCGGTAATGGCGCCGGCTCACCGGCAATCGCGCCGAAATGAATCAGATAATCGATCAGCGCCTGGCTGTCGAGGCTGGCCAGCGGGTGATTGACGTCACCCTGGCCGCGTAATTCGACAGTGACTGAAAAACTGCCCAGCGGAATCTCGAACTGCTCGCCGAAGCGCTCTTTCAACTGCCACCAGAGCAGGGTGAAGCATTCATCGAACGATTGGCCACCCGAATCGGTAGCCAGCAGGCTGGCTTCAGAACCGATGTAGCGCGCCAGTGGCTCGACCTGCGGCCAGGCCTCGGGCGTGGTGTAAAGGTGCGCCACGGCTTCGAAATCGCAATGCAGGTCCAGCACCATGTCCGCATCGCAGGCCAGCCGTTGCAGGGTCAGGCGCTGGGATTGCAGTTGAGTGCCTGCGGTCTGCCGCGCCAACGCCTTGCGCAGGCTGTCGCGGATCAATTCGAGGTTACGTTGCGGATCGTCGCCGAGCAGGCCTTCGATCTCGTTGCCGACTTCTTCACTCAAGTCGACGAACCAGCGATTGAAGTTCTGCCCGCTTTCCAGCTCGTAGCGGCCCAATGGAACGTCCATCAACACTTGTTCCAGGCCGACCGGGTTGGCCACGGGCACCAGCACGATTTCGCTGCGCAGCCGGCCGGCGGCTTCCAGATCCGCCAGACGCTGCTTGAGGTGCCAGGCCACCAACATGCCGGGCAATTCATCGGCATGCAGGGAGGACTGGATGTAAATCTTGCCTTTGGCCGACGACGGGCCGAAGTGGAAACTGTGAATCTGTCGCACGGTCCCCGGCAGCGGGGCCAGCAGGTCATGAATCTGGTGGCGCATGTACGAGTTGTCCTAGTGAGTCGGCCCGAGGAAGGCCAGCCATCGGCGTTCGGCGAGACGGAACAGGCCGACCAGCGCAAAGGTAACGGTCAGGTAGATCAGCGCGGCGATGCCGAACGACTGGAATGTCAGGAAGGTCGCAGAGTTCGCATCGCGAGCGACTTTCAATACATCCGGGATGGTCGCGGTGAACGCCACGGTGGTCGAGTGCAGCATCAGAATCACTTCGTTGCTGTAATAAGGCAACGAGCGACGCAGGGCTGACGGCATGATCACGTAGGCGTAGAGCTTCCAGCCTGACAGACCGTAGGCCTTGGCCGCTTCGATTTCTCCGTGAGGCAGGCTGCGAATCGCCCCGGCGAAGATCTCCGTGGTGTAGGCGCAGGTGTTCAGGGCGAAGGCCAGGATCGTGCAGTTCATCGCATCGCGAAAGAACGCATCGAGGACCGGCTGGGCGCGCACGGCCGCCAGGCTGTAGATACCGGTGTAGCAAATCAGCAGCTGGATATACAGCGGCGTACCCCGGAACAGGTAGACGTAAAACTGCACTGGCCAGCGGATGTAGATCTTGGACGAAACCCTGGCGATGGACAGCGGGATCGACGCCAGAAAGCCGATGAAGATCGAAGCGCTGAGCAGCCACATGGTCATGGCCAGGCCGGTGATGTTGTAACCGTCGGTATAAAGGAAGGGTTTCCAGTATTCCTGCAAGAGTTCGATCATCGTACGGCCTCCCGGGAGCCGGCGGCGTAGCGGCGTTCGAGCCAGCGCAGGACGACGTTGGAGGCGCTGGTGATCACCAGGTAAATCAGCGCAGCCAGCACCAGGAAATAAAACAGTTGATAGGTGCTTTTACCGGCGTCCTGCGCGGCCTTGACCAAGTCGGCCAGGCCGATGATCGAGACCAGCGCGGTGGCCTTGAGCATCACCATCCAGTTGTTGCCGATACCCGGCAGGGCGAAGCGCATCATTTGTGGGAACACCACGAAACGAAAACGCTGGCCGCGTTTGAGACCGTAGGCGGTGGCGGCTTCGACCTGACCCCGTGGCACGGCGAGGATCGCCCCGCGAAACGTTTCGGTGAAGTACGCACCATAAATGAAGCCCAGGGTGATGACCCCGGCGCTGAACGGGTTGATCTCGATGTATTCCCATTCCATGAAGTCGGTAAACGAGGTCAGCCAGGTTTGCAGGCTGTAGAAGATCAGCAGCATCAGCACCAGATCGGGCACCCCACGAATCAGCGTGGTGTAGAGCTGGGCCGGTACCCGCACCAGTTTGACTTTTGACAACTTGGCACTGGCGCCCAGCAAGCCGAGCAAAACGGCCACCAACAACGACAACACCGATAATTTGATGGTCATCCAGGTGCCTTCCATCAGCAACGGACCGAAGCCCTGGAGGCTGAAGGCTGAAAGCCCCAGGTTTTGTAATAGGTTTTCGAACATAAATCAGCAACCTGATCGGGTGAAAAAAGCGCCCATCGCGAGATGGGCGCCGGGCATTATTTGCCGCTGTACAGATTCAGATCGCCAAAGTGTTTCTTCTGAATGGTGGCGTAGGTGCCATCGTCGTGTAACGCTTTGATACCTTTATTCAAAAGCTCTTTGAGGTCTTTGTTACCTTTAGAGATACCGATCGCTGTTTTCGACGGCAGCAATTCGCTGTCGACTGGCTTGCTGACTTCGTAACCTTCGCCTTTTGGCGACTTCAAGAAGCCCAGTTCGGCTTGCAGCATGTCCTGGATCGCTGCATCGAGACGGCCGGAAGTCAGGTCGGAATACACCTGATCCTGGTTCTGATAGGCCTGGGTTTTTACGCCAGCCTTGTCCAGCACGGCCTTGGCGTATGCTTCCTGGATGGTGCCTTGCTCGTAACCGACGGTTTTGCCCTTCAGCGAAGCGACGTCTTCGCTCAGGCCGGAACCTTTCTTGAACACGTAAGCGGTTGGGCCGGAGAACAACTCGTCGGAGAAATCGATGACTTTTTCGCGGGCCGGGGTGACGGTCATCGAAGAGATCACACCATCGAATTTATTGGCTTTCAAGCCCGGAATCATGCCGTCGAAATCGCTTTCGACCCATTTGCACTTGACCTTCAGCTCGGCGCAAATTGCATTGCCCAGGTCGATGTCGAAGCCTACCAGGCTACCGTCGGCTGCTTTGGACTCGAACGGCGCGTAAGAAGGGTCAACGCCAAAACGCAATTCTTTGTATTCCTTGGCCAGCGCGGAGCCGGCAGCCATGCACAACGCCAGTGCAGAAAGGGTCAGCAATGCTTTTTTCATTATTCAATCCCTAAGAACCAATATGAGCGCTTGTGGCGCAGAAGTACTGTTACTGAAAAGCGTAAGACCTATTAAAAGTAGCAATTTCCGAACCAGAGTCCCGAACAAGCGTTTAAAAGGTAATACAAGAAGTGGCAAAGCGCGATTTATGCACGAAAACGGGCATCGCCAGATCCCTGCGCCAGGGTGGTGCGCAGTATAGGGAGCCCACCGCCAGATCAGCTAAGCCACAATCCATGTGGGAGCGGGCTTGCTCGCGAAGAGGGAGTGTCAGTCAACATTAATGTTGCCGGACACACCGCCTTCGCGAGCAAGCCCGCTCCCACAGGTTCTGCAACTTTACTGACCTGCATTGGTGCAACACAGAAATCAGGTCAGGCGAGCAAATCCTGCAACGTCGCCAAGTTGTCAGCTTCCTCCACCGATTTGTCCTGCCGCCAACGCAGCATTCTCGGAAACCGCACCGCAATCCCGCTCTTATGCCGCTTCGACAGGGCAATACCCTCGAATCCCAGCTCAAACACCAAAGTCGGTTTCACACTGCTCACCGGTCCGAATTTTTCCACGGTGGTCTTGCGTACGATGCTGTCGACCTGACGAATTTCTTCATCAGTCAACCCGGAGTAAGCCTTGGCGAAAGGCACCAGCGTTCGCTCGCGGGCAGAGGGAGGACCGTCCCACACCGCGAACGTGTAATCAGTGTAGAGGCTGGCCCGGCGGCCATGGCCCTGCTGGGCATAGATCAGCACCGCATCAACGCTGAACGGGTCGACTTTCCATTTCCACCACACGCCCATGTCCTTGGTCCGCCCGACGCCATACAGCGCATCGCGGGCCTTGAGCATCATGCCTTCGACGCCCAATTTGCGGGAGGCTTCCCGTTGGCGGGCGAGGTCGAACCAGTTTTCGCCGGTCAGTACGGGCGAGCTCAGTAACACCGGGTTTGCGCAGGCTTTGATGAGTTGTTCCAGTTGAACACGGCGCGTGGCTTGGGTCTGGTTACGCCAATCCTCACCCTGCCATTCCAGCAGGTCATAGGCCAGGATCACCACGGGCACCTCATCGAGGATTTTTTTGCTCAGCGTTCTACGGCTGATCCGCTGTTGCAACAGAGCGAAGGGTTGCACGGCGGGTGACGACGTCGACTTCGGGTCGAAGGCGTCCTCGGTGCCTGGTCGTGCGGCTTTCCAGGCGACGATTTCACCGTCGATCACCGTACCGTCGGGTAAGTCATGAACCAGGCTGTCCAGTTCGGGGAAGCGCTCGCTTACCAGCTCTTCACCTCGCGACCAGATCCACAAGCGCCCATCGCGCTTGACCACTTGAGCGCGGATGCCGTCCCACTTCCATTCCACTTGCCACTGATTGACGGGGCCGAGCAGGGCGTCGAACTGCTCGACCGGGTGCGACAACGCATGAGCGAGGAAAAACGGGTAGGGCTGCCCCCCCCGTTGGGCATGCTCATTGGGTGATTCGGGGGCGACCAGCTTCAGGTAACTGGCGGCGCTCGGGCGGTTGGACTGATCGGTGTAACCCACCAGCCGCTGGGCCACGCGTTTGCTGTCGACCCCGCCCATCGCCGCCAAGGCGCGGGTAACCAGCAATTTGGAGACCCCGACACGGAAACTGCCGGTGATCAGTTTGATGCACAGCATCAGGCTCTGGCGATCCAGTTGCGCCCACAAGGCGGGCAAGCATTCGGCGAGGGTTAGCGGGGGCGCGTTACGCAGCGGCAGCAGTTTGTCTTCAATCCACACCGCCAGCCCATCGGTAGAGGTGTGGGGCGTTTCGGGCAGCACCAGCGAGATGGTTTCCGCCAGATCACCTACGGCCTGATAACTTTCTTCGAACAGCCAGGGCGAGAGTCCGGAAAACGCTGTGGCCATTTCCCGCAGCATTCGTACCGGTACCAATTGTCGAGGACGCCCACCGGACAGAAAGTACACCGCCCAAGCGGCATCTTCGGGTGCGGCTTGGGCGAAATAGCTCTGCATCGCCGCCAGTTTGGCGTTGCTCGAGGTGGTGGCGTCGAGTTCGGCATACAAGTCGGCGAAGGCTTTCATGCCAGCACCTCGGCGCTCTCGGGTTCTAGGACTGTGGTTTCTTCATCATCGCCATATTCGGTGCTGAAACTCATGGCATCGAGGCCTTGTTCGCGCAGATAGCGCACCAATACCCCGATCGAACCATGGGTGACGATCACGCGCTCGGCTCCGGTTTGTTCGATGGCCCAAAGCAGGCCGGGCCAGTCGGCGTGATCCGATAGCACAAAACCGCGGTCCACACTGCGCCGGCGCCGTGTACCGCGCAAGCGCATCCAACCGCTGGCGAAGCCATCGCTGTAATCACCGAAACGCCGTACCCAAGGGCTGGCACCCGCAGAAGGAGGCGCGAGGACCAAGGCCTTGCGCATCATCGGGTCATGCTTTTTAACTTCGCCGGCATAGATCGTTGGCGGTAAATAAATACCGCTCTCGCGATAAATCCGATTGATGGGTTCAACCGCGCCATGTACCAGAATGGGGCCGAGGCTGGCATCGATGCCGTGGAGAATCCGCTGGGCCTTGCCGAAGGCATAGCAGAGCAGCACGCTGGTCTTGTCGGCCGCCGCATTGGCCCGCCACCACTGATTGATCTCGGCAAAGATCTGCATCTGGGGTTGCCAGCGGTAAATCGGCAAGCCGAACGTCGATTCCGTGATGAACGTATGGCAACGCACCGGTTCGAATGGCGCACAGGTGCCATCGGGCTCGGTCTTGTAATCCCCCGAGGCGACCCAGACTTCCCCGCCATATTCCAGACGTACCTGGGCGGAGCCGAGTACGTGGCCCGCGGGGTGAAAACTCAGTTTTACACCGCGGTGCAGCAATGGCTCGCCATAAGGCAAGGTTTGCAGGTTGATGTCCTGGCCCAGACGCGCACGCAGGATGGCTGCCCCCGGTGCCGCTGCCAGATAATGTTGATTGCCACGGCGAGCATGGTCGCTGTGGGCGTGGGTGATGACCGAGCGTTCGACCGGCTGCCATGGGTCGATATAGAAATCACCGGGCGGGCAGTACAAACCTTCAGGACGAGCGATAACAAGGTCCATGTTGTTACCCAAATGGAGAGGCCTGTTAGCTAGGAGGTTTGCGCGAGACGAGAAGTTCTATTTATTTTCAAAGAAGGTTGGAGGCGCTAATCAGGCCGCTTTCGCGAGCAAGCCCGCTCCCACATTCAATCGAGTTCTACCAGAAAGAATGCGATCAAATGTGGGAGCGGGCTTGCTCGCGAAGACGGCGGCACATTCAACATCAATGGGACCGGCAGCATGCTTTCGCGAGCCGGCCCAGTCCCACTTGAGGTTACTTGCCAGGCGTGAGGGTCAACCGCGTCTTCCCGTAGACCTTGTCAAAGTTCTGCGGCTGCATCGGCAGGCTGATGTATTGCCCCTTGAGCCATGGCTCGACGCTGTCGAGATAGTGCGCGCTGGCCGGGTTGCCGGACTGGCCGCTACCGTTCTGGCCCATCAGCGGTTCGGCTTGGCCGAAATCGACGATAAAGCGCATGGCCGGCGCCAGCGTGGTGTTGAAGTCCTGACCCCAGGTGAACGCGGCGGTGTTGAGCGTGGTGTGGTCGCCGCCGGCTGGCAGCGGACCGCGCACGGTCTGGCCACTGGCGTTCTTCCATTCGTAGCGATGCAGTTTGCCCCACTGCCAGGCTTTGTGATCGCCACCCAACTGGCTGTCCCCCGCACTGATCGCGGCCGCCAGGCTACGGGCGAGAATCGTCGGTTTGTCTTCTTTCTGTGGGGTGCGCGAGTCGTCCCAGAACGGACTGTCCTCACGGCTCAGCAGATGATCGGCCTGCGCCGCGTAAGACAACTTGCCGTTGGCGATAAAGGCTTTCCACGCCGGGCTGCTTTCCGGGCCCAGTTCGTCGAGGAAAATCTGTTTAGTGCTTTCCTGCAGGAACAGCTCGTAGATCGCCGCGTCGGCGGAGGTCGGGCTGAGTTTGCCGTCGAAAGCCATCAAGCGCGTATAAGCCTCGCGAGCCTTGCCGCGATCGGCCACCGGCAACGCTTCGATGGCTTGCTTGAGTGGCTGGGACATGCCCGGTGCTTCAAACATCTTCTTCAGCTTGGCAGCGAAGGTGGTGGTCTGGTCGTATTGCATGGCGATCAGGCTACGCGTGTCGTGTTTGCCCACGCCCGCCAGTTCGGCCATGCGTTCACCGCGCTCCGGCGCCGACCAGGAATTGGACAGCTGCATGCCGTAGCCATGGGGAATGACCCGCTGGTTGGCGGTGCCGAGCCAGCCTTGAGCCGGGTCCTGGTCATACGGATGGAGCATCGGGTCGGCGTAACCGTCCCAATCGTAGCGACCTTCCCAGCCCGGCGACGGCAGCAAGCCTTCGCCTTCGCGACGGTTCGGGTAACGCCCGGTAACTTGCCAGCCGATGTTGCTGGCATCGGCAAACACCAGATTCAGGGCGATGGCGCGTATTTCACGGCTGGCGTCCGAGGCTTTCTCGACGCTCTGCGCTCGAGACAGGTCGAAAAAGGCATCCAGGGTTTTGTCGTCGGTGAAGTTTGGCGTCTGCAAGGCCAGGCCGAAACCATTCGCCAACGCGGTGCCTTGGGCGCTGTTGAGTAGCGGTCCGTGGCGGGTTTCGTACACCGCTTCGCGAATCGGCTTCTGGCCTTTGACGAAGTAGGTTTCGTTGCGCACGATCGCCGGCTGCCATTTGCCGCTGACTTCGTAAGAAAGGCCGTTGCCCTGGCGTTTGATTTTTTCCAGGAACAGGTCCTGGTTGTCGCCCATGACCGTGGTCATGCTCCACGCCACTTTGCCGTTGAAACCACCGAGCACCATCGGTAACCCGGCAATGGTCACGCCGGAGGCCTGGTATTTCGGCGCGCGAATCTGCACGTAACTGAACAGCGACGGCACGCCCAGCGGTCCATGGCTGTCGCTGGCCAACAGGCTTTTGCCGCTGCGGCTGCGTTGCGGAGCAATCGCCCAGTTGTTCGAAGACGTGGCGCCCAGCAGATTCAGGTCGGACAGTTGGCCCGTGGCTTTGCTGATTTCGCTCAGCCCCGGGATTTGCCCATTGAGTTTGATGCCCTGAAGTTTTTCCGCTTCTGCAACTGGCAGTTTTTCATCGGGAGCGGACGGCGCAAGCCACGCCAGCTTGTCGGTACTGACTGTCTGGGCCAGCATCAATGAGGAAATTTCTTCCGGCAGGTTCGCCGATTGACTGAAATTCAGCAGGCAGAAAATCAGCGCCGAATCTTCCGGTTTCCAGTACTCAGGCTTGTAGCCAGTGGCTGCGAGGTCCGCAGGCAGTTTGTCGCGGTAGCGGAACAGGTAGGCGTTGACCCCACGGGCATAGACTTCGAAGAAACGCTTGAGGCGCGGCGAAGAGGCCTTGTACAGCTCTCCCGCGCTTTTCTTCAGATTGACCGCACGCATGTAGCGGTCGGCGTCGAGCAGGTCTGCGCCGGACATCTCCGCCAAACGGCCCTGGGCCAGCAACCGCAGAGTGACCATTTGGCTGATGCGGTCGCTGGCATGCACGTAGCCGAGGGTGAACAGCGCATCGTGGAAGCTATTGCTCTCGATCAGCGGCATGCCCATGGCATTGCGCCGAATCGAAACGTTCTGCGCCAGGCCTTTGAGCGGTTGCACGCCGGAGGTAGGCGGGAGGGTGTCTTGAGTGTTCCAGGTCTGACAACCGGTCAGGCTTAAAACACCGGCCACTGCTGCGGCAACGCCGAACCGGGGAAGAAAATGTGTGAGGGCTGGCGAGGCCATGGCAAAGCTCCTGCGGGGGTAGTGGTGCCCCGCCTCGAAAGTCGCTGTTCAGTGTTGACGGCGTCTAATGTCGTCAGACTGCGTTGCCGCTCCTCGCCATAGCGGGCTATGACTCGTCGCGGCGCCTTGTCTGACAACATTAGCCACTCGTCAAAACTGAACGGACTTCCGAGGCGGGGCACAATAAAGGCGCTACGTTAGTGAGCAGGAGGTGGCCGCGCAAGCGGCGGCGGTGTTATTTCTTTACGGTGATCGTTCCCACGCTCTGCGTGGGAATGCAGCCCGTGACGCTCTGCGTCACATTCAGAGCCGAACGCGGAGCGTCCGTTGAGGCATTCCCACGCGGAGCATGGGAACGATCAGGGTGCAGGGCCTCAGGATTTAGGCGGATTGACCTTGGCCACCAGCGCATACGCCTTCACCGTCGCCGGGCGGTTCTGGATGTGGGTGAACCAGCGCAATACGTTGGGGAAGTCTTCCAGGTTCTGGCTTTGCCACTTGTGAGAAACGATCCACGGGTAGATTGCCATGTCGGCAATGCTGTATTCGCTGCCGGCGACAAAGTCATTGTTGGCCAGTTGCTTGTCGAGCACCCCATACAGGCGGGCGGTTTCGTCGATGTAGCGCTTGATCGCGTAAGGGATTTTCTCCGGTGCGAATTGGCTGAAGTGATGATTTTGCCCGGCCATCGGCCCCAGGCCACCCATCTGCCAGAACAACCATTGCAACGCTTGCTGGCGTCCGCGCAGATCCTTGGGCAAGAACTTGCCGGTTTTCTCCGCGAGGTACAGCAGAATCGCCCCCGACTCGAACAGTGCCAACGGTTCACCGCCATCGACCGGCTCATGATCGACGATGGCCGGGATTTTGTTGTTCGGCGAGATCTTCAGGAACTCGGGTTTGAACTGGTCGTTCTGGCTGATGTTGATCGGGTAAACGTTGTACGGCAGGCCGGCTTCTTCCAGGAATATCGAAATCTTGTGCCCGTTGGGGGTGGTCCAGTAATACAAGTCGATCATGAAATACTCCAAATCAAGAGACATCGTCAGGTACGGACAGCGACCGCCGGCATCAGGTCGTCCTGTTTGCGTTTGATGGCTTGCCAGTAGCAAGAGGTGATGCTGAAGTGCGGGAAATTCAATGCCCAGCAGGAGAAAAGTCGGCATGGAGCTCAAGACAAACGCGGCGCTGATCATCATCGATCAACAAAAAGGCATCCTGCATCCCAGGTTGGGCCGCCGAAACAACCCTCAGGCCGAAGAGCGCATCCTGGAATTGCTGGGGCATTGGCGTCGAACCGGACGGCCGGTGATTCATGTGCAGCACCTGTCCCGCTCAGAGGATTCAGTGTTCTGGCCGCAGCAATCGGGGGTGGAATTTCAGGAGCGTTTTCAACCATCGATGGGTGAGTGGCTGATTCAAAAACAGGTGCCGGATGCCTTTTGTTCGACGGGGCTGGAAGCACGTTTGCGCGAGGCGGGGATCGATCAGTTGATCATCGTTGGTGTGGCGACCAACAATTCGGTGGAGTCCACGGCGCGAACGGCCGGGAATCTGGGGTTTGAAGCGTGGGTTGCTGAGGATGCGTGCTTTACCTTCGATAAAACGGATTACTTTGGCGATGCTCATTCAGCCGAGGAAGTGCACGCGATGTCGCTGGGCAATTTGCATGGCGAGTATGCGACGGTCATCAGCACCGCGAAAATTCTGCACGCCGACTAAAAAACCTGTGGGAGCGGGCTTGCCCGCGATGAGGATCTAACTGAAACAGTTGTATTGAATGTGCCGCCGTCATCGCGGGCAAGCCCGCTCCCACAGTAGATTGTGTCGTAAGCGAATCTGTGAACGACGATACCCCTGTGGGAGCGAGGCTTACCCGCGATAGCGATTCAACAGGCGAAAAAGATATCCGCCCGAAGCATCAAGCGCCGTGGCACTTCTTGAATTTCTTGCCGTTGCCGCATGGGCAAGGGTCGTTGCGGCCGACGTCTTTCAGGGCGTTGCGCACCGGTTCCTGGTGGGCGTGGCCGCAGTTCGGGCCGTGGACATGGCCATGGTCGTGATCATGGTGGTCGTGATGGTCATGATCGTGGTTGCAGTCAGGGCCATGGACATGAGGTTGCTGGGTCATCGGGGTCACTCCGGAATTAAATCGGCGGCGATTATCACGCCATTACGCGCCAGGTGCACGTAGTGCGCGATGAATAAACCGGTTTCCAGTTCACCTTCCAGACGATAGGGGATGGGTTGGTCGGGTTTTTTCAGCAGCTTGACCAGGTCCCGGACTTTCGGCCACAGGTTGGTGCGGATCGGCACTTTAAAATAGGCGCTGCGTTTGGGGCCGACCGTGAACCAGTGTTCGTGCTCGCCTTCGGTCAGCAGTATGTCCCCCAAGTGAATGCGATATTCCAGGGCACGCACCGTCAGGTCTTGGTCATTGGGATTGTCGACGCGAAAATGCAGCAGGAATTTCTGCTCCAGTAGTTTGGCCCGGACCACCTCGACCTTGACCAGATGCACCTGCGGCTCCGGCAAGTCGTCGTCGAACCACGACGCACAGCCTCCGAGCCCCAGAAACAGAAGCAGGGTGAACAGCTGTAATGCGCGCCGTTGACGGGTCATGGTGAGGTATCTCCCTTGAGACCCAGTCTAGCCTTAAAAAGATCGCAGCCTTCGGCAGCTCCTACGCGCCTGTGGGCGCCGCCGAAGGCTGCGATCTTTTTGCTGTTGGTCAACTCAAGCGCTGAAATAACTCGCGCAGCACTTCTTGAACTTCTGCCCGCTGGCGCACGGGCACGCATCGTTACGTCCGGCCTTGAGTGACACGGTGGGGTCGATGAAATACCAGTGGCCGGCGTTCTGTACGAATGACGAACGTTCGCGGTGGCTGTGTTCGCCGCTGCTGTCGTGCCAGCGAGCGGTGAAGGTGACGAAGGCGTGCTCCGGCTGTCCGCCGAAAACCTCGGCGCTTTCCACCTCCAGGCCCAGCCAGGTGCTTTGGGCGCTCCAGTCGCTGATCGACTGGCGATCCAGGCCGGCCTGTTGTGCGGGCAGGGTGGTCGCCACTAGATAATCGATCAACCCCAATACATAGGCGCTGTAGCGCGAACGCATCAAGACTTCGGCGCTGGGAGCGGGGTGGCCGGCGTGGTAATGGCCACAGCAGGCATCGAGCAGCGTGCCGCTGCCGCAAGGGCAAATGGATGTACTCATTGCGTTACCACCAATATTTCCCGAAGTTTTCCGGATTGGCCCAGAAGCGGGAGTTGAGCCAGTCGGGCACCTGTTTATAGTCAAGCAGATCGTAGGTAAACAGGGTCAGTACTTGATCGTCGCGCTGGAAGCGTTCACTGGCTTGCAGCGCCAGGGAAAAGAAGTCCGTCTCCTGCCAACCGCATGCCGGCAAGTCGGCCAGCACCGCAATGCGACTGGCATTGAGGTTGCGTATCCCGCCGAGCAAATTCAGGCCGTCGCGCTTGGGCAAGTGTTCAAGGCAATCGACCACCAGCGCCAGATCAAACCGTTGCGCCGCCAGTTCGGCGGGCAGTGGCCCGGGTGCAGCAAAGTCGACGATGCTGTCCGGGTGCGCGAGCTTGAATGCCTCAAGCGCGGGGAATTCGCTGGCACCAATCAGCAACAGACGCGCCGGGGCGTAACGATCAAGCAAAGCGGCCAACGCCTGCTGGGGCGTGCGCGAAGAAATACCTGCAATCATCGAAGATCCTCAATCAGAACGCCAAGACTAGCCTGCCCCAACGTCCGGGCCTAGTGTTCCTGTCTCGCGCAATTAACCAAAAAGCGGCGATCCTCCATGAACATGGGGCAAAACAGCAATGGCCTATTGCTGGCGGAGATTAAAAGTCGGGTCTTTACTCCCTAGAATCGGTTTTAAGCCGATCCCTCAGGAGAAGAACTAGATGAGCATAATTCGGACAGCATTACCCTTGGTTCTGCTAACCAGTGTGTTGACTGGTTGCGCAGGTTTGCAGAAAACCGACTGGCCGACCTGTGCGGGTGTCGGTGGTGTCATCGGTGCAGGGCTCGGCGCGACCGAAAGCTCGGCATGGGCTGGGTATGGCGCGCTGCTGGTCGGCGGCACGGCAGCAGCCTGGTGCTGGGTGCATGGCGATGGCGATGAAGACGGCGATGGTGTGCTGGACAGCCGCGACAAGTGCCCGGGTACACCTAAAGGCGTGCGGGTCGATGCCGACGGCTGCCCTCCACCCGCGCCTGCGCCGGTGGTCG
Organism: Pseudomonas sp. GW822-FHT02E03; assembly: GCF_058802325.1. Lineage (NCBI taxonomy): Bacteria > Pseudomonadati > Pseudomonadota > Gammaproteobacteria > Pseudomonadales > Pseudomonadaceae > Pseudomonas > Pseudomonas sp. GW822-FHT02E03. Next base: position 36,436 of record NZ_JBXAOA010000037.1, on the reverse strand, counting down.
AGGAGGCGGCGGTGGTCAAGGAAGAAGTCATCGTTATCCGTGATGTGCACTTCCAGTTCGACTCGGCCAAGCTCACCCCTGCCGATAAGGACGTACTCAGCACCATTGCCACGCGCCTGAAACAGGAGTCCTCCACCGCCCAACTGACTGTCACCGGTCATACCGACAGCGTCGGCAGCGATGCCTACAACCAGAAACTGTCGGATAGACGCGCCCATTCAGTGGTGGAATACCTGATTTCCCAAGGCGTGCCACGCAGTAGTTTCGTGTCTGTGACCGGTGCCGGTGAAAGCCAGCCGGTGGCCGATAACAAAACCGCTGACGGCCGTGCGATGAACCGGCGCACGGAAATCAAAATCAACCGCTAGGTCTCTGCCGTTCCGCGGCTTGTACAGTCGCGGATGCGGGTCTTTACTCCTGTGTGACCGGTATGGGCCGGTGACACAGGAGCATTCACAATGAGCGTTCTTACAAGGACCGTCTTGCCGGTTCTGCTGCTTGGCAGTCTTCTGACCGGTTGTGCGACTCACAGCGATGGCACCGCCCCTCTGAATCAACGCACCTGGCCAATCTGCAGCGTCCTGGGTGGATTGGTCGGCGGCGGTTTGGGCGCGATCGAAAGTAGTGCCTGGGCAGCGGGTGGAGCGGCGCTCGGGATCTTGACCGGTGGCCTGATCTGCTACGCCCAGGATGGCGATGAAGACGATGATGGCGTCTTCGATCGACGTGATCGTTGCCCCGATACACCTGCCGATACCCCTGTCGAACATCACGGTTGCCCGCTGCCGCAATACCCGGCCAGCGTGAAACCTGTTGAAGCACCGGTCTCCGAAGTCATCACCCTGAACGGCAACGTGCTGTTCGCTTACAACCAATCCGAGCTGATGCCCCAAGCGCGCAGTGAGCTGGATTCGTTGATGGCCAAATTGCAAAACACCGATGTGGTGAGCATTAAAGTCATCGGTCATACCGACAGTCAGGGTTCGGACGCCTATAACCAGAAACTGTCGGAACGTCGTGCCAGCAGCGTCGCGGCCTACCTGTTGAGCCAGGGAGTCGCGCCAGACAAACTCACCAGCGAAGGCCGGGGCGAAAGCCAGCCGGTGGCCGATAACGACACGGAAGAAGGACGGGCGCAAAACCGTCGCGTGGAATTGCACATCAATCGCTAAGCCTTGTAATAGAGCCGTCGGACACCGATTCAGGTTGATCCGACGGCCAATTCGCGACCTTCGGGAAGAATTTTTTGTTGCCCTCTGGCTTATCCCGCGTGTAAGCCGTTACTGTGCGCGCAAAGAATAATTCTCAACGGGGGAGCGTATGAAGGTGTTTTGGGGGCTGGGGAAGTTGTTGACCCTGCTGTTCTGGTTGGTGGTGCTGGCCAATCTGCTCATACCGTTTGTTCATCCGTTTCACCTGCTGATCAATTTTGCAGGCACTGTGTTGGCAGGGCTTCATCTTCTGGAGCTGGTGTTCTGCAACCGCAGCCTCAAAGGTCGAGCCCATCCTTGGCGTGATCGCCTGAAGATTGTCTTTTTCGGCGTTTTCCACCTGCAAACCATTCCGGCCCCGGCCGCTTCGAAGGCCTCCCATGCGTAAACTCTGTCTACTCGCTGCATTTATCAGCCCATTGGCCTGCGCGCAGGTGGTGAGCGTCGAAACCAACTCGCTGATGCGCTTGCCCAACACCACCAGTACCTTGCAACTGGAACGGCTGGAAGTCGCCGATTACGGGACTTTGCTGATTCCCTCGAACGTGACCGAAGTGACGGTCGGCGAGCTGCACCTGGGACGCGACGCGCGGATTGCCATTGTGCCGAGCGAACAAGCCCTGGCGTTGAAGGTCAGCCGTGCCGAATTGGCCGAAGGCAGTCAGATCACTGCACGTGGCGCGCCGGGGACTTACCTCAAGGCCGCTCGCTCCGGACGCAATCTGGATTTGCAGATCAAAGCGTTGAACGCGCCGCAATTGTCGGTAGACGCTCGCGGTGGCGCGGGTGCTCCAGGTTTTGTCGGCCTTGATGGGGCTAATGGTCAAGCACCGGGTTGTACCTGGGGCCAGGCCGGTCGCGGCGCCGATGGCAGTAATGGCAGTGACGGCCAGCCGGGCGCACCAGGGGCGCTGGTTCGGCTGGAAGTGCCGCGTGATTACCCTGCGCAGCAGATCAAGGTCGAGATTGCGGGCGGGGAGGGTGGTACGGCAGGGCCCGGTGGAAAACCAGGGGCGGGCGGCAAGGCCAAGGGCTGTATCGTCTATAAAGCCGATGGCGGCAAGAGCGGCCGCCCCGGTGCCGACGGTCAGCCGGGGCCTGCGGGAGTGGCGGGTTCGGTGACGATTCAGCGGTTGTAAGCCCCTCAAGCGATCGTTCCCACGCTCTGCGTGGGAACGCAGCCCGTGACGCTCCGCGTCACTGGACGCGGAGCGTCCCTTGAGGCATTCCCACGCAGAGCGTGGGAACGATCACGGCCGCGCCGCCGCAATCGCCACCAGCACCAACCCGACCACCAGATTAATCCCCACCAACCGCCGAATCTTACCCAGCACCGCCGCACCCGTCGGCCAATCCTGAGCCGCCACCGCCGTGCGCAGTTCCGGAAGCATCAGCGCCTGAATCCGGATAAACAGCGCCGTCATCACCACATACAATCCCATCATCACCTGCACATACCGCGGCGCCGCTTCAAACCCCGCGAACTGCAGATGAATCATGCCCACGCCGCTGATCGGCAAAAGCACCACGGCGATCCAGACCCAGCGGAAAAAACCTTGAAACACTTCTACCCACAGCTTCAACCGGGCAGGGCCTTCCAGCGCCTTCATCGCCGCAGGGCGCAAGACCATCCAGGCGAAAAACATGCCGCCGACCCACACCAGGGCAGCGATGACATGCAGGGTATAAACGATGCCAAAAGGTGTCATTGAGGTACTCCGTTCTGCGCGGGATTGATTAGCGCGGTATGATAGCCGCCGATCCGAACCACTGAAAATTTATCCAGCATTTTTTGCGCCCGACAACCAATGATCAGCACCGAACTCAAAACCACGATCCAGGGCGCCTATTCGCGTTTTCTCGAAGCCAAGAGCCTCAAGCCGCGCTACGGCCAACGCCTGATGATCGCCGAAATTGCCAAAGTCCTCGGTGACATCGACACCGACGACGAAGGCCGGCGCAGTGGCGACCCCGCGATTGTCGCGGTGGAAGCCGGCACCGGTACCGGCAAAACCGTGGCCTACAGCCTGGCGGCCATCCCTGCCGCGAAGGCCGCCGGCAAGCGTCTGGTGATCGCCACGGCCACGGTGGCCCTGCAAGAGCAGATCGTCTACAAGGATTTGCCCGACCTGATGCGCAACAGCGGGCTGAATTTCAGCTTCGCCCTGGCCAAGGGGCGCGGGCGCTACATGTGCCTGTCCAAGCTGGACATGTTGCTCCAGGAAGGTCACGCGCAGACTGCCACCGCGCAGTTGTTCGAAGAAGAAGGCTTCAAGATCGAGGTCGATGAGGCCAGCCAGAAGCTGTTCACCAGCATGATCGAGAAGCTCGCCGGCAATAAGTGGGACGGCGATCGCGACAGTTGGTCGACGGCGCTGGAAGACGCCGACTGGGCGCGCCTGACGACCGATCACAGCCAGTGCACCAACCGTCATTGCCCGAACTTCGGCCAGTGCGCCTTCTACAAGGCCCGCGAAGGCATGGGCAAGGTCGACGTGATTGTGACCAACCACGACATGGTCCTGGCCGACCTGGCCCTGGGCGGCGGTGCGGTTCTGCCGGACCCGCGTGACACCATCTATGTGTTCGACGAAGGCCACCACCTGCCGGACAAGGCCATCGGTCACTTCGCTCACTACACGCGTCTGCGTTCCACCGCCGACTGGCTGGAAACCACCGCCAAGAACCTCACCAAATTACTCGCCCAGCACCCGCTACCGGGCGATCTGGGCAAATTGATCGAGCAGGTGCCGGAGCTGGCCCGTGAGATCAAGACCCAGCAGCAGTTCATGTTCAGCGCCTGTGAGCAAGCCGCCGACTTCAAGCCCGGCGAAGACGTCGAAGGTCGCGAGCGGCCACGTCACCGTTTTGTCGGCGGGGTGATTCCCGAGCACATGCGCGAAATGGGCATCGAGCTGAAGAAGGGCTTTGCCCGCCTGACCGACCTGTTCACCCGGCTCACCGACCTGCTCAAGGAAGGCATGGACGGCGAGGTCAATATCGGCATCGCCAGCAACCAGGCCGAAGAGTGGTATCCGCTGTTCGGCAGCCTGTTGTCGCGCTCTTCGGGCAACTGGGAGTTGTGGACCGCCTTCACCGTCGAAGACCCGGAAGACAACCCACCGATGGCCCGTTGGCTGACCCTGGCCGAAAGCGGTTCGCTGTTCGACATCGAGGTCAATGCCAGCCCGATCCTCGCGGCGGATATGCTGCGGCGTAACCTGTGGAACGTGGCTTACGGGGCGCTGGTGACATCGGCGACCCTGACCGCTCTCGGCACTTTCGACCGCTTCCGCATGCGTGCCGGTCTGCCTAAAACAGCCGTGACCGCCGTGGTCCCGAGCCCGTTTCATCACGCCGATGCCGGTGTGTTGCGGGTGCCGGACCTCAAAGCCGACCCGCGTGATGCGCCGGCTCACACCGCCGCGATCATCCGCGACCTGCCGCAACTGGTAGAAGGTTCACGCGGCACCCTGGTGCTGTTCTCCTCACGCAAACAGATGCAGGACGTGTTCGACGGTCTGGACCGCGACTGGCGCAAGCAAGTGTTCATTCAAGGCAACCTGTCGAAGCAGGAAACCCTGAACAAGCACAAGGCGCGGGTTGATGGTGGGGATTCCAGCGTGCTGTTCGGCCTGGCGAGTTTCGCCGAAGGCGTGGATTTGCCCGGTGCGTACTGCGAGCACGTGGTGATCGCCAAGATTCCGTTCTCGGTGCCTGACGATCCAGTCGAAGCGGCGCTGGCGGAATGGATCGAGGCTCGCGGTGGCAATCCGTTCATGGAAATCTCCGTGCCGGACGCCTCGCTGAAACTGGTCCAGGCCTGCGGTCGCTTGCTGCGGACCGAAGAAGACCGCGGCACCATCACCTTGCTCGACCGTCGTCTGGTCACACAACGCTACGGCAAAGCTATTCTCAATGCACTGCCACCATTTCGTCGTGAAATTTCCTGATGCACCGGTGGGCAAATAAGCCCACCGCGTTGTCTACCTCACTGCCACCGCTTTTCCACTGGCCCATTGATGGTCGCTTGGGAGATCCACGTTCCTATGATTCGCCGCTCGTTGCCCGCCGTTTTTGCCTTGATGTTCGCAGCCCCTTTGCTGGCGGCCCCTGCCGGCCAGCAGACGCTGTTCAACTTTGTGCGTCCCGCCGATGTGGTTCAGGTGGCGACCCAGGACGCCAGCCTGCCGCAATCCAACGCGGAGCAAACGGCCGAAGGCGAAGTGCTGCGCCGCGTGACCTTCAACCCGGTCGCCCAGCCGACGTTGCGTCTGACGCCGCAGACCGGTGCCTGGGACTGGTCGCAGTCGGGTGTCATGAGCCTGCGGATCCAGAGCGCGATGAACTGGGCCGTGACCCTGTACGTGAAAATCCAGAGCAACGACGGCAAGACCCTGGTCAGCCGTGTCGATCTGCCGGCCGGCCCGGCGCAAACCCTGCTGGTACCACTGCAGCCGAGTACACCTTTGAGCCAGGGCATGAAAGCCGGCCCGCCGATGCCGATCAACTTCGAAGGCCAGCGTGTATTGCTGGCCAGCAGCGCCGGTGAGCTGGACCGCAGCCAAGTGGTGTCAGTGACCTTGTCGATGGATCAGCCGAAAGTCGCCCAGAGCATCCTGCTCGAGCGCTTCGGCGTGCAGGATGGCGAGGCTGTCACCAAGGCCGCTTATGGCGGTCTGGTGGACGCCTACGGCCAATCGACCCGGGCCAAATGGCCGGAGAAGGTCAGCAGCGACGAGCAACTGAAATCCGCTGCGGCCAAAGAACAGCAACAACTGAAAAGCTGGCTGGCCGAGCGTGAGAAGCAGTCCCTGGACAAGTTCGGCGGCTGGACCAAAGGCCCTGCGTTCAAGGCCAGCGGCTTTTTCCGCACCGAAAAGCGTGATGGCCGCTGGTACCTGGTGACCCCGGAAGGGCATCCGTTCTATTCCCTCGGCGTCAACAGCGTGACCCCGGGCGCAAACCAGACCTACGTCGCCGGTCGCGAGTGGATGTTCGAGTCCCTGCCCAAACCCGACGAGCCCCTTGCCAGCTACTATGGCGAAGGCGACAACCGTGGCGGCAATGGCGCCGATCAGGGCCGAGCCTATAACGCCGGGCGCTGGTACGATTTTTATGGCGCCAACCTGCAGCGTCTGTATGGCGAGCCTTGTGCATCGGGCAGCGACACCAAGGCTGGTGTCGCCGAAGCGGCCAAGGCCGATGCGGCCGAGGCGATGACCGATAAGGCTGCCGAGCAATCAGCCGCTCCTGCGGCGACCGAATCCGGCGCCGGGGTTGCCGAAGCGGCCAAGACTGGCGCCGTTGAAGCGTCAGTCGAAAAAGCGGCCGGGCAAACGGCCACCGAACCCTGCAAAGTGGTTTTCGACGAAAAACGCTGGGCCAGCCACACCCTCGATCGCCTGCAAGCCTGGGGTTTCAATACCATTGGCAACTGGAGCGCACCGGTGTTCGGCAACGCTGACCGAGTGCCGTACACCTTGCCACTGTCGATCGTCGGCGATTACGCCAGCATCAGCACCGGCACCGATTGGTGGGGCGGCATGCCTGATCCGTTCGATCCGCGTTTCGCCATGGCCACCGAACGCGCCGTGGCCATCGCCGCCCGCGACCATCGCGACGATCCGTGGCTGATCGGTTACTTCGCCGACAATGAACTGGCCTGGGCCGGTCCCGGCGATGACCCGAAGGCCCGTTACGCGCTGGCCTACGGCACCTTGAAAATGACCACCGATGTGCCGGCCAAACGTGCCTTCCTCAAACAACTGCGTGACAAGTACCGCAACCAGGCGGGCCTTTCCAAGGCATGGGGCATTGATCTGTCAGCCTGGGAATTGATGGAAGACCCGGGCTTCGTGCCGCCGCAGCCGAGCGCCGAGTACCCGGAAATCGAAGCCGACTTCAAATACTTCCAGAAAGTGTTCGCCGACACGTACTTCAAAACCGTCTCTGACTCGCTCAAGTGGCATGCGCCGAACCAGTTGTTACTGGGCGGCCGTTTTGCCGTCAGCACCCCTGAAGCCGTTGAGTCCTGCGCGCAATACTGCGACGTGCTGAGCTTCAATATGTACACCCTGCAACCCCAGGACGGTTACGACTTCGCCAGACTGCGCAGCCTGGACAAGCCGGTACTGATCACCGAATTCAACTTCGGATCGGCGGATCGCGGCCCGTTCTGGGGTGGCGTGACACAACTGGCGAAAGAAGAAGACCGCGGCCCGGCCTACGCCAACTTCCTCAAACAAGCGATGAGCGAACCGTCGATTGTCGGGGTGCATTGGTTCCAGTACCTCGATCAACCGGTGACGGGTCGCCTGCTGGACGGCGAGAACGGTCACTTCGGGCTGGTGGGCATTACTGACCTGCCGTTCCAGGGCTTTGTCGACACGGTACGCAAAAGCAATGTGCAGACTGTCGATCAACTCGGCAAAGAGGCCGAGAAGGCCAGGGCCGAGGCGGAAAAAGCCACCGGGAACCATGAAGGCGAGGGCGGCAAGCAAGGCGCTGCTGGCAAAGGTGCGGAGCACGGTACCGGCCATGCGGGTGGGCATTCGGGCAATGGTCATTAAGCACTGAGATCCCCTGTGGCGAGGGAGCTTGCTCCCGTTGGACTGCGCAGCAGTCCCATTCTGGGAATAGGGGGGCGCTCCGCGCCCCAACGGGAGCAAGCTCCCTCGCCACAGAGGCTCCTGATTAATTCCATGGGCGACCGCCCGACCCGACCCTGTTCCCAAATCCCTCAAGGGCTGGAACAATGCGGGCCACTTTATAGAGCGTTTATCCGGGAGAGTTGTGGGTGCAGATTCAGGGTCATTACGAGCTTAAGTTCGAAGCGGTGCGCGAAGCTTTTGCAGCGCTGTTCGACGATCCTCAGGAGCGTGGCGCGGCGTTGTGCATCCGCATTGGCGGGGAAACCGTTCTCGACCTCTGGGGTGGTACCGCTGACAAGGACGGCACCGAAGCCTGGCACAGCGACACCATTGCCAACCTGTTTTCCTGCACCAAGACCTTCACCGCCGTGACCGCGCTGCAACTGGTGGCCGAAGGCAAGCTGCAACTGGATGCTCCAGTCGCTCGCTACTGGCCCGAGTTCGCTGCCGCCGGCAAAGAGTCCGTGACCCTGCGCCACTTGCTCTGCCATCAGGCCGGCCTGCCGGCCCTGCGCGAATTGCTGGCGCCAGAAGCACTTTACGACTGGCAGACCATGGTCGATGCCCTGGCCGCCGAAGCACCATGGTGGACACCGGGTGAAGGTCACGGTTATGCGGCGATCACCTATGGCTGGCTGGTCGGTGAGTTACTGCGTCGCGCCGACGGTCGTGGGCCGGGCGAGTCCATTGTGGCGCGGGTCGCGAAGCCCTTGGGGCTGGACTTCCACGTCGGCCTCGCCGACAAAGAGTTCCATCGCGTGGCGCACATTGCCCGCAGCAAAGGCAACCTTGGCGATGCCGCAGCCCAGCGCTTGCTGCAAGTGACCATGCGCGAGCCGACGGCCATGAGCACGCGGGCCTTCACCAACCCGCCGTCTATAATGACTAGCACCAACAAACCGGAATGGCGGCGCATGCAGCAGCCGGCCGCCAATGGCCACGGCAATGCCCGCAGCCTGGCCGGGTTCTACGCCGGTTTGCTCGACGGCAGCCTGCTGGAAAGCGAAATGCTCGACGAGCTGACCCGCGAGCACAGCGTCGGCGAAGACAAGACTTTATTGACCCGGACTCGCTTCGGCCTGGGTTGCATGCTCGATCAACCGGACGTACCCAACGCCACCTACGGCCTCGGCCCACGGGCGTTCGGTCACCCCGGCGCCGGCGGTTCCATCGGTTTTGCTGACCCGCAATACGATGTGGCTTTCGGCTTTGTGACAAATACCCTGGGGCCGTACGTCTTGATGGATCCACGAGCGCAAAAGCTTGTGCGAGTACTGGCCACTTGTCTGTAAATCACGCTTAAGGGGGCCAGGGCCGGAACCCGAAAGCCTTTGTGGTTTCAAAGCGCTGTTTATCCGGGCTAACCCGGTCTGATTCTTCATTACTTCATTTTGTGGATATCCAATGTCATCCAATAAAACTCTCGCCCTGGCCCTGTGCTTCGCTATCACCGGTTGCGCACAAACCCCACAAAATGACGCAGACGGCGGCAGCTGGTGGCCGTTCGGTTCATCCGACAAGGTTGCGACCAAAGAACCGGCCCCGGCCCCGCTGAAACCTGCTGCAACAGCCCCCGTCGCCAAGGCTGACAGTGCATCCCCTTGGTACTGGCCGTTCGGTTCCGATGACGCTGCCGACAAAGTGGCCAAACCGGACGTGAAACCAGACGTTAAACCTGAAGCCAAGCCGGTCGTTGCAGCCAAGGCTGAAGCCGATGCCGGTGGCAACTGGTGGTGGCCGTTCGGCGGCAAGGAGCAAAGCACCGCCAAGGCCGTGCCGATGCCCGACCCGAAAGTCACCCAGGCCTGGCTCGACGACTACGAACCGCGTCTGCGCGAGGCGATCAAGGACAGCAACCTGAAACTCGAGCGCCGTGAAAACGTGCTGGTCGTCACTGCGCCGGTAGAAGGCTCGTTCAACCCTGACCGTCCGGCCATGCTGCTGCCGGTGACCCTCGGCCCGTTCACCCGTGTCGCGAAAATCCTCGAAGTCGATCCAAAGACAGCCGTGCTGGTACTCGGTCACAGTGATACGTCGGGCGCCGCTCCGGCCAACGTGAAGCTGAGCCAGGAGCGCGCCCAGTCGGTGGCGGCGATCTTCCGTCTCAGCGGTCTGCAGCGTGATCGCCTGATGCTGCGTGGCATGGGTGGTGAGGCTCCGCGTGCCGCCAACGACAGTTCTGAAGGTCGTGCCTTGAACCGTCGCGTCGAGCTGTTGGTGACGCCGGCAAACACCATGGTCGCGTTGCTGAGCAAGTACAACATGCCGGCTCCGGCACCAGTGAAAACCATGGTCGCTGCGCAAGACATCAAGCCAGTGGCCAAGCCTGTGACCCCGGCGCCTGCTGCGAAGAAAGCGGCTGTGCCGGCGACGAAAAAGGCTCCGGCCAAGAAAGCGGCTGCCAAGGCTCCAGCCAAAAAAGCCGTGGTGAAAAAGACTGCGCCGGCCAAAGCCGCTGTCGACACCAAGAAAGTCGCTGTCGCCGATGACACAAAGAAGTGATTCGTTAACCAAAAGGAATGCGCCATGACCCGGCCCTTGGCAGATATGCGTCGCGACTACACCCGAGATGGCCTGACCGAGGCGCAAGCCCCGGCCGAGCCGTTCGCGCTGTTCCATCAGTGGTTTGCCGATGCGGTGAAAACCGAGCAGGTGCCGGTGGAGGCGAATGCCATGACGCTGGCCACCGTCGATCAGCAGGGGCGGCCGCATTGCCGCATTCTGCTGCTCAAGGGCCTGGATGAGCAGGGCTTCACCTTCTTCACCAACTATGAAAGCGACAAGGGTCAGCAACTGGCAGCCAATCCATTTGCGGCCATGACGTTCTTCTGGCCAGCCCTGGAGCGTCAGGTACGCATCGAAGGGCGGGTGGTGAAGGTTACGCCTGAAGAGTCCGACGCTTATTATCAGGTTCGCCCTCTGGGCAGTCGTCTCGGCGCCTGGGCCTCGCCCCAGAGCCGGGTGATCGCCGATCGCGGCGAACTGGAAGCGCTGCTCAAGAACACCGAGCAACGTTTCAGCGATACTCAGCCTCACTGCCCCGAGCACTGGGGCGGCTATCGCTTGCTACCCGAGCGCATCGAATTCTGGCAGGGTCGTCCGAGCCGTCTGCACGATCGCCTCAACTACCGCTTGAAAGGCACCGACTGGGTTCGTGAGCGTCTGGCGCCATAAATAGCCTACCGATCGGGATACCCTGCCGCAGCCGCCGCCAGCCACTGAGGCAGGTCCCGCCGCTTGATCTTCTGCGCTTGAGCGTTCGCCAGTTGCTGGAGCATGAAGGCTCTTTTCTGTTCGTCTTTACCCGCCAGTGACAACGCCAGATCGCGGTCCATCCAGCGTTTGATCCGCACGTACAGCCACCAATGGAAGTACAAGCCGGCGACGGTCGTGACGACAATGATGAAGTAATCCATGAAAATCCTTGGGTCAGTGGCGCAGATTTTGTAATTTGGCGCTACTGTATGCCGAGTTCGATAAAGCGCCTGTATCGGGCCTGAATGAAACCAATTTTATCCGGGCAATGCCGTGACAGGCGTCAAGCTGCGGAGTTTAATGGATACCTGTCCTATGGAGTTTGATGCTATGCGTAAGTCTGTTCTACTGGTTGCTTCTTTTTCCACGATGGCGATGTTGCTCACTGGCTGCCAATCGAGCCTGACCGGTGACTCCTACTCCCGTGACGAAGCGCGTCGTGTGCAGACGATTCGCATGGGCACTATCGAGGCGCTGCGTCCGGTGAAAATCGAAGGCACCAAAACCCCGATCGGCAGCGTCGCGGGCGCAGCCGTGGGTGGTGTCGGCGGTAGCGCCATTGGCGGCGGTCGCGGCAGCATCGTCGCAGCGGTCATCGGCGCTGTCGCCGGCGGCCTGATAGGCTCGGCCGCCGAAGAAGGCCTGACCCGTACGCAAGGTGTTGAGATCACCGTGCGCGAAGACGATGGCAGCATGCGCGCCTACGTGCAGGAAGTTCAGCCAAACGAAGTGTTCCGCGTGGGTGAGCGGGTGCGGATTGCCACGGTTGATGGCACCAGCCGCGTTGCGCACTAAGCGGAGCGAAGGGTAAAAGAAAACCCCGATCAGGTGCGCTGGTCGGGGTTTTGTGTTTTTGGGGGAATTACCATACTTGCCGATATCGAAATGCAACTTGGTAATCAAAAGCAGCAATATTGATCTTATGCTTGAACAGAGGCTGAAGCTTGGGTACCCACGCCGATAAAACGTCAAATCCACCGTCGTAGATCTCGCTTTCCGCCATCAGGCCTAATGCATCGATTACTGAACCGTCATCACCAAGATCAGCGGAGTATTCTTTGCCGGCTGCTATTTCCGTTTCTTTGTCATACCAGTCCAATCTGACCTTCAGTCCCATCTTGCCCTCACAAATACTTTTTAATGCTGCGGTTTTTTTTAGGCGGGTCTATTTGTTTGCCTGTTAGGTGGTCGAACGAGCCTAGATGACTTCCATCGCTTGCCCGATAAGCTTCCAGCTCTCCATGCAAAGAGTCCCATTCATAAATTGTTCGACCTTTGGCATCAATCCAGCGCTCCCGAAGTCCACCACCCCCTTGTCGTGGGTTTTTCTTCTTTGCTTCTTTCAAGCCCAAGAAACCAGTGATTTCCTCTGTTTCAGGTGCAGAGTGATAGTCGTGATCGGGGTTAGGGACCCGTCTTCCTGCAACACTCACCACAATATAAACCGGCAACACCCCCGAATCCGCCGGAAACACCAGAATGAAATCCTTGTACTCAGGCGGGTACACCGGATTCACGATGATGCTGTCAGCCGCCTTCGTCGGCGGGTAAACCCAGATGTGTGGTGCTTGCGGTGCGGCTTCCAGGGCGGGGATGCCGAGGATGTTTGAACCGTCCTCGGCCGGTGTCCAGATCAGCTCTATACCGTCCCCAAGATCAGCCACCTGCTGACTGCCGCGCAAGGTGAATTGCACGACATCGACCATCTCCCAGTCACGGTTTTTACCGGTGTAGAAACCGTATCCCTTGAGACTGCCGTCAGCCTGTTGCTCGACTCTGAGGCGTACGCGAGTGCGGGCCTGTTTAAGGGCGCGCAGTTGGTCTTCGGTGTAGAGCGAGCTGTCGCCAAGGCTCGACGGTATGACCAGGGCCACCAGGCCTGCCAAGGTAGCCGTGGCGGTGCTGGCGGCGACGGCGGGCAGTGCGGTGAACGCTGAGCCGGCTAGCGCAAAGCTGCCGAAACCCGCCGGAATCGCAGTGCCACTGATTTTCTTGAGCGGCACGACACCGCTTTCATCGGCCTCGCGAGCACCGAGCAGAACCAGTTCACCGTAGTCTTTCAGACTGTCAGTCGGAACAACGCCAGAGGGATTCGTGTAGTCGATGATTGCATCGGGCAGTTTGCAGGACTTGGCGAATACGCAGCCCGCGCGGACAACATTGCCCTTTTTCGCAGCGACCTGAAGGCTGTCTTCGAAGGCCTGCTGCCGGGCGAGCATGGCGTCGTAGGCATTTTGCCTGGCATCGCGCTCGGCCAGTTCGGTGGCCGTCATGTAACGATGGGTGACGTGATGCCCGTCGCCTGACGGTGGGTTTTTCACCCGGGGGATGTCCTTGTGGCCAGCCACTGATTGTCCTTCGCTCGTCCATCGGCAACCCCTGAAAGAGGGGCTGCACGACGTTAACGAACGTGGCTAATCGTGGCTGTAGGACGAATCCTGAATGTCGCTAAGAGTGTTCTCTATCGTTCAGGACTGCAGCGCAGTGCTCTTGCGACTCGCTGCTGCCGTCACCGCATAACCGAGCAATGCCGCAAGTATCGAGCCGGTCAGAATCCCCATCCGATCCATCCCGGCGTATTCACTGGTGCCGGGCACGAAGGCCAGGGAACCGACGAACAGGCTCATGGTGAAACCGATGCCGCAGAGGATCGCCACACCCAGCACCTGGCCCCAGTTGGCGCCTTGGGGCAGGGCGGCGATGCCGATTTTTACCGCCAGCCAGGTCAGGCCGAACACGCCGACGGTCTTGCCCAGCAGCAGGCCGACGGCGATGCCCATCGGCACGTCGTGGGTGAAGCTTTCGGTGGTCACGCCGCTCAGTGACAGGCCGGCGTTGGCGAAGGCAAACAGCGGCAGGATGCCGTAGGCCACCCACGGATGCAGGGCATGTTCCAGGGTCAGCAGCGGCGAAGGCTCGGCGTTTTTCGTACGCAGTGGAATGCAGAAGGCCAGGGTCACACCGGCCAGTGTGGCGTGCACACCGCTCTTGAGTACGCAGACCCAGAGGATCAGCCCGATGATCATGTACGGCCCGAGCTTGACCACGCCGAGTCGGTTCATCCCGATCAACGCCGCGATGCAGGCTGCGGCCAATGCCAGGGACAAGGTCGACAGTGCGCCGGAATAGAAGATCGCAATGATGATGATCGCGCCCAGATCGTCGATGATCGCCAGGGTCATGAGGAACAGTTTCAGCGACACCGGCACGCGTTTGCCCAACAGGGCCAGTACGCCGAGGGCGAAGGCGATGTCGGTGGCGGTCGGAATGGCCCAGCCACTCAGGGCGGACGGGTTGTCGCGGTTAAGGAACCAGTAGATCAGCGCCGGCACCACCATGCCGCCAATCGCCGCCGCGCCGGGCAGGACGATTTGCGACGGTTTCGACAGTTGGCCGTCGAGGACTTCGCGTTTCACTTCCAGGCCGATCAGCAGGAAGAAAAGGGCCATCAGGCCGTCGTTGATCCACAACAGCAGCGGCTTGGCGATTTTCAGCGCGCCGATCTGAGCCACCACGGGGGTGTCCAGCAGCCCGCTATAGAGCCACGACAGTGATGAATTGTTGATGATCAGGGCGAGAGCGGCCGCGGCGATCAATAACAGACCGCTGGCAGCTTCCAACTGAAAGAAACGCGTGAACGTGCTACGCAGAGGCAAGGTCGCTCTCCATCGATGAATTCAAAAGGTGGCACACCCTAACCCGTACCGTTAGTTGTTAAAACAAAAGTTATATTCTTTTTTGTTATATGCCGTTACAACGTGGTCAGTCAGCAAAGGCCTGAGCCTAGCAGTTGCCGGACGTATTGGACCTCAGCTGTATCTGTGCATGATGTAGGTTCTTTCCTAAGCTTGTGGGCTGAGCCTTGCGACAAGGCCAACTCTTTGCCTGATTCAACGAGAAAACCATCATGAGCGACAACCGACAGTGGGCCCGCGAAGCCATCCGGATCATCGAAGCTGACTTCCAGCGCAGCGCCGATACCCACCTGATTCCCTTGCCGCTGCCGGGGTTGCCGGGCATCGAGTTGTACTTCAAGGATGAGTCGAGCCATCCCACCGGGAGCCTGAAACATCGGCTGGCGCGCTCGTTGTTTCTCTACGCCCTGTGTAACGGCTGGCTCAAACCAGGTGCGCCGGTGATCGAAGCCTCCAGCGGTTCGACGGCGATTTCCGAGGCGTACTTCGCCCGGATGCTGGGGTTGCCGTTCATTGCAGTGATGCCCGCAAGCACGTCCAAGGAAAAGATCGCGCAGATCGCTTTCTACGGTGGCAAGAGCCACCTGGTGGACGATCCGACGCAGATCTACGCCGAGTCCGAACGCCTGGCTCGCGAACATGACGGGCACTTCATCGACCAGTTCACCTACGCCGAACGCGCCACCGACTGGCGGGCGAACAACAATATCGCCGAATCGATCTTCCAGCAGATGCGTTTCGAGCAGCACCCGGAACCGAGCTGGCTGATTTCCAGCCCCGGCACCGGCGGCACCACCGCGACGCTCGGCCGTTACGTGCGCTATCGCCAGCACTGCACCCGCGTGCTGTGCGCCGATGCCGAGCGTTCGGTGTTCTTCGATTATTACCAGACTGGCGACGCCAGCCTGCGCCTGGATTGCGGGTCACGGATTGAAGGCATTGGTCGGCCGCGAGTGGAAGCGTCGTTCCTGCCCAAGGTGATCGATGCGATGGTCAAGGTGCCGGACGCGTTGTCGCTGGCGGCCATGCACTATCTGGCGCAGCGTTTGGGTCGGCATGTAGGTGGATCAAGCGGCACCAACCTGATTGGCGCGCTGATGGCGGCGCAACAGATGAAGGCGGCGGGGGAGTCGGGGTCGATCGTGGCGATTCTGTGCGATGGCGGCGAGCGCTATGCCACCACCTATTACGATCAGGCCTGGCTCAAGGCCCAGGGGTATGAGTTGAGTGGTTTGATGGATGCCGTGGCGGCGAGTGTCGAGCGCGGCGAGCCGTTGCCGGCCAGCGTGTTGCGCGCCAATATCTAAATCTTTCAGACACTGAAGACCCTTGTGGGAGCCGGGCTTGCCCGCGATGGCGGATTCAAATTCAACGGATGCGTTGACTGATCCACCGCTATCGCGGGCAAGCCCGGCTCCCACAGGTTATGTGTTGTTTCGGGGATTTGCGTGTCAGGCCTCGAGGCCAAGGATGTCTCGGGCCACCGCTTCGGCAATCCGAATCCCGTCGACACCCGCCGACAGAATCCCGCCCGCATAACCCGCGCCTTCACCCGCCGGGAACAAACCCTTCACGTTCAGGCTTTGCATCGACTCGTTACGGGTAATGCGCAGTGGCGATGACGTGCGCGTCTCGATCCCGGTCAACACGGCGTCGTGCAGCGAGTAGCCACGAATCTGCTTCTCGAACGCCGGCAAGGCTTCGCGAATGGCTTCGATGGCGAACGCCGGCAAAGCCAGGGCCAAATCACCCAAGGCAACGCCCGGCTTGTAGGACGGCTCGACACTGCCCAACTCAGTGGACGGCTTGCCTGCAATGAAGTCGCCGACCAATTGCGCCGGCGCTTCGTAGTTGCTGCCGCCCAACACAAAGGCGTGGGATTCCAGGCGTTCCTGCAACTCGATGCCGGCCAGCGGGCCACCTGGATAATCGACTTCCGGGGTGATCCCTACGACGATCCCGGAGTTGGCGTTGCGCTCGTTACGCGAGTACTGGCTCATGCCGTTGGTGACCACGCGGTTCGGCTCGGAGGTCGCCGCCACTACGGTGCCGCCCGGGCACATGCAGAAGCTGTAGACGGAACGGCCGTTGCTGGCGTGGTGCACCAGTTTGTAGTCCGCAGCGCCGAGTTTCGGGTGCCCGGCGTATTTGCCCAGGCGTGCGCGGTCGATCAGCGATTGCGGGTGCTCGATGCGGAAACCTACCGAAAACGGCTTGGCCTCCATGTACACGCCACGACCGTGGAGCATGCGGAAGGTGTCCCGGGCGCTGTGGCCGAGGGCCAGAATCACGTGTTTGGAATGGATCTGCTCGCCGCCATTGAGCTCGACGCCGACCAGTTGGCCATCTTCGATCAACACATCGGTGACGCGCTGCTGGAAGCGCACTTCGCCGCCCATGGCGCGAATCTGCTCACGCATGTTTTCCACTACACCGGTCAGACGGAACGTACCGATGTGCGGTTTGCTGACGTAGAGGATTTCTTCCGGCGCGCCGGCCTTGACGAACTCGTGCAAGACTTTGCGACCGATGAATTTCGGGTCCTTGATCTGGCTGTAGAGCTTGCCGTCAGAGAACGTACCCGCGCCGCCTTCACCGAACTGCACGTTGGATTCGGGGTTGAGCACGCTTTTGCGCCACAGGCCCCAGGTGTCCTTGGTGCGCTGACGCACTTCGGTGCCACGTTCGAGAATGATCGGCTTGAAGCCCATCTGCGCCAGCAGCAGCCCGGCGAAGATCCCGCAGGGGCCGAACCCGACCACGATCGGGCGCTGGCTCAGGTCGGCCGGCGCCTGGCCGACCACTTTGTAGCTGACATCCGGCGCCACGTTGACGTTACGGTCATCGGCGAATCTGTGCAGCACCGCCGCCTCATCGCGAACGTTGAGGTCAATGGTGTAGATGAAGCACAGTTCGGAGGATTTTTTGCGCGCATCGTAGCTGCGCTTGAACAAGGTGAAATCGAGCAGGTCATCACTGGCGATGCCCAGGCGCTGCACGATGGCAGGGCGCAGGTCTTCTTCGGGATGGTCGATCGGCAGCTTGAGTTCGGTGATTCGTAACATGACGGGATCCGGTTCGCGGGGCGCACAACTGCGCCAAGGCGTTTGAAGCCCGCGATTATAAGCCTCAAAGGATGATTCCCGTGAGGCAAAAACGATCAGTCGTCGCGCGATCCGCCAAAATACCCACAGCCGCGTTGCACCTGGCCGTCGATGCGCAGCTCGGCGCTCATGTGCTGCACACTACCGGTGCTGCTGTCGACGCAACGTTGCGGCGCGACCCAGAGCTCAATGCGCTGGTTATTGGCTTCGGTGCTGAGGTTGAAGCGGCCATCGCCCAGTTGCTCTTCAACGTACGGTAGGGCCAGGGGCGGTTGACCGGCGCGGTCGATGACCATGCCTTTGCCGCTGACTCTGACGTTCCATTCCGGGTCATGGCCGGCGGCGCGCAGGATCAGCTGTTTGAAATTGGGATCGTCGCACGCCGTGCCCGAGCGTTCGACGCGGTACAACTGCTCCAGATCCAACTGGCCGCTGGCGGTGATCCGGCCGCGCACGTCAGCAAACAACTTGCCCTGATCATCGGCCAGGCTTGCGGCTTCTTGCAGGACGCTGGTGCCGCCGGTGTCGTTGACCACCAAACTGCGCTGCTCATTGCATGGCTGGAACAGTAACTTTCCGTCAGCGGCCGTCAATTGGCCCTGCAGGCGGGTCTGACCCACATGGGACGCGCTTTCCCGTGGGCCATCAAGCAACTGGCAGGCGGCGAACAACGGAAGCACGGCAACAAGTACCAAGGAACGGGCAACACGCATCTTTGAGTCTCCTGACAAGTGTCGCCACGTTACTCAGCCTGACCGTTCATCACAACCCTGCGATGTCCTCGCTTTCCTACGGGGCATGTTCGGTTTAGCCGACGCGGTAGGTCTGGCCGGTCTGTAAGCCTTCCACGCTTTTAGCGTAGGCCAGCGCCACTTCGGCGGCGGGAACCGGTTTGAAACCACGGAAGTACGGGGCGTAGCTACCCATGGCTTCGACCAGCACGTTCGGGCTGACCGAGTTGATGCGCAAACCGCGCGGCAGTTCGATTGCCGCGGCACGGACGAAGCTGTCCAGGGCGCCGTTGACCAGCGAGGCCGAGCTACCCGTACGAATCGGATCGTGGCTGAGGATGCCGGTGGTGAAGGTGAATGAGGCACCGTCATTGGCGAATTCCCGGCCGATCAGCAGCAGGTTCACCTGACCCATCAGCTTGTCCCGCAAACCGAGCTCGAAGTCTTGTTCGGTCATGGTCGCCAGCGGCACGAAGTTGACGCTGCCGGCGGCGCAGATCAGCGCATCGAAGTTGCCAGTCTGTTGGAACAATTTGCGGATCGAGGCGCTGTCACTGATGTCGACCTGAAACTCACCGCTCTTGCGGCCGATACGGATGATTTCGTGGCGCTGGGACAGTTCATGGTCAATGGCCGAACCGACGGTGCCAGAGGCGCCAATCAAAAGAATTTTCATCGCGATGTACCTGAATGGGTTGGATTTAAATTTAAGTTTAGAGTGGTTTTTTCCATAGATAAGCGGGCTAATAGGCAACCTTTGGTTTTCAAATGGAAACAATCCATGAGCGAAATGGATGATCTGGCGGCGTTCGCGGTGTTGATCGAGGCGGGCAGTTTCACCCTGGCCGCCCAGCAATTGGGTTGCAGCAAGGGGCAACTCTCCAAGCGCATCAGCCTGCTGGAAACGCGGTTCTCCGTAGTGTTGCTGCAACGCACCACACGCCGCTTGAGCCTGACGGCGGCAGGCGCGGCGCTATTGCCGCAAGCCCAGGCACTGGTGATTCAAGTCGAGCGAGCGCGTCAGGCCTTGGCGCGATTGAAAGACGACATGGCCGGCCCGGTGCGGATGACGGTTCCGGTTTCATTGGGGGAAACCTTCTTTGACGGTGCGCTGCTGGAGTTTTCCCGGCAGTACCCCGAAGTGCAGATCGAACTGGAGCTCAACAATAACTACCGTGACCTGTCCCGGGACGGTTTCGACCTGGCGATCCGCTCGGAAGTGGCCAACGACGAACGCCTGGTCGCCCGCCCGCTGCTGGCCTGGCACGAGATGACTTGCGCGAGCCCTGCGTACCTTGAGCGATTCGGTGAACCACTGACGCCTCAAGCATTGGCCGAACACCGCTGCCTGCTCAACAGCCATTACAGCGGTCGCGAAGAATGGCTCTATCACCAACAGCACGAGTTACTGCGGGTGCGAGTGTCGGGGCCGTTCGCCAGCAACCACTACAACCTCTTGAAGAAGGCCGCGCTGTCGGATGCGGGCATTGCGCGTTTGCCGTCGTACTTGCTGCAAGAGGAATTGGCTGACGGGCGTTTGCGCTGGCTCCTGCGCGATTATCAGACTCGCAGCATGCCGATGTACCTGGTGCACCCGTATCAAGGCGGTTTGCCGAAGCGCACCCAAGTGCTGGCGGATTATCTGATCGGTTGGTTCAAGCGCAGTGGCGAGGCGTTGGACAGGCTTTAAGGTCGCGATAGGGCACTGAAATCTGATTCATCACGCAATCCCCTGTGGGAGCGGGCTTGCTCGCGAAAGCGGTGTATCAGTCAACATCTCTGTTGAATGTGAAACCGCCTTCGCGAGCAAGCCCGCTCCCACAAGGGGGGGATCTTCATCGTCTGGAGATTTGAGGTCTGGCATACCGCTTGGCAATCAGATGATCAATCGACAACTTGCCCGGCCCGGTCGCCATCAAGTACAGCAACACCGCAGCCCAGGTGCCGTGGGTCGGATAGGCATCGGGGTACACGAACAGCTGAATGGTCAGCGTCATACCCAACAGCGCCAACGCCGAAAAACGGGTGGCGAAGCCGATCAGGATCAGCATCGGAAAGAAATGCTCGGCGAAAGCCGCCAGGTGCGCCGCCAGTTCCGGGGAGAGCAATGGCAGGTGATATTCGCTCTGGAACAACGGGATGGTCGAGTCCGCCAGCCTTGGTACGCCGAGTTGAAACGTGCCGTCGATCAAGTCGATGGCCAGGCCTTCCACCTTGGTTTGTCCGGACTTCCAGAACACCGCGGCAATCGAAAAACGCGCGATAAAGGCGATCAGGCTGTGGGGGATTTTTTCCAGCCACTTGATGGCGCGGGCGATGGGGTTGTGATGGAGGTTCATGGCGATACCTTCTGGTGTAAATGGGTGATGACGTTGTGGCTGATCAGCAGCGCCAGGGTTTGGCTGAGGTCGAAGTCGGGCGCTGTTTCCAGCGCTTGGGCCAGAGGCTGGCCGTTTCGCAGGTTCTGAATGAAGATGCTGGCGCCGTGGTCGATGGCGAAAACCTCAACTTCCAGACCATTGCGCAACACCAGCGCGTTTTGTCCGTGGCCGAGGTCGATCCCGGCCATCGTCGCGTCCTGTTGATGCGCCGCCCAGATCGCAACCACGGCAAAAGCTGAAGTCAGCAGATTCAGGGAGGGATGAAACCCGACCGTCAGCTCGCTCAGTGCCTGCGGGTCCGACAGCGCGGCGGCAATCTGTTCATGGCGCAAGGGCTGAGCGTCGGCGGCGTGATAGGCCTGAACGCGCAACCGCTCCAGCCGCGCCGTATCGGCCAGATAAGGCACGCTGGCTGCCGGTTCAAAGCTGTCGATGAACTCGGCGAAGTCCTTGCCGTAATCGTTGATGAGTGGGCCTCGAGGCGGGCAATGCTGCACATACAGCCCCGCCATCGCCCGAAAGAACTCATCGCCCACCAATTGCGCAACCACTGGGTAACTGTCGGCCAAGGCGTTGATCAGCGAGCTCTGCATATTGTTGCGATACACCGCGAAACGGTTGGCGGGATCGGCGCCATTGGCACAGAACAAGCCGTCGGGGCAGGGCTGTTGCGGATCGAGCAGGGCGGCGGCAAACGCGGCTTGAGTGTTCATGATCGGTTCCCCGCGCAACGCAGCAACTCATCGGCCTGACGGGCTTCGGCGTGCAGCACGCTGAAGGCCGGTAATTGGTTGTCGCGCTCGATCAACGTGGCGATCGGGCCGACCCGCTCCAGCACCCGCGAGTACAGCGCCCACACCGCGTTATCGATGGGCGCACCGTGATCGTCGATCAGCAGACGGTCGCCGAGGCTGTCCGTATCTTCGGCAAACCCGGCCAGATGAATCTCTCCCACTGCGTGCAGCGGCAGCGCGTCGATGTAGGCCAGCGGATCCCTTTGGTGATTGATGCAGGAGACGTAGACGTTGTTGACGTCCAGCAGCAGCCCGCAGCCGGTGCGGCGAATGACCTCACTGATGAAGTCGGCCTCATCGATTGTCGAGCGCTGGAACGCCAGATACGTCGCCGGGTTCTCCAGCAGCATCGGACGTTTGAGGATGCTCTGCACCTGATCGATATGCTCACAGACGCGGTTCAGCGTCGGTGCATCGTAGGCCAGGGGCAGCAGGTCATTGAGAAACACCGGGCCATGACTGGACCAGGCCAGGTGTTCGGAAAAGGACTGGGGTTGATAGCGTTCGATCAGCGCGGCAAGCCTTTGCAGGTGCTGAAGATCCAGCGGACCTTCGGCACCAATAGACAAGCCAACGCCGTGTAGCGATAGCGGATACTTCTCGCCAATCAACCCCAGAAAATGATGAAACGGGCCGCCGGCCACCATGTAGTTTTCGGCGTGGACTTCGAAGAAACCGATGTCCGGTTGTGCACCGAGCACTTCACGAAAGTGCTCGGCCTTGAGCCCCAGCCCGGAGCGGGGCGGGAGCCCTGAAGATGAATGGTTCATGGTCGATGCTCAGGCTGGGTGCGGATTACGACTTGGCTTTGTACGCTTCCAACTGGCCGAAACCGGTTGGCGAGGTTTTGCTCATCGTGGTGACGCAGGTGCCCTTAGGGACGAGTTTCCAGGCATTGGCCTGATGGTCGGTTTTTGCCGTACCGGCGCAAGTAGTACCAGCGCCTGCGGCGCAATCATTCTTGCCTTTCATGGCCACGCCGAAGCATTTTTCCATGTTGTCGTCAGCGGCATGGGCGGTGGAGACAGCGGCGATGCTCAAGGCAGAACCGAGGGCCAGAACCAGGGCGGTGGCGGACAGGGTGCGGGTGGTAGCAGTCATGATGTTTCTCCGAAGTTGAGCTTGGGTTGGCAAGCGTTTGTGCTTGCTTACTGCTCTAGAGAAACGACAGCGCGATGCGTTACAGGCCACCCAAAAATTTTTTGCCGATAAGGTCGTCAGGCAATGCTGATTTTACTGACGCTGGTGATCTGACCGTTCCAGATCATCTCGTAGTGGGCTGTTTGAGTGATTGATGAGAGGGGGCTGGGGGTCATCAGTGCCCAGCAGTAGCTCCCCTGCATGCGCACGGAGTTGTACCGCAGACCAGGGACCCCAGCATTCTTGATGGCCTTTCCCAAGCGATGGGAGTGCGTGTAATCGACGGGATCGTAGACAGGATCGTCCATTGGAATGGATACGGCATCCCTCATGGCTTCGTCAACGAAAGTGCAGGATAACCCCCGGAAAACAAACCTCTCGTAATTGAGCCCCTGGACTTTCGACCAATACTGATTCTGATGATGCTGCACCTCAGCCAGTGCGGTTTCCATCGAGGCAGCCAGGTACAACACTCCGAAACTGCCATCGCTGAAACGCGAACCCGCTGGGTTGATGTGGGTGAAAGGAGCGATTGCGTAAGAGCACCCAGGGATGCCGAAGGGAATCTGCGCACGCGGTATCAGCTCAAGCCGGCCGACTTCATTTTGCAGCCTCGGATTGGTGAGGGCCTGGATCTGATACAGCACATCAAATTCGTCCGCGTTTGCCACGTCGTCAAACAGTGCAATGGGCGGAAATTTTGAATTGATCAACCGGTAGGCC
Source organism: Pseudomonas sp. GW822-FHT02E03 (assembly GCF_058802325.1). Taxonomy (NCBI): domain Bacteria; kingdom Pseudomonadati; phylum Pseudomonadota; class Gammaproteobacteria; order Pseudomonadales; family Pseudomonadaceae; genus Pseudomonas; species Pseudomonas sp. GW822-FHT02E03. The sequence continues at coordinate 12,749 of NZ_JBXAOA010000037.1, read as the reverse complement.
TGCAACTGCTCACCGGCCAATACAGCCAGCTGGCTCAGCGTTACCATTGTGCGCCTCGCAGCATGTCGATCCGCCGAAACGTCTCGTACAGGGAAATCATATCCCCTTGGGACATGATTTCGAGCGGGCTACGCCCGTTGAAGAACTCGTTCTCGTTCGCCATCGCCGCAAAACCATAGACGTTTTCAGGGTTGTCGAAGACAAGGCGCAGGGTGGCATGGATGTTGAGAATAAAACTGATGCGCTGCATCTGGTCTGAATCCAGGCTGACGGACCAATCGGGATCGCGCTGCTTTGCCCGGGAGTACGTACTGCGGGAAATGCGCAGGATGCGACAGGCCTGATCGCTCGACGCTTGCCACTTTTCGAGTATGCCTACAGCCGCTCGCAAACCAGTCACGCACTGGTCTTTGCTGAAGGCTTGTGCCTGGGAGGTTGCTGTCATGGCGATCACTTTGGTTTGGTCTATAGATACAAATATATGAAAAATGTCTCTATGGATCAAGTTGGTTCGTGTTGTGAGTACACAGCTCCTACGGGGGATCTTCATTGTTGTGGGGTTTGTGGCAGGCATAAAAAAACGGCCTGCGAAGGCCGTTTTTTTGTTTACCGCAATCGCTTAACCACCGAGGTACGCTTCGCGCACTTTCGGGTCGGTCAACAGCGCTTCGCCAGTCCCTGTCATCACCACCCGGCCGTTTTCCAGCACGTAGGCTCGGTCAGCGATTTTCAACGCCTGGTTGGCGTTTTGCTCCACCAGGAACACCGTCACACCGTCCTTGCGCAGTTGTTCGATGATGTCGAAGATCTGCTGGATGATGATCGGTGCCAGGCCCAGCGATGGCTCGTCGAGCAGCAACAGCTTGGGCTTGCTCATCAGCGCACGGCCGATGGCGAGCATTTGCTGTTCGCCGCCAGACATGGTGCCGCCACGTTGGGCGAAACGTTCTTTCAGGCGTGGGAAAAGTCCGAGAACCTTGTCCATCTGTTCCTGATAGTCGCCCTTGTCGGTGAAGAATCCGCCCATGGCGAGGTTCTCTTCCACGGTCAGACGGGCAAACACCCGACGACCTTCCGGGACCACGGCGATGCTTTTACGCATGATGTGCGACGAGTCCTGGCCGACGAGCTCTTCACCCATGTAGCGGATGCTGCCGCTGTGGGCTTGCGGCGAACCGCAGAGGGTCATCAGCAGGGTCGACTTGCCGGCACCGTTGGCGCCGATCAGCGTCACGATCTCGCCCTGGCGGACTTCGACGTTGACGCTGTGCAGCGCCTGGATCTTGCCGTAGAAGGTGGAAACGTTTTCGAACTGCAGCATTTACGCTTCCCCCAGGTAGGCTTTGATCACTTCAGGATTGTCGCGGATCTGTTCCGGCGTACCGTCGGCCAGAGGCGTGCCCTGGTTGATCACGAAGATGTGGTCGGAAATGCTCATGACCAGTTTCATGTCGTGTTCGATCAGCAGCACGGTCACATCATGCTCTTCACGCAGGATGCCGATCAGTGCCTTGAGGTCTTCGGTTTCCCGCGGGTTGAGACCGGCAGCCGGTTCGTCGAGCATGAGGATCCGCGGGCGGGTCATCATGCAGCGAGCGATTTCCAGGCGACGTTGCTGACCGTAGGCCAGGGTGCCGGCCGGACGGTTGGCGAACTCCTTGAGGTTGACCTTTTCCAGCCAGTACTCGGCGTATTCCATGGCCTCGCGTTCGCTTCTGCGGAACGCGGGGGTCTTGAACAGACCGGCCAGGAAATTGGTGTTCAGGTGACGATGTTGTGCGATCAAGAGGTTCTCGACCGCTGTCATGTCCTTGAACAGCCGCACGTTCTGGAAGGTGCGCACCACGCCTTTGAGGGCGATCTTGTGGCCCGGCAACCCTTGGATCTGTTCGCCGTCCAGCACGATGCTGCCGGCGGTGGGCTGGTAGAAACCGGTCAGGCAGTTGAACACGGTGGTCTTGCCGGCGCCGTTGGGGCCGATCATCGATACCACTTGTTTCTCTTTGACGGTCAGGGCCACGCTGTTGACCGCCAACAGGCCGCCGAAGCGCATGCTCAGGTCAGTGACTTTCAGGATCTCACGGCTCATTTGCGCAGCTCCATGTGGGGGCGTTGCATCGGCAGCAGACCTTGTGGACGCCAGATCATCATCAGCACCATCAAGGCGCCGAACATCAACATGCGGTATTCACTGAACTCACGCATCATTTCCGGCAACAGGATCATCACCGTGGCGGCGAGTACGACGCCCAGTTGCGAGCCCATGCCGCCCAGCACCACGATGGCGAGGATGGTCGCCGATTCGATGAAGGTGAAGGACTCCGGTGTCACCAGGCCTTGGCGCGCGGCGAAGAAGCTACCGGCGAAACCGGCGAAGCAGGCACCGAGGGTGAAGGCCGACAGCTTGATGACCGTAGGATTGAGACCCAGTGCACGGCAGGCAATTTCGTCTTCACGCAGCGCTTCCCAGGCACGGCCCAGGGGCATGCGCAGCAAGCGGTTGATGACGAACAGCGCGAACAACGACAACAACACCGCGATCAGGTAAAGGAAGATCACCTTGTTGATCGAGTTGTATTCCAGGCCGAAGTACTCGTGGAAGGTCTGCAGACCTTCTGCGGCAGTTCTATCAAAGCTCAGCCCGAAAAGCGTGGGCTTGGGAATGTTGCTGATGCCGTTCGGGCCGCCGGTGAGGTCGGTCAGGTTACGCAGGAACAGACGGATGATTTCACCGAAACCCAGGGTCACGATTGCCAGGTAGTCGCCGCGCAAACGCAGTACCGGGAAGCCGAGCAGGAAGCCAAACGTGGCCGCCATCATCCCGGCGATCGGCAGGCAGATCCAGAAGCTCAGGCCGTAGTAGTGCGACAGCAGCGCGTAGCTGTAGGCGCCCACGGCATAGAAGCCGACGTAACCGAGGTCGAGCAGGCCAGCCAGGCCGACCACGATGTTCAAGCCCAGGCCGAGCATCACGTAGATCAGCACCAGGGTGGCGATGTCCACCGCCCCGCGGGAGCCGAAGAACGGCCAGACCAGCGCGCCGATGATCAACGCGATGATGATCCAGCGTTGAGTCGTCGGCAGGGTCAGGAAGTTAGTGGCCTTGGCCGGCATCACCGGCAGGTTGGGCGAAGCTTTCCAGGCCGAACTGATCTGCTGGTCGAACAGCACCCGCAGGAACATCAGCACCGAGCACACGGCGATGGTGATCAGCGTTGCAGTGCTGGTGCCATGGACTTCGAGGTTGATGCCGACAATGGTCAGTTTCAGACCGAGTACCGGGTAGGCAACCGCCCACACCAGCAAGGCGCTGAACAACGCCTGTTTAAGATTCCTAGTCATACTTTCTCAACCTCCGGACGGCCCAACAGGCCGGTTGGCCGGAACAACAACACCAGAACCAATAAGCCGAACGCCACGACGTCCTTGTACTGGTCGCCGAAGATATCGGCACCAAAGGCTTCCGCCACCCCAAGCACCAGCCCGCCGAGCATCGCGCCGGGGATGCTGCCGATACCGCCCAATACTGCTGCGGTGAAGGCTTTGAGGCCGACCAGGAAACCGGCGTTCGGATTGATCACGCCATATTGCATGCTCAGCAACACAGCCGCGATGGCCGCCAGTGCCGCACCGATGACGAAGGTCAGGGCGATGATGTTGTTGGTGTTGATACCCAAGAGGTTGGCCATCTTGATGTCTTCGGCACAGGCGCGGCAGGCGCGACCCAGGCGAGAACGGGAGATGAACAGCGTCAGGCCGAGCATGGCGACCAGGGTCACCACGAACACCACGATTTGCATGTAGGAAATCAGCACTTCATGTGCGCCACCTGGCCCGATGGCGAAGTTGCCAGGGATCAGGTTGGAGATGGATTTGTCCTTGGAGTCTTGCGCCAGCAGAACCGTGTTCTGCAGGAAGATCGACATGCCGATGGCAGAGATCAGCGGGATCAGACGGTTGCTGCCGCGCAGGGGGCGGTAGGCGATCCGTTCGATGCTGTAACCGTAGGCACTGGTAACGACGATGGTCGCGAGGAAAGCCGCGGTCATCAAGAGAGGGACACTGTCGAGTCCCAGCATGGCCAGCCCGGCGATGGCGATGAACGCCACGTAAGAGCCGATCATGTACACCTCGCCGTGGGCGAAGTTGATCATTCCAATGATGCCGTAAACCATCGTATAGCCGATGGCGATCAGGGCATACGTGCTGCCAATGGTCAGACCATTAACCAGCTGTTGGAAGAAGTGATAGATGTCAGGCATTACAGCGCTCCTAAAAACCTGATACGCATTTCACTGGTGGAGTCATTTTCCCGCTCGAGCCCCGTGGATCTGCATCCACTTCGAATTCGAGGTTTGCCAGCGAACCGCTGATGACGGTTTTGAGATTTTCAGGTGGGGAGACTGGCGGATCACGCCAGCGCGGCCCAATACGTTCGTAAAACAAAGCCCACGGCACGCCGTGGGCTTTATTGGCAGTCAGTCAGGCCAAGGCCTTACTGAGGCGAAACTTCAGTTTTAGGTTTGCCGAAATGCCACTGGTAAACCACGAATTTGAAGTCCTTCAGGTCGCCCTTTTCGTCGAAAGACAGGTCGCCGGTCGGGGTTTTGAACGTGCCTTTGTGGATAGCTTCAGCCACTTTGGTGGTGTCTTCGCTCTTCGCGGCCTTGATGCCTTCGACGATGACTTGCACGGCAGAGTAAGACGGGAACACGAACGGACCGCTCGGGTCTTCTTTCTTGGCTTTGAACGCGTCAGCCAGGGCGATGTTGGCCGGATCCTGGTCGAAGGATTTCGGCAGGGTCACCAGCAGGCCTTCGGAAGCTTCCTTGGCGATCTGCGAAATGGAGTCGTTACCCACGCCTTCCGGCCCCATGAACTTGGCTTTCAGGCCTTTTTCCTGGGATTGACGCAGGAGCAGACCCAGCTCCGGGTGGTAGCCGCCGTAGTAGACGAAGTCGACGTTGGCTTGCTTGAGCTTGGAGACCATCGAAGAGAAGTCTTTGTCGCCAGCGTTGATGCCTTCGAACACGGCAACCTTGACGCCTTTCTTCTCGAGGGTGGTTTTAACGGCGCTGGCGATGCCTTCACCGTATTGCTGTTTGTCGTGCAGCACAGCAACGATTTTCGGTTTGACGTGATCGGCAATGTAGTTACCGGCGGCAGGGCCCTGGGCGCTGTCCAGACCGATGGTGCGGAAGATCATCTTGTAGCCGCGAGTGGTGATGTCCGGGCTGGTGGCAGCCGGAGTGATCATGATCACGCCTTCGTCTTCGTAGATGTCGGACGCCGGTTGAGTGGAGCTGGAGCACAGGTGACCCACCACGAACTTGACGCCGTCGTTGACGACTTTGTTCGCAACAGCAACCGCTTGTTTTGGATCGCAGGCGTCATCGTATTCAACGGCTTCGAGCTTCTTGCCGTCGACGCCGCCCTTGGCGTTGATTTGTTCGATGGCCATTTTCGAGCCACTGAACTGCATGTCGCCGTATTGGGCTACAGGGCCGGTTTTAGGGCCGGCGATGCCGATCTTGATGGTGTCAGCGGCGAACGAATGGCTGGCAACCCCGGCCAGAACCATAGCGGCAAACAGTTTTGAAATCTGCTTAGTAGCCTTAGTCATAGTGCTCCACTCTTACTGTTGTAGTTTTTATAGTCCTGGCGCCGTAGCAGCAGAACCGGGTCAGATATCGTTGATATCCTCCGGAAAATGCCCCCGGCAACTGTACCGGTACAGTGTAGAGCGCCGATTGTTAGCCTGGGAAGGCAGCTCCGGGGGGCAAAACCTGAGGGTGTCGCTTTATTGAAAGAAAAAGACAGAATCACGGCGGGATGTTAGCTGGCTAATACTTGGATTCAGCAGCATTCCCTGGCTTTCCTGCATTTCTCGATCGGTAACGCAATTGCATCCGGGTTTTTCTGGCGCAGTACCGACGTTATCATTCACGTCGTTTTTCATTGCGGACAGAAACCCATGACTCAAGAACCTAGCACCCTCTATGCCAAGCTGCTTGGTGAGACCGCATCTATTACCTGGAAAGAGTTGGAGCCGTTCTTTGCCAGGGGTGCCCTATTGTGGGTCGATCCAGGCCTGGATTTGATCGCTGCGGCAGAAGCGGTGGCAACCGATGAAGGCGAGAAAGTCGCTGCCTGGCTGGCCGCCGACAAGGTCGCCAAGCTGTCTGAAACGCGGGCGCTGGATCTTTTCGAGCGCGATCCCGAGCTGTGGGCCGTGGTGGTTTCACCGTGGATTCTGATCCAGGAAAGGGCGACGAGCTGAACGCTTGCACTTAATTGGTGCGCAGCTTTGCCGTTCAAAAGTGTGTAGCCGAGTAGCGTGATGGCATGTTGCCGTAGAGAAAGGCCACAGAAGGGTCTTGGCGAGGGTGACGTAAACGTAACGGGAACAGTTTATTGAGCAGCCGATTGGCTGCTTAATTGTGATCGTTCCCACGCTCCGCGTGGGAAAGCAGCCCGGGACGCTCTGCGTCCCAAAGCGGACGCAGAGCGTCCATTGAGGCATTCCCACGCAGAGCGTGGGAACGATCGACAGTAGGTGAGTTAAGCAGTCTTGCCGGTATGGTTATTCAAAGAAATAACCTTGGTCTTGCCAATCCGGTGACGGTAAATCTCGCGCAGATACTTGATCGCCTTCTTCACGCAATCCCGGGACAAACGAATGTCATTGATCGAGACAAACTTGTCCTTGTCGTTGATCAGCTCGCGGTACTTTTTCTCGTACATCGGTTTGATCGCGTACCAGTTGGTATCGAGGATTTTCGCCGGGTTTTCGAATTCGTTGAGCAGTTCATCGATCCGGTTTTCGTCGAAGTCTTCATTGATGATGAAGTCCAGGATCGAGTTGTCCAGCGTCTCGTCGAAGCGGTAGGGGTTTTTCGCGAAGCAGCGCTTGATGAAGGCCACGATCAGGGTCAAAAAGTCGTCCGACAGGCACGGGCTCTTGGCGATGAGGGTGGTCAGCGACAAGTTGGCCGAGGCGCCGATGACCAGCGCATAACGCTTGAGCGTGGTGTTGGGGAACAGGCTGTTGAGGTGGGTCTTCAGCCTGTTCAGGTCCATGTAGGACAGCTTGTAGTCCTTGGGCAAGGACACAATCGACACCACCGACGAGCAGTTCTTGAAGAAGTGCAGGTCGTGCAACGCGGCCGCGTCATAGCCCGAGTTCTTGTACTGCTCAAGCGAGGCGCGATAGCGCTTGGACTCGATCGGCAACAGGCTGATGCCTTCGATTGCCTGCGTGACCTTGTTGAAGTGCGGCAGGTCGATGGAACGGAAGAACAGGTCGTCGATGTTCAGGCGCTGCGGCTCTTTTTCGAACACCTTGAACTTGTCGCTGCTCGGCGGCGGGGTTTCCGGTACGACGGACTCGGCGTAGGCAATCGCCACGGGGCCGGCCAGGCTCATGAACAGGTCGTTGGCGTCCAGGCGAATGGTTTCGCCGATGTCGATGCCGGCACGACGGAAATAGTTCTGGTCGTAATCGGTGGTTACCGCCTGCGCTGTCAGAATGTTGAAGATCTGCTGTGAGATGTACTGGTTGGCGTGCTTTTCCATGGCATTGACATCAATGTTCTGGATGTTGCCGTCATCGCTTTCTTCGGCGTAACGCATGATGTCGTTGGAGATCAGCATCATCGCGTTCCATGGGCGGATACGGCCCATGACGCTGGCTTCGCTGCTGTCTTCGTTGGCGAAGTTGTAGGAGAAGTCCCACTCTTCAGACAGGTATTTGCACAGCAGACGACCGGCGTTGATGTGCAGTGCCTCGGACATTTCGCTGCGGTGATCGGAAATGTTCGGCAGTACGCAAATGCCGCTGGTGAAGATCGGTTCGAAGACGAAGGAATGACCGCTCTTGCTGTCGTGCTCGTCCATCGGCTTGGTGTCGAACGTCTTGTTCATGTACGAGTGTTGCTGGGCCAGGCCGAACTCCGAGGCCATGCCCGAACCGGTACCGCCGCCGGCACTGAAGATCGAGAAATACAGGCGCGACTGGTTGGCCTTGATGCCGCAGCTGTCGATCAGGTACGAGTGAATCATCTTCCAGTCAGGGCTGGAGAAGCGCTGGGTGTCCTTGTTCAGGATGATCTTGGCCAGGTATTGGCCGAGGATCGGCGCGTTACCGGCGCCACCGGCGTGGACTTCCGACAAGTCCATGATTTTCATTTTGCTGTAGTCGCGCAAAAAGCCGCTTTTTTCGCCCTTGCGCGAGAAACGGATGCGACCGGCGATGTCTTTGTCCAGGTCGCCGAGCATCACCAGCGGCTCGACCAGAAACACCGGTTTGCTGGCCTTGTTCGTCCCCAGGCGCAGGTTGTTGCGGATCCACTGCGCCGGGCTGTAGCCCTTTTCGGCGTAGCGTTTGTCCGGCGACAGACGGTCTTCGTTGTTGAATTCGTTGAGGTAGAACTTGCGGGCGTTGTACACCAGTTCCGCGACGTCTAGCGCGATGTTCGAACCACAACGGCCCAGGCCGATCAGGCACACCGAAGGGAATTCCTGATCGCTGTGCTGTTCGTTGTCGCCTTCCAGATGGGGCGGGCGCGGGAACACCATGTCGCGCAGGCCGTCGAGGTTGTCGAGGATGCGGTCGGTATTGGTTTCGGTGAAGTACAGGTATTGCTGAGTCGCCAGCGGACGCGACGGGGTCAATGGCTTCGACGATGAGGGGCTGTTCGCCGCGGGGCTCAGGGTCAGGTCGGATACCGCGGTGGCCGGATTGTTTTTAGAAGTCATTGTGCGCCATATACCTGGACTGGTCGGCTCGGCGACAAGTGTCATCGAGTCATCACGGAATGAGGTCTCGCGTCTTTTTGCAGCGCGAATATGACCCAAGCGTCAGGGTCTTGGCCTGTGCATCGCTCGGGGGAATCCTTTCCTTAATCATGATGAATCGGCCAATATTCGATGATCTTTAATCAAAGGGAGGCTAAATGATGGCAACGTTGCCAGCGCTGGGGTTTGCCGGAATCGGTTTGATGGGCTTGCCAATGTGCCGACGCCTGTTGGCGGCGGGTTTTCCGCTGACGGTGTGGAACCGTAACCCTGACAAGTGCGCAGCGCTGGTCGAGGCCGGCGCGCGGCAAGTGGCGACACCGGCCGAACTGTGCCGACACGCGGACCTGGTGATGTTGTGCTTGGCCGACACAGCTGTTGTACGTGAGGTGGTGTTTGGCGCGGCAGGCGTTGCCGAGGGGGCGAAAAGCGGCCAGCTACTGGTGGATTTTTCCAGCCTGGAGCCCACCGCGACGCGGGAAATGGCGAATGCCTTGGCCAGTAAAACCGGTATGAGTTGGCTCGATGCGCCGGTCTCCGGCGGAGTGGTCGGCGCCGAGGCCGGCAGCCTGGCGATCATGGTCGGCGGCGAGGCGGCAGACCTTGAGCGCGTGCGACCGGTGTTGTTGACCCTTGGCCAGCGCGTGACCCATATGGGCGCCGTCGGTGCGGGGCAGGTGACCAAGGCCTGCAATCAGATGATCGTGGCGTGCAATGCCTTGGTGATTGCCGAAGTGGTGGCCTTGGCCGAGCGTTCCGGAGTCGACGCCCGCTTGATCGGCGAGGCGCTCGCCGGTGGCTTCGCCGATTCAAAACCGCTGCAGATTCTTGCGCCGCAAATGGCCGACAGCCGTTTCGAACCGGTGAAGTGGCACGTACGCACGCTGCTCAAGGATCTGGACACCGCCGTGAAATTTTCCCGCGAACAGGGTTCGGCCACACCGATCAGCGGATTGGCCGCACAACTGATGCGCCTCCATGGGGGCCAGGGCTTCCTGGAAAAGGATCCGTCGACGCTAGTGCAGTTATACCGCGAGCCAGACTCAAAGGATTGACGGTGTGCATGTGCTTGTGCTGATTGATGTCCGCCAGTACTGGACGCAACTCGGCCAGCGGCACCGGGCGGCTGAGCAGGTAGCCCTGAACGAAATCGCAGCCGTGGCGTTCGAGAAAGTCGTATTGCTCGAAGGTTTCGACGCCTTCGGTGACGACCTGCAAATGCAGGGTATGGGCCATGACGATAATGGCCTGGACGATTTCCATGTCCTGGGTGGCCTTGGGGATGTCCTGAATGAACGAGCGGTCGATCTTCAACGTGTTTAACGGCAGGCGCCTGAGGTAGGCCAGGGATGAATAGCCGGTGCCGAAGTCATCGATCGACAACGAGACCCCGAGGGCACGAATCTGCCGCAGCAACACCAGGGTGTTGCTGATATTGCCCATCAACGCATTCTCGGTGACTTCCAGTTCCAGCCGGTGTGGTGCCACCCCGAAGGCGTGCAGGGCGTGTTCGATTTCATTGGCCAGTTCTTCTCGCGTCAGGTTCAGGGGCGAGCAATTCACCGCGATTTTGAGTTCTTCGCAATCGTGCCGGGACAGCTCGCCCAAGTCCTCGCAGGCCTTGCGCAGCACCCAGTTGTCCAGCTCGGCGATCAGGCCGTTGGCTTCGGCAATGGCGATGAACCGATCCGGCGTGAGCAATCCGTGAACCGGATGTTGCCAGCGAATCAGCGCTTCAAGTTTGGTGACCTGGCCGATTCTCAGGTCATAAATCGGTTGGTAATACAGCATCAACCCGGTGTTTTCGCGCAGGGCGTGGCGCAGTTCCTCTTCGAGTTGCAACTCCAGGGTGGCTCGGGTTTTCAGGTTTGAACTGAAAAAATGCAGGGCGTTACGACCGCAATCCTTGGACTGGTACAGCGCCAGGTCAGCGTTTTTCAGCAGTTCGTCACAGGTCTTGCCGTCTTCCGGAAACAGGCTGATGCCGATGCTGGTGGTCATGACCATGCGCCGTCCGGACAACTCGATGGGTTCCTTCATTTTCAGCATGATGCGCTGGGCCATTTGCCGCGCTTCTTCACGGTCATACAGGGTGATGAGGATGCAGAACTCGTCGCCTCCGAAGCGCGCCACCACGTCTTCATGACTGCGCACCGAGGCCTTGATGTGGCTGGCCAGGACTTTGAGCAATTCGTCACCGGCGTCATGGCCGAGGCTGTCATTGATCCGCTTGAAATGGTCGATGTCGAGGAACATCACCGCCAGCATGCCGCCTTCATTGGTTTTCTCGATGAGTTTCTCGGCGAAGATCTGGTTGAAGCCTCGTCGGTTGATCAGGCTGGTCAAGGGGTCGTAATGCGCCACCTGTTGCAGCGACATGCGTGCCTGATCCAGTTGGCTGAGCAGGGCGTTGACCCGTTGCAGGTCATGCTCTTTGTGTTGCAGCTTCTTGTCCACCCATGCAGCGCTGATGCCGCTGCCGATGATCAGCAGCGTCATTACCGCTACCGTCAGCCCCAGTTGCAGGTGATTGTTGTCGCTGGGCAGGGGCTCAAGGCTGCCAACGGGCAGCACCAGGCTGAACGCCGCCATACCGGTGAAATGCATGCTCACGATGCCGGCTCCGAGCACCAGGCTGGCGGTGTATTTGAGCAATTGATGAAACACGCCGACACCATCGCGCAGGTGACTGGAAATCAGCAGGGCGGCCAGGCTGGCACCGATGGCGATCACAATGGAAAGCCCGAACAGGACGGGTTGGTAGTAGGCCATCGCATTCGACCGCAGGGTGGCCATGCCCACGTAATGCATGGTTGCGATGCCCAGGCCGATCCACACCGCGGCTCGCAGGTATTGCCAGAAATTCAGCTGAGGATGGCTGAGGGTGTGCATGGCCAACCACGAGGCGGTCAGGGCGAATAACAGCGAGAGCAGGGTAGTGGGCAGGTGGTAATGGATTTCGATCGGCGCCTGGAACGCCAGCATGCTGATGAAGTGCATGGCCCAGATACCGCCCGCCAGGCACCCGGCACCGACCCAGCGCCAGAGTCGTTGGGAGGCGGATTTTTCCACATGGCCGACCCGCTCGGTCATGTCCAGCGTGGCGAAGCCGGCCGCACAGGCCACCAGATAGGCCAGCAACACCAGAAAAGGGTTATGGGTGCAATCGAGTATGACCTGCCCGCTCTCTGGCAGCCCGGTCATGAAATGCAAACCAAGCCACTCCATTAGCATGCCCCATCTCTGAATCATCCTGGCCCGCACCATGCGCGCTGGCGAATGCTTGCAGTATAGAGGCCTTGCACAGAGCGCAAGAGGTGATGGCACGGTGACGCCAATGATTTTGGTATTAGCGTGATAGCGATTGGTGCTAAGTCTCAAGCGCTCCGTTCATAAGGCATTTCGAACTCCGGTTGCAGGGCTGGCAACCCGAACGCGGCCCGGGCCGCGTCGCAATCCACGTTCACCTCACCAGTGGCCCACGAGGCGTCGAACTCCCGGCAGGTGCTGGAGCGCTGATCGTAAATCGAGCACTGCACGGTGCTGCCCACCTCACCTACCAGCCCGACGCAGCGGGTCGGTTTGCAGTCTGTGCCGAGCATGGCCACCCGGCTGGGACTGATGGGCGCGACCAGTTCATCGGGCACCGTCCCCCCTGCCGAGATGCATTCACCCCAGAAAAAAGACACGCGAAAATGAGAACAGCAGGCACCGCAATTCAGACACGGACTGGCTTCGGACATGGGCGATAGTCAAAGAGGGATGGGGGACACGGTGGGCAGACAAGGCCGCTATTCTAGGCTTTGCCTTGGGCTTGGGAAGGGGGGCACAGAGGTATTTTTCAATGTTCGGTCGGGTCATGGAAAACACCGCAATTCCCCTGTGGGAGCGGGGGGGGGGGGGGGGGGGGGGGGGGGGGGGGGGGGGGGGGGGGGGGGGGGGGGGGGGGGGGG
>NZ_JBXAOA010000036.1:0-51322 GCF_058802325.1 Pseudomonas sp. GW822-FHT02E03 | reverse complement strand
CCCCCCCCCCCCCCCCCCCCCCCCCCCCCCCCCCCCCCCCCCCCCCCCCCCCCCCCCCCCCCCCCGCTCCCACATAATCCCACGCCTGCTAAACATCGAGCCCGGTATGACCGCGATCCACATCAAGTTCCCTTCCCTGACTGTCAAGGCCGGCCCGCGGGCCTTGGCGCGCATCCGTGCAAATGGCTTGAGCGCCGCCGATGTGGGCACGCTGCCGGGCGCCGCCGGTGGCCCGAAAGCGTTGGGAATTCAGGGGCTGGATCTGGCGCTGTTCGGCGAATGGCTGCCGGCGGCGCCCCGGGAGCGTTCGCTGATCGGCGCCTCGGTGGGTTCCTGGCGGTTCGCCAGCGCCTGCCTGCCGGATGCCGCCGAAGGCATCCGCCGCCTCGGTCATCTGTATACCGAGCAGAATTTCGCCAAGGGCGTGACCATGGCGCAGATCAGCCAGAGTTCCCGGCGCATGCTCGATGACTTGCTCGACGGCCGCGATGCCTCGATTCTGGACAACGCCCACTACCGACTGAACATCATGGTGGTCAAAAGTCACGGCCTGCTGGCGGACGATCATCGCGGTCGGCTGGGGCTGGGCCTGTCGTCGGTGATCGCCGACAACCTGCGCGGGCGCGCGCGGCTGTCGCGGCATTTCGAGCGGCTGATCATCCACGACCCGCGTCTGGCGCCACCGGTCAACGCACTGAATGACTTCCCGTCGCGCTTCGTTGCGCTGGATGCCGGCAACCTGCGCCAGGCCCTGCTCGCCTCGGGTTCGATCCCGATGGTCATGCAAGGCGTGCGCGACCTGCCGGGTGCCGGCGCCGGGACGTTTCGCGATGGCGGACTGCTGGACTATCACCTCGACTTGCCCTACAGCGGCAATGACATTGTGCTGTATCCGCACTTCACTGATCGAGTGATCCCCGGCTGGTTCGACAAGACCCTGCCGTGGCGTCGCGCCTGTCCTGCGCGCTTGCAGGATGTTCTGTTGCTGGCGCCGTCAAAGGAATATCTGTCGCGCCTGCCCTACGGCAAACTGCCGGACCGTAACGATTTCAAGCGCTTCATGGGCGACGCCCCAAGCCGGCAGAAATACTGGCGCGCGACAATGGATGAAAGCCGCAGGCTAGGTGACGAGTTTCTCGAACTGACCGCCAACGGTCGCCTCGGCGAGCGCTTGCTGACCCTCTAGTGCCCTGTCTCGCCAATACTGTTCCTTTTTGACGGTGGCTGTTGTCGCCATGCTGCGTTGCCGCTCCTCGCCATAGCGGGCTATGACTCGTCGCGGCGCCTTGCCTGACGACAACAGCCACTCGCCAAAAGAGGAACGTATTGGTGAGACAGGACACTGGTCAGTGTTTTCCCGCATCGCCAAACACAAGCTGGTAAACTCGCCACCTGCCCATATCGCCGCGGCGATCGCCACCTGACAGAGCTGAACATCACTGTGGAAATCTTCAAAGAGTTTACCTTCGAGTCCGCCCACCGCCTGCCCCACGTGCCGGACGGCCACAAGTGCGGTCGCCTGCACGGTCACTCGTTCAAAGTGGCGATTCACCTGAGCGGCGATCTCGATCCGCACACCGGCTGGATCCGCGACTTCTCGGAAATCAAGGCGATCTTCAAGCCGCTCTACGAGCGCCTGGACCATAACTACCTGAACGACATTCCCGGCCTGGAAAACCCGACCAGCGAAGTGCTGGCCAAGTGGATCTGGAATGAATTGAAGCCCCTGCTGCCGGAACTCAGCGCGATTCGCATCCACGAGACCTGCACCAGCGGTTGCATCTATCGCGGCGAGTAAGCCGATCCCAAGCACAACATGAATCCCTGTGGGAGCTGGCTTGCCTGCGATGGCATCAACTCGGTTCGACATTAAACCGAGCCGTCTGCATCGCGGGCAAGCCCGACTCCCACACAAGCCCGACCACACAAGAACTGCGTTTCGTCAGTGAATAGAGAAACAGCCTTCAATGGCTGTTTTTTTATGCTTATGCTTCTTGGCTCGCACATGCCAAGAGGACGCTCCCATGGCTGACTGGCCGCTGGCTCAGACCTATCGTTTCAATGGGCACTCCGTGCGCTACGCGGTACGTGGCGACGGTCCGCCGCTGGTGTTCGTGCATGGCACGCCCTTTTCTTCTTATGTATGGCACCGGATTGCGCCGCACTTCATCACCACGCACCGGGTGCACTACTTCGATCTGCTGGGTTACGGGCAATCCACACAACCGGACGGCGATGTGTCGCTGGGCGTACAAAACCAACTGTTGGCGCAATTGCTGGAGCACTGGGGCCTGCAACGGCCAGACGTGGTGGCCCACGATTTCGGCGGCGCCACCGCGTTGCGCGCGCATCTGCTCAATGGCAAGGATTACCGCAGCCTGACGCTGATCGATCCAGTGGCGCTGTCGCCCTGGGGTTCGCCATTCGTGCAGCATGTGCGTCAGCATGAAGCCGCATTCAGTGGATTGCCCGATTACATTCAGCAGGCGATTGTACCGGCCTATATTCGTGGCGCGATCAAGCGCGAGATACCCGATCAAGAGCTGGCACCCTATGTGCGGCCATGGCTTGGGGAGCCTGGGCAAGCAGCGTTCTATCGGCAGATCGCGCAGATGGATGAACGTTATACCCGCGAGGTCGAAGGGCTGTATCCGACGGTTCGCTGCCCGGTGCAGATTCTTTGGGGAGAGGACGATCAGTGGATTCCCATCGAGCGCGGCCGGGCGCTGCAACAGATGATTGCCGGGTCGCAGTTTCATGCCATTGCGAATGCCGGGCATCTGGTTCAGGAGGATGCGCCGGAGGTGATTGTGGCGGCGCTGCTGCGGTTTTTACCTTCGGCCGGTTGATGATGATCGTTCCCTCGCTCTGCGTGGGAATGCCTCAATGGACGCTCTGCGTCCCCCTCGGAAGGGACGCGGAGCGTCCCGCGCTGCATTCCCACGCAGAGCGTGGGAACGATCAACAAATGTTCCAATTTGACTCAACCCCGCACCGCTTTCGTGCCTCTCTGCGGGCCAAATCCGCCTGCTCGTCTATAAATAACAACACCCTCGCGCCATTGGCACGAGCACTGCAACACCCCCGCGTCCTCCATCCAGCAAGGAACGCCACATGACGCAGAACGATTCGGGCAACGATTACCCCCTCAGCGAAGTCCCGATGCATGCCCGCAAGGGACTTGCCTCCACCGCCATGGTGCTACTGGGTTTTACCTTCTTCACCGCGACCATGTTTGCCGGCGGCAAGCTCGGTGTGGCGTTCAGTTTCGGCGAGATGATGGCGGTGATTATCGTCGGCAATCTGCTGCTGGGGATCTACGCCGCGGGGCTGGGCTACATCGCCTTCAAAAGCGGCCTGAACTCGGTACTGATGGGACGTTTCTGCTTTGGTGAAGTGGGCAGCAAACTCAGCGACCTGATCCTCGGCTTCACCCAGATCGGCTGGTACGCCTGGGGCACCGCGACGGCAGCAGTGGTGCTGGGAAAATATTTCGAACTGAGCGAGGGCACGGTTCTCGGGTTGATGGTGCTGTTCGGCCTGGGCTTCTGTGCCACGGCCTACATCGGCTATCGCGGGTTGGAGATTCTGTCGTACATCGCCGTGCCGGCCATGATGTTGCTGCTGATGCTGTCGATGTGGGTTGCGACGGTGAAGGTCGGCGGTCTCGAGGGCTTGCTCGCGGTGGTTCCGACGGGAACGCTGGATTGGTCGACCGCGATTACCCTGGTGTTCGGCACATTCGTCAGCGGTGCGACGCAAGCCACCAACTGGACACGCTTCTCCCGTTCGGCGCGGGTGGCGGTGTTGGCGAGCCTGATCGGCTTCTTCGTCGGCAACGGTCTGATGGTGCTAATCGGTGCCTACGGCGCCATCGTCTATCAGCAACCGGACGTGGTCGAAGTGCTGCTGTTGCAAGGCTTCGCCATGGCCGCGATGGCGATGTTGCTGCTCAACATCTGGAGTACTCAGGACAACACCATCTACAACTTCGCCGTCGCTGGCTGCAACCTGCTGCGCACCGACCGCCGCAAAACCGTGACCCTGGCCGGCGCGGTGATCGGCACGCTGCTGGCCCTGCTGGGCATGTACGACATGCTGGTGCCTTACCTGATTCTGCTGGGCACGGTGATTCCGCCGATTGGCGGGGTGATCATGGCGGACTTTTTCTTCCGCTATCGGGGTCACTATCCCCGCCTGGCGGATACGCAATTGCCCGCGTTCAACTGGCCTGGCCTGACTGCCTATGCGGTCGGCACGGTCGCCGCCTTCAACTCGCCATGGGTCGCGCCGCTGGTAGGGATTGCCGCTGCCGCGCTAACGTATGTGTTATTGACCGGCGTACTGGGTGCCCGTACCGCCGACGCGCCACTCCAAGATCTATAAGAAGGATTGCCTGATGCACATCATCAACGCCCGCCTGCGTAACCAAGAAGGCCTGCATGAGTTGCACCTGGAAAACGGCCTGATTCACAGCATCGCCCGGCAAACCGAAGCCCCATCACTGGGGCCTGACGACCTGGACGCCGGCGGTAATCTGGTGGTGCCGCCCTTCGTCGAGCCGCACATTCACCTCGACGCCACCCTGACCGCCGGCGAGCCGCGCTGGAATATGAGCGGCACGCTGTTCGAAGGCATCGAGTGCTGGGGCGAGCGCAAGGCGACCATCACCCACGAAGACACCAAGACCCGCGCCAAGAAGACCATCCAGACCCTCGCCGCCCACGGCATCCAGCATGTGCGCACCCACGTCGACGTCACTGACCCGGAGCTGACGGCGCTCAAGGCGATGCTTGAAGTCCGCGAGGAAAGCCGTCATCTGATCGACCTGCAAATCGTCGCGTTCCCTCAGGAAGGCATCGAGTCGTACCGCAACGGTCGGGAGCTGATGGAAGAAGCGATCCGCCTGGGCGCCGATGTGGTCGGGGGCATTCCGCATTTCGAGTACACCCGGGATCAGGGCGTGAGCTCGGTGAAGTTTCTCATGGACCTGGCCGAGCGCACCGGTTGCCTGGTGGACGTGCATTGCGACGAAACCGACGACCCGCACTCACGCTTCCTTGAAGTGCTGGCCGAAGAGGCCCGCAGCCGCGACATGGGTTCGCGCGTCACCGCCAGCCACACCACGGCCATGGGTTCGTACGACAACGCCTACTGCGCCAAGCTCTTTCGGCTGCTCGGGCATTCGGGGATCAGCTTTGTCTCCTGCCCCACCGAAAGCATTCACCTGCAAGGACGCTTCGACAGCTTCCCGAAACGCCGCGGCGTGACCCGGGTGAATGAGTTGCTCGAGGCGGGGATGAATGTGTGCTTTGGCCAGGATTCGATTGTCGACCCGTGGTATCCGCTGGGTAACGGCAACATCCTGCGGGTGCTCGAGGCTGGTTTGCACATCTGCCACATGCTCGGTTATCGCAATTTGCAGAGCGCGCTGGATCTGGTGACCGATAACAGTGCCAAGGCCATGAACCTGGGTGATCGCTATGGGCTGGAACAGGGACGGCCGGCGAATCTGCTGATTCTGTCGGCGGACAGCGATTATGAGGTGATTCGCAGCCAGGGGTTGCCGCTGTATTCGGTTCGCGAGGGTAAGGTGTTGATGAAGCGGCAGATGCCGGTGGTGGAATTCAGTGGTCTGAGCTGAAACATCGTTGAATGTGATGGCCCCTTCGCGAGCAAGCCCGCTCCCACAGTAGTTTTGCGTCGATCACAAATCCACTGTGGGAGCGGGCTTGCTCGCGAAGGCGATCTAAAATTCAACCCATCAACCGCGCCGCACCAAACAATCTGACCCGACTCAATTCGCCCTCCAATTCCTCCAGTAAAATCGGCGCCGTGCCGCCAGGCATGACCACCTTCACCTCCCCCGCCGTCACCCAACCCACGCGCCACGCCGCACACGCCACTGCACTGGCGCTGGTGCCTGAGGACGCGGTCGGCCCTTCGCCGCGCTCGAACACCCGCGCAACGATTCGGCCCTCGGATTCAAGCATCGCCCATTGCAGGTTCACACCCGCCGGACACGGCTGCCCAGCCCCGGTCGGCATGGCATAGGCAATACGCATCAAGCCTTGCGCCAATGGCAGCTCACGCATCTGCTCATTGCTCGGCAACGCGTCGGCATTCGCCAGCAGCGTCACGCAATGCGGATTGCCGATGCGCACAAACTGGCTCCGGTTCCAGACAGGATCAAGCGCTGACAACGGCTGCACATGGCTGACTTCACGATCATTCAGCGTCACGCGTTCAACCTCGCGCGCACCCACCGCTTGCGGCCCGAACGAAGGTTTGCCCAAATCCAGCCAGAACCCTTGCACACCATCGATTTCAGCGGGTTTCACTGATGTCTCCACCGGCGAAACCGCGTCGCTCTTGTCGTGATGAACCCGCAGCTGACAGGCCTCTTCCGCCATCAGCCCTTGTTCACTCAGGGCCTGGGAAAAAATCGTCAGGCCGTTGCCACTGCGCTCGGCCAGGCTGCCGTCGGTGTTGACGATCAACAGGTCAAAAGGCGGCACCGATTGAAACGGTCCCACCAGCAGACCATCGCAGCGATGTGCCTTGCTGCCGGGCGGCTGTGTACCTGGAGCCCAAGCGCAGAACGCCTCGATGGCCGACATTGCCCAGGCCTCGCGGGTCTGCGCGGCATCGCTGGCCAGCGCAGGCAATTCGATACCGCTACTGCGTGCGTTGTCAGGCGTCACCACCGCATAGATATTGCCCCGAGCATCGTACATCCGCGTCATGGCGCCCCCCTCTATGAACAATTGATGTGTCGACGATATCGCGAAACAGCGGCTGGCTGTGCAAGGATGTCACCCTGCCTGACTGCTCCCCCGCCCGGACGTGATGATCGAACCCTTTGTGGTTGTTCACTGTCCCTTGGGGACGCGACGTTTTTTGCCAAGGATCGATATGACCAACCTCAACACCCAAGCGACCTTCGTCCCCGGACGTCTGGAACAGATGTCCACCCGCATCGCCTTTTTCATCGCAGGGTTCGGCATCGCGGCCTGGGCGCCGCTGGTGCCTTACGCCAAGGCGCGGGCCGGGCTGGATGAAGGAACCCTCGGGCTGTTGCTGCTGTGTCTGGGGGTGGGCTCGATTCTGGCGATGCCCATGGCCGGTATTCTGGCGACGCGCTTCGGCTGCCGTCGGGTGTTGAGCGGCGGCACCTTGTTGATCTGTGCGGCACTGCCGCTGTTGGCGACGGTGTCTACGATCCCGGCGTTGATCGCGGCGTTGTTCATGTTCGGCGCGGGCCTGGGCACGGTGGATTCGACGGTGAACCTGCAAGCGGTGATCGTCGAGCGGGCCAGCGGCAAGACCATGATGTCGGGTTTTCATGGGCTGTTCAGCCTCGGCGGGATCGTCGGCGCGGCGGGTGTCAGCGCGTTGCTCGGCTTGGGTTTTTCACCGCTGGGGGCGATGTTGGTGGTGATCGTGATTCTAGTGCTGGCATTGCTTAAAGCCGCGCCGCACCTGTTGCCTTACGGCAGTGAAAGCTCCGGCCCGGCATTCGCCGTGCCCCATGGCATCGTGCTGTTTATCGGCGGGATGTGCTTCATCGTGTTCCTGGCCGAAGGCGCGGCGCTCGACTGGAGCGCGGTGTTCCTGGCGCAGGAGCGCGGGATCGACACGGCGTATGCCGGGCTGGGTTATGCGGCGTTTGCGCTGACCATGACCGTCGGGCGCTTGACCGGCGACAGGATTGTTCGGCGTCTTGGTTATACGCGGGTGATTGTATTCGGTGGGCTGACGGCCGCGGCGGGCCTGGCACTGGCGACGTTCGCACCGGCGTGGGAGGCGGCGCTGGTGGGTTATGCGTTACTGGGGGCTGGCTGCTCGAACATTGTGCCGGTGCTGTACACCGCCGTCGGCAAACAGACCGTCATGCCGGAAAGCATCGCCGTGCCGGCCATTACCACGTTGGGCTATGCAGGGATTCTCGCGGGGCCGGCGGTGATCGGCTTTATCGCCCATGGCAGCAGTTTGAGCTTTGCCTTTGGGTTGATGGCAGTGTTGCTGGTGGCCGTGGCGATTGGCGGGAAGGTGTTGAAAGTTTAAAAGCTTCGCGGGCAAGCCTCGCTCCTACAATAGGTCTTCAGTGAACACAGATTTTGTGTACGCCAAAAGTCCTGTGGGAGCGGGCTTGCCCGCGATGAAGTTAACTCGGTCGATCAGAACCCGACGCTGGCCTGAACAAAGAATGTGCGTGGCGCGCCGACGTACATCCCCGAGTTGTTGTCGCTGGAGCGGGTGAAGTACTGCTTGTCGAAGATGTTTTTCACCCCGGCGCCGACTTTCAGGTTCGACAGCTGCGAGCCAAAGTCATAACCGCCACGCACGTTCCAGGTCACGTAACCCGGGATGTCGCCGTACTGGCCGTCCGCGCTGCCTTCGGTGATGTAGTTGCCGCTGAAGCTGCCATCAGCGTTCACCGCGGTGCCCGGCGAGCGCTGTTTGGACTGGGCAAAGGCATCGAGGTTGTAGGTCCAGCGGTTGATGTCATAACGCAGCCCGGCGGTGGCCACCTGACGCGAGTAGAACGGTAGGTCACGGCCCTTGAAGCCTGGAATCTCGCCTTCATAAACGGCGCGTGTGTAGGTGAAACCGGCGTTGGCGGTCAGGCCGTCGAGCCGTGGGTCCAGCGCCGCCATGTCGTAGTGCACCGAGGCTTCAAGGCCCTGGTGCGTGGTGGCGCCGAGGTTGGTCCAGCCCACATCGTTACTGATGTATTGCAGCTCTTTATCGAAGTCGATGTAGAACAGCGTCACTTCCCCGCCCCACACGTCATTGTTGTAGCGCGTACCGATCTCGTAGGTCTTGGCCTTTTCCGGGTTCAGGCCGTTGGCGGTGTTGTCACCCGAACCACCCTGACCGAGCTGGAAATATTGCAGGCTGCCAAACGAGGTTTCGTAGTTGGCGAACAGCTTCCAGGCCTCGGACATGTGATACATCACGCTCAGGGCCGGCAGCGGTTCGTTGCTGTCGATGCTGCGGCGCTTTTCCTGCACAGGTTTGCCGGCGGTGTCGAGAACCGGCCGGTCGTGCCATTCAGTGCTGATGCTTTCAAAACGGATGCCGGGGGTCACGGTCCAGTTGCCGACGTCGATCTTGTCATCGATGTAAATGGCATGGGCTTCGGTGCCGCCGGTACGATCCTGGAACACATGGCCATCGGAGGTTTTGGTGACCACCGGCTGATTGTTCACCAGCGCCAGACGGCTCGCCTCTTCATGCATGCCTTCTTTCAAGTAGCGATAACCGACGCTGGCTTCCTGGGTAGTCGGGCCCAGATCGAATACATGGGACACCCGCGGTTCGATGCCGAAGGTGTAATAAGTACGCGGATAGGAGCTGAGGGTTTTCTGGTCGCGAGCGGCGATGGTGCTGCCACGGAAACTGTCGGAATAGTAGGTCAGCACTTCGGCCTGGGTGCGGTCGTCGATCTGCCGAATCCACTTGAAGGACACGTCTTTGCGACGGCCGCTGAAGTTGTCATGGTCACGATCGGACTGGAACGGATCGGCGTCGTACTGCTTCTGCGTCAGGCCGCCGGGCATGTCGGCGCTGGCGTCGTAGTAATGGAAATTGAGGCTGAAATCGTCCTGATCGGTGGGTGCCCAATGGGTCTTGAGGATCACGTCGTCGATGTCATTGCTGTTGTTGCTTTTGCGATAACCGTTGCCGTTCACCCCGGAATACAACAGCGCCACGCCCATGCCGTTATCGGCGGTGCCACCGAGAAACGCGGTGTCGATGTGTTTCCAGCCACCGCGCTGAGTGGTTTCCAGGGTGGTGCCGATTTCGCCGGTGGCTTTCTCCGGGATCGCACGGGTAACGAAGTTGATCACGCCACCGACGTTCTGCGGCCCATAACGCACGGAACCGGCGCCACGCACCACATCGATGCTGTCGAGGTTGCCGGAGGAAATCGGCGCCATGGACAGCTGCGGTTGGCCATAAGGGGCGAAGGCAGCCGGCACGCCGTCGATCAGCACGGTAGAGCGTGGCGACAGGCGCGAGGTCAGGCCGCGCACACCAACGTTAAGGGAAATGTCGCTGCCGCCGGTGCCGTTGGCGTCCTGCACTTGCACGCCGGGTACACGACGCAACACATCACCAACGTTCATCGCGCCCTGCTCTACCATCGCTTCACGGCGGATCACCGTGCGCGCGCCGGGATGGTTTTGCACCACGGCGGCGTCGGCATCGCCGAGCCAGTCGCCGACCACTTTGATGTCGGTCACGCCCAGTTCCAGCGGGCCGTTGGCGGCGGAAGTCGGGGCTGGCATCAGGGTCACCGAGCCTTCATCGATCCGGTATTCCAGACCGCTGCCTTGCAGCAATTGGCGCAAGGCTTGTTCCGGCGAGAGATTACCGTCGACTGCCGGAGCCTGTTTGCCGGCCACCAGTTCCGGGCTGAAAAAAACCTGCAGCGAGGTTTGCTGGCCCAGCTGACTCAAGGCCTGACCCAGCGGCTGCGCCTGAATATGAATGGCATCGGCGGCGAACGCCTGGGGCAGCGCCGAGCTGACCGCCAAGGCGAGAGCGAGGGGCAGCCAGGATGTTTTGTTATTTTTAGCGGTGGTTTTCTTCACGTCGAACATTGTCCTGTGGATCGCAAGAGTGTGCGGCTGTTAATGCAAACCAGTTGCAGTTGGACAAGTAGACGAAGAACTCGAAAAAAACCTGAATCTATCGGGCAATTATTTCCTGACTGCCGTCATCGAGGGTGCGAATGGCCACCGGCAGAATGCTCGGCAAGGCCTTGAGCAGTGCGTCGGTGTTGTCGGATTTGAACACACTGGTCAGGCGCAAATTGCCCACTTTGGCGCTGCCGACCGTCAGCGGTTTTTGCCGATAGCGCGACACCTCTTCGGCCACTTCGCTGAGGCTGGCATTGTTGAACACCAGTTTGCCGCTGCGCCATGCGGTCAGTTCTGCAGGGTTGACCGTATAGGCGGCGGCCACCTTCCCCAGAGCATCGACGCGAGTACCGAGGCCGGCGGTGAGGCTGATGAAATCAGCGCCGTTACCTTGAACCTTGACCGTGCCCTGCTCTACGACGACGCGGGTTTCGGTGCTGTCGCGACGCACGTCGAAACGGGTGCCGGTGACAGTCACTTTACCGCTGCCCGCCTCGACCACGAACGGTCGGCTGCTGTCGTGCTCGACGTTGAACATCGCCTCGCCTTGCGTCAACTCGATGCCGCGACGATCCTTTTCATAGCGCACCTGCACCCGGCTGCGGCCGTTCAGGTCGATCACCGAACCGTCCGGCAACGCCACATGACGACGCTCGCCAAGGGCTGTGGAATATTCAGCCGTGTAGGTCGCCGGATGGTTCAAGCCACTGAACAATCCCAGGCCAAGCACCACCGCCAATACACTGGCGGCCACCGCGTAACGCACCCGTGGATAACGTGTGCGGCGTGCCGGCGGGGTCTCGCACAAGGCGTGCAAGCGCTTGGCCGGCAACAGATCGGCCGCCGCCCACAGGCTCTGGAGCATTTGATATTCGTCGCGATGCTGCGGGTGTTCGTCACGCCAGACCTCGAAACCTCGCAGCTCTTCGGCGTTGACGGCAGGGTCCTGCAAACGCACAAACCACCGCGCCGCTTCATCGCGAACCGTTGTTTGCCCGCACGCACAATCACGAGTATCCATCATGGAAAGTCCTGTTGAGCTGGGGATGAGAAGCCGCGGCGAATCATGGTTGTAAGCCGTCCAGGCGATCACGCAGGTGCCGCAGGGTGCGGATCATATACTTTTCCACCATGTTCTTGGACAGCCCCAGGCGTTCGGCGATTTCGGCCTGGGTCAGGCCTTCGATCTTCTGCCAGACGAACACCTTGCGGCAGTTGACCGGCAACTCGGTGAGCGCTCGTTCGATGGAGTCGGCCAACTGGATCGCGTGCATGAAATGCTCCGGGTCGCCGGACGACGACACACTGTGATCGATCGCCTCCGACTCCATGGCGCCCCGCCGATCCTCACGCCGATACCCGTCCACCGCAATGTTGCGTGCGGTCTGGTGCAAATACGCCCGAGGTTGTTGCACCGCCGCCGAATCGGACTCAAGCACCCGCACGAAGGTGTCGTGGGCCAGGTCCTCGGCCTGCTGACGATTTCTCAGGCGACGGGTCCAGGTGCCGATCAACTCTTCGTAATGCTCGAAAAAACCGTGTCTGCGGGGCAGCTTGGGGGTCATTGCGGTGTGCTGTGGGGAGGAGGCGCGAATAGTAATGCTTCCTATTAAGCAGAAGCAATGCATTCCACCTGATTGGTAAATCGAGCGTTGGGCAACCTCGCCCCATCAGAATAGGTGATCCCACAGTAGATCTTCTGTGAACACAAAATATGTGTACGGCGGTACTCCAATGTGGGAGCGGGCTTGCTCGCGAAGGCGGTGTATCAGGCAACACTATGTCGACTGACCCACCGCTTTCGCGAGCAAGCCCGCTCCCACAGGGGGATGCATGTGGGGCTTAGATGTTTTTCTCGTCGATCCCGGCTTGCAGCGACTGGCTGTCGTAATGACCGCCAAGGGTCACGGGGCCGAGTTTGACGCTGTGCTCCCCAGCGGTGGAAACGTCGGGTTTACTGCCCTCGGTTTGCGGCTTTTCTGGCAGATCGAGTCCTGCCTTGACGCCGTAATCGCGGTTGCTCAGGTCGGTGGTGCTGACCTTGGAGCCCCCTAGATCCACACGACCTTCAGATGAAGCAACCCGTGCGCCGGTCAATTGCGTTGCACCGCCAACCTTGAGATTCACGCCTTGCGTGCCGCTGATGCCCGAGGCCTGACCGACGCTGTCTTTGTGAGCAAAACCGGCATCCAGCTTCAGGGTCGGCGTGTAGTCCGTCCCGCCCGGTTTGCTGTTGTCGGCCACTTTGTCCTTGTCGACTGGCGCTGTTTTTTTGCCGGTCAAACCGAGGTCAAGATCGACCTTGGCGCTGGTCTGGCTGGCCTGACGGCTTTCCACGGTCAGGTCGCCACCGACCTTGCCGCTGACCTTCGTCGCATCGATCCGTGCGCCTGCAAGATGCGCATCGCCCGCGCTGTTCAACACCACGCTGTCAGCCTTGATCTGGCTGTTCTGCTGAGTCGTGCCTTGCAGGTAATCCACGCCCACCTTGGCCCCGGCATTGAAGCCATGATCACTCTTGGCCACGTCTTTTTCGTTGGTGGCCGTCGGTGTGCTGTTGCTCAGATTACCGCCGGCATTCAGGGCGACGTTCCAGTTCGTGCGGTTTTGCGTGGACTGGGCCGACTCTTGATAGACCCCGCCGCTCTGCGCATCAAGGGCAACGTTCGGCGCGCTGACCTGAGTGCCTTGCAGATGGATTGAATCGCCGCTGAGCTGGATCTTGTCCTGACTGTTGAGCTTGCCGCCGGTCAGGGTCTGGCTGCTTTCATTGACCCGGCCGATGTTGAAGTTGGCGCTCAGGTTGCCGCCCTGATCGCTGCTTTTCTCGGTACTGGTTTTGCTGCCGCCCACCTTCAAACCGCCGCCGAGATTGCTGCCCGTGGCGCGATGGGTGTCGGTGGCCGCTTGCAGGTCGAGTTTGCCGCCGGCCTTCAGGTCGATGGCGCCGTCGGTATCGACTGTCGTCCCTTGCAGGGTCTGGTCGCCGCCGCTGCTCAATTGCACCGGGCCTTTGCCCTCGATACTTGCCACGCGAGCCTGGCTGTCCTGAGTCTGATTGCCTTTGTGATCGAGTTGGAAACCAGCACCGAGATTGACGTTGGTGCCGTCGGTGCCAGGAGCCGTGCCGACGCTCAGCGAACCGTTGCCACGCAGGCTGGAACTGTCGCTGCTCTGGCGGTCATTGGCCTGATTCAACGCCAGCTCACCGCCGGTTTTAATCGAAACACCGCCCTGCCCGCCATCGAAATGGCTGCCCTCAAACTGGCCGTCATTACGCAGGTTGATGTTCACGCCTTGGCTACCGGCATAGCCGCCGACCACAGCGGTGGAGCTGTCTTTACGCGTCTGGCTGCTGCCGCCCGCACCGCTGCCGGCGACGTTCACGTCCTCACCGGTTTTGGTGTAGACCCGCACGTCAGCCCTGGCATCCAGCGTCTGATCGGTGCTGCCGTGGGTATTGCGCGCGGCGCTCGCCACCAACGTGTCGGCACTGATGTTCACTTTGCCCGCACTCGCCTGGTACTGAGTGCCCTGATCCTGCAACGTGCCGGCGACGTTCACGTCCACCGTGCCGCCCTTGAACTGACTGACCACGGCGTTGCTTTTTTGCTCGGTATGGCTGCCGTGCTGATGACCGATCGCCACGTCGATGCCGACATTCGGCTGGCCGAGGTTGGCGAGTGCGTCCTTGTCCGGCACCTTACCGTTCAGTACGCCTTCGACGGCTTTGGCGATCGGCCGGGCGATGTCTTTGTATTCGACGTTGGCACCGACGTCTGCCGACCAGTTGCTCTGTGTATGAGTGCTGCTGTCGGAGTTGCTCGCGGCCCGATTGTCGACTTCGGTGGCGGCGACATTCAGACCTTTGCCGGCATCAAGACGCGCGCCTTCAGTGGTGAGTTTGCCGGTGTTTATATTCAGGTTGCCGCTGCTTTGGATGCTGGTGGTTTGTGCGGTGGTTTTGTTCGTGGTGTCCTGGGAGGTGCTGTGGGTGAAGTCCACTCCGCTGCCGGCACGATCGAGGCCGCCGGTGTAGTAGAAACCGCCGCTGGTGCTGCTGGTGTCCGTCGAAGTGCTGTGGCTGTCCTGCTCGGCCAGCAGCGACACGTTTTTACCGCTCAGGGTCGCGTCGCCGTTTGTGGCTTTGACCTCGGTACCTTTAAGGGTCAGATCACCGCCTGCCGCCAGTTGCACGTTGGCGCCGCTGAGGCTGGAGCCTTGCTGGCTGACATCACGGGTACTCGCGGTTTGCTGCTTGTCTTGGTAATGCACACCGGCGCGGTACTGCCCGGCGCCCGGGGTGTTTTCCTTGGCATAGGCATCGAAGCCACGGGTTTCGGTAGTGTTGCCGGACTCATGGGTGTTCTGCGCGGAATGCACATTGACGTCCCCCGTCGCCTCGGCGCTGAGGGTGCCATTGGCCTTGACCGTGGAGCCGGCCACTTCGATGTCTTTGGCACTCTTGAGCTTGAGGTTGCTGTCGGAGGTCAGTTCGCTGCGCACCGTGGTGCTGTCCTTGGCGTTCTGACGGGTTTCATCCTTGGTGATGCCGAAAAACTTGCTGTCCTTGTCGTGGCTGTTGGCATGGGAGGTGTCTTGCACGCCATCGATGACCAGCGAGCCTTTGTCGCTGATCACGCTGGCCTCGCTGCCGCCGCGCACCTGACTGCCACTGATGCGCACATCGTCGGCCTTGACGATCAGTTTGCCGCCGGCATTGACCTTGCTGCCCTGGTTCAGGGTCTTGCCCTGATCCGCATCGCCGGTCTTGCCGAAGAAACCGCCGCCCACCAGATCGCCGGAATAGCGGTTGTCGCTGTTGCGCTGGGTGCGGCTGGCGCTGGTGATCTCGACCTGTTTGCCGGCGAGCTGGATATCACCCTTGCTGCTCAACTCCGCGCCCTCGGCACGTAACAACGCCGCCGTGGCCAAAGCGATATTGCCGCCCTTCAACTGTGTGGTGATGCTGCGCTGCTCTTCGCTGCTGGTGTCCCAGTTGGCCTTCCACAGGTGTTTGCGGTGGTTGCCTTGATCAGTTTGAGTGTGGCTTTCGGTGGCGGCGGTCAGGCGCAGATCGCCGCCGCTCTGGACGCTGAGAGTGTTGGCAGCGTCGACCTTGGCCGCTTTGAGTTCGGTGTTGGCACCGGACGACAACTGCGCGTCACGTTGGGCGAGAATCTGGCTGCCGTGCTGGCGCGAGTCGCTGTCGGTCTGGGTCCGGTCGTAGGTTTCCCAGGTGATGCCGATGGTGCTGTTGTTCCAGTTTTCGCGTTTCTCTTGAAGCTTGCGGCTTTCGACAGTGCTCAAGGTCAGGTTGCGTTTGGCATCGACCTTGACGTCACGGCCACTGACATCAGCAGCAGCCAGCAGCAGGTCCTTGCCGCTGTGCAGACCGACATCGCCCTGACTGCTGCGCACGCCGGCGCGGACCACATCGAGGCTGTCGGGAACAGCCTGACCGCTGATGCTCAGGTCACCGGCGGAACGAATCTGTACGCCATCACGACCGTCGACCTGTACCGGGCCGACCCGCACACCCGCGCCCTCAGCGGTGCTGACGATGTTGATGCGCCCAGCCTGCATCGCACCGAACAGGCTGGCGTCGATGCGTTGGTCTTGAGTGTTGCCGGCCGGGTCCACGGTTTTAACCTGGCCGCTGGCGTAATCCACTTGGTTGCGACCAACGGTGAGGTTCAATTGATCCCGGGCACTGAGGCGGCC
Organism: Pseudomonas sp. GW822-FHT02E03; assembly: GCF_058802325.1. Classification (NCBI taxonomy): domain Bacteria; kingdom Pseudomonadati; phylum Pseudomonadota; class Gammaproteobacteria; order Pseudomonadales; family Pseudomonadaceae; genus Pseudomonas; species Pseudomonas sp. GW822-FHT02E03. The sequence goes on along the minus strand of NZ_JBXAOA010000036.1, from coordinate 34,946 downwards.
CTGGCTGTCGATGCGGGGGGCGATCAGGTTGACCGAGCCTTCGCGGTTTTGCAGGCCCGCGCCTTGAATCTGCAAGGTGCCGCTGGCGTCTCGGGTGCTGAGGGCTTGCAGCTTGCCGTCGTTCAGTTCGGGGCGACCGACCACCAGATTGGCGTTCGGGGTATTGATGAAACTGCCGCCGTTCACCGAAATCCCGTTGGGGTTGGCCAACACATAATCGGCGGATTTACCGAAGATTTCCTGGGCGCCGTTGAGGGCCGAGGCATTGCGGCTGATCACTTCATTGAGGATCACGCTCGCGGCCCGCCCCTGAAATTGCGGGTTGGCTGCCAGTTGCCCGGCGAGTTGCGACTGCCCGGCTTGCAGCGCGTTATTCAGCACCAGGCCCTGACGGTCAACGTTGTAGTCCAGGAACTGGTTGTGGGACAGGCCGGATCCGTTAGGCGCAACGATGTTGACGATGGGCACGCCGCCCTGGGTTTGCAATTGCGCGGTGCCGCCGGGGCCCGGCGCGACCACTACGCCCCCTGCCAAAGCGTTGGGCAGGTGAGCAATCAGAAACAGGCTGGCAATCGCCCAGCGCAGTTTGCCCCGAGGGGAAAGATGGAACGCAAATGTCTGTGCAGGCATAAAAACCTCTCAATTAAAGTGCGGCATCACGTTGCGCGCTGAGTTGTTGGCCGTGGCTGTGGCGCTCAGGTCCGACGGCTGTTTGTTGGTGTTCATATCTGCAACCCCACGCGCATCAGCCAGGTCTCTGGCTCATGCTGCAAACCGCTGGGGGTGTTGAGGCTGCGTTGGTAATCGACGTCAACTTGCAGGTTTTTCCAGCTCAAGTTGACCCCGGCGCTGGCGCCGCTCAGGCGTTGCCCTTGAGCGCCGTGGTCGGCCTTGATCCAGCCATTGTCCAGGCCCAGCCGTGGGGTGATCTGCACTGGCAAAGCGCTGCGCAATGGCAGGCGCAAGGTATTGCGCCAGATCGCGCCACTGGCACCGGATGCACTGCTGACCCGATAGCCGCGCACCGCAGAATCGTCAGTGCCCAGCAATTGCTCGATGGCCGGCAGCGGATCGGGGCTGTACTGCATGTTGAGCTGGCTCTGCCATTGCCAGGCCTGTTGGCCCAACTGGCCGTTGCGCCACTGGCTGAGGCCGGCGCGGTATTTGCGAAACTGCGCTTTGGGCAGGTTGTTGACCTGACGTTGGGCATCGTCATCGGCACCGAGCCAGCGCAATCCTTGGGCGTAATTGATGTCCAGGTTCCACACCGCGCTGTTGAGCCAGAACAGATTCAGCCCGGCTTCGGCCACGGTCAGGGTCGGGCTCTGGATGCCCAGGCGAATGTTTTCCAGGTAACTGTCGACGTCCTTGTGAGCCAATTGCAGGTTGGCGCTCAGTTGATGGCTTTGGTCGCGCCACAGCACCCGGTCGGCGCGCAGGCTGAGTTGGTCGGTGATGCCGGTGCTGTGGAATGTCAGCGTGCTGAGTTTGAACGGCGCGCGGTATTCGGCGTGGCTGGCGAACAGGCTGTAGGTCCAGTAACCGTAGGGAATGGCGTAATACAGGCTGGCGTTGCGGCTGTAGCGGTCGCCCTGATTGAGGGTGTCGCTGACGTTCAGATTGAGCGCGTCGTTGAGCTCCAGCGGGCTGTCCAGGCTCAGGTTCAAGGTGTCACGATCGCGCCCGGTGCTGGCGCTGCCGAGGTTGTCCACGCCCAAGCCCAACGCCCAACGCGACTGCCCGTGGGTGCGCGAACGCAGGATCAGCCGAGAGGCGCCGGGTTGGCTGCCGGGGGCGATGTCGGCGGTCAAATCTACGGAGCGCAAGCGGTTCAACTGATCCAGGCCTTGCTCCAGGTCCCGCAGGTTCAGCGGCTTGCCGAGCATTCCGGGAAATGCACCGCCAAGGGACACCGGCAGACTCTGGTCGGCCAGCTCGATGGACTCGACGTAGCCTTCATCGACCACGATATCCAGCGACTGCCCCGCCGCTGGCGCGCTGCGCAGGTACGGCCGACTGGCGATGTAACCCGCCTCGACATACAGGCCAGTGATGGTCGCCAGCAAATGGTTGATCTGACCGACGCCCATGCACGACGACAGCTGCGGTTTGATTCGCTCATTGAGTGTCTGGCTGCTGATCAGCGTCACGCCGCCAATGCGCGTTCCGCTCAGGGGCCAGCAGCGCTCATCGGCAGGCACCGTGGCAGGAACGACAGGCGTGACCGGCGCCGCACCAAAACTGCCGCGCTCCAGTTGCCGGCGGCGCTGTTCCAGTTGCAGTTGTTGCAGGTCGCGCTGTTGTTGTTGCTGCTGGCGCAGCACTTCCTGGCCTGGAGCGGAAGGCTCGGCCGCCTTGAGCGAGGAAACACTCAGGCTCAGCAGCAAGGCCGACAACAGCGTGCAAGGCGTGGGACTACGACGAGGAACAGCGCGAAGCAAATACGGCACTCAACATCCTTGCGATCATAAAATGGCCTAATGCCACTCCGTCAATGCGAGTGATAGTCAGATCGTTCCTACGCAAATGCAAGACACGTCCTACAACGCTTACATTTCTTAAACAATTGCTTGGCCCTTTTTGTTTACCCAAGAGCACCTGACGACTGGTAGGGAAAACTCATTGCCACCAAATATTACCTGCGTCATATTACGCCCATAATAAGCCCCCCAGGTATTTGTCCATGACCAGCATGCCCAGCCTTGAACCCGACCTTGCTGTCGCAGTGACCACACCCAAGCCTCCCCTGCTTAAAAGGTTGCTCTCGCTGACGGCAGCTATTGCGGCCCTGGTGATCATCGGGCTGTACGCAACCCATTGGTGGACCGCCGGCCGTTTCATCGAAGAAACCGACGATGCCTACATCGGTGGCGACGTCACGGTGATCGGGCCGAAGGTCGCGGGGTATATCGATCAGGTGCTGGTCACCGACAACCAAAGGGTCAAGGCCGGGGATGTGTTGATTCGGCTCGACGCCCGCGACTATCGCGCCAACCTGGCGAAGGCCGAGGGTGCGGTGGCTGCCGAAGAAGCGTTACTCGCCAACCTCGACGCCACCGAACAACTGCAACACGCGGTGATCGGCCAGGCCCGCGCCGGCATCGATGCCGCCGGCGCCGAAACGGCCCGTTCGCGGGACGATAACGCCCGCTACAAACGCCTGGTGAACAGCAATGCCGTCTCGGTGGAAAGCGCACAACGGGCCGACGCCACCTTCAAGACTGCACAGGCGCAGAGTGCCCGGGCCCAGGCCGAACTGCTGGCTGCGCAACGTCAGTTGAACGTGATCGAAACCCAGAAGCAGCAAGCGCGCGCCGCGTTGATTCAGGCACGGGCCGAGCGTGATCTGGCGCAGTTGAACGTCGGTTACACCGAGTTGAAAGCCCCCGTCGACGGCGTGATCGGCAATCGTCGGGCACGGGTCGGCGCTTACGCCCAGGCCGGTTCGCAACTGTTGTCGGTGGTGCCAGCCAGCGGACTATGGGTCGATGCCAATTTCAAGGAAGATCAGCTGTCGCGGATGACGCCAGGCCAGCGTGTGATCGTTCATGCGGACGTGCTCAAGGGACGGGAATTCCACGGTCATCTGGACAGCCTCGCGCCGGCCAGTGGTTCGCAGTTCAGCGTGCTGCCACCGGAAAACGCCACCGGCAACTTCACCAAAATCGTCCAGCGGGTGCCGGTGCGAATCCTGCTCGACCCGGCCGACGGCGTGCTCGGTCATCTGCGCCCCGGCCTGTCGGTGACCGCCGAAGTGGACACTCGCGCCGAACCTGAAACACCGACCGTGGCCAGCGCGCCATGAACCGCGCCCTCGCCGCCCCCGCGCAGCCGTTCAATGCCGCCAACATGGCGACGGCGACCAAGGTGTTTGCCTTCGCCACGATGTGCATCGGCATGTTCATTGCGCTGCTGGATATCCAGATCGTCTCGGCGTCGCTACGTGACATCGGCGGCGGACTCTCGGCCGGCACCGACGAAACCGCGTGGGTGCAGACCAGTTACCTGATCGCCGAAATCATCGTGATTCCACTGTCGGGCTGGCTGTCCCGGGTGTTCTCGACCCGTTGGTTGTTCTGCGCCTCGGCGGTGGGTTTCACCCTGGCCAGCCTGCTCTGCGGCGCGGCCTGGAACATCCAGAGCATGATCGCCTTCCGTGCCCTGCAAGGATTTCTCGGTGGTTCGATGATCCCGCTGGTGTTCACCACCGCGTTCTTTTTCTTCACCGGTAAACAACGGGTGATCGCCGCCGCGACCATCGGCGCCGTGGCCTCGCTGGCACCGACGCTGGGGCCGGTGATCGGTGGCTGGATCACCGACATTTCGTCCTGGCACTGGCTTTTCTACATCAACCTGGTGCCGGGGATTTTCGTCGCGGTGGCGGTGCCGATGCTGGTGAAAATCGACCAGCCGGAATTGTCGCTGCTCAAGGGCGCCGACTACCTGAGCATGCTGTTCATGGCGGTGTTTCTCGGCTGCCTGGAATACACCCTTGAAGAAGGCCCGCGCTGGAACTGGTTCAGCGACAGCACGATTCTGACCACCGCCTGGATCAGCGGCCTGGCCGGATTGGCCTTCATTGGTCGAACCCTGTACGTGGCCAATCCGATCGTCGATCTGCGTGCCTTGAAAGACCGCAACTTCGCCCTCGGCTGTTTCTTTTCATTCGTCACGGGGATCGGTCTGTTCGCGACGATTTACCTGACGCCACTGTTTCTCGGCCGGGTGCGCGGTTACGGCGCGCTGGACATTGGCCTGGCGGTTTTTTCCACCGGGGTGTTCCAGATTCTGGCGATTCCGCTGTACGCTTTTCTGGCCAACCGCATCGACTTGCGCTGGATCATGATGACCGGCCTTGGGCTGTTCGCCCTGTCGATGTGGGATTTCAGCCCGATCACCCACGACTGGGGGGCGAAAGAATTGATGCTGCCACAAGCCTTGCGCGGGATCGCTCAACAACTGGCAGTGCCGCCCGCGGTGACCCTGACCCTCGGCGGACTGGCGCCCGCGCGGCTCAAACATGCTTCGGGGTTGTTCAACCTGATGCGCAACCTCGGCGGCGCGATGGGTATCGCCGCGTGCGCGACCATCCTCAATGACCGCACCAACCTGCACTTCACCCGGTTGGCGGAGAACCTCAACAGCACCAACGAAGCGCTGAATCAGTGGCTGTCCCAGGTCGGCAATAACTTCGCCGCCCTCGGCCAAAGCAGTGACATCGGCGTCACCGCCAGCCTGCGTCAGCTGTGGCTGTTGACCTACCGCGAAGCGCAGACACAAACCTATGGCGACGCGTTCCTGATGATCATGGTCTGCTTCATCCTCGCCACGGCGATGGTGCCCTTGATGCGCAAGGTGCAACCACCGGCCGCGCCGAGTGCCGATGCGCATTGAGCCCGATTCTTACTCTTGAGGCATTTTGCGAAAACCCACGGCCAGCCGATTCCAGCTGTTAATGGTGGAAATCGCCACGGTCAGGTCGACCATTTCCTTGGGGCTGAACACGGCGCTGAGCAGCGCATAGTCTTCGTCCGGGGCGTGGGTCAAGCTCAGTTGGGTCAAGGATTCGGTCCAGGCCAGCGCGGCGCGTTCACGATCGGTGAAGAACGGTGCCTCGCGCCAGGCCGTCACGGCAAACAGCCGGCGTGGCGTTTCCCCACCCTTGATGGCATCGGCGGTGTGCATGTCGATGCAGAAGGCACAGCCGTTGATCTGTGATGCGCGCAGCTTGACCAGTTCGATCAGCGACTTTTCCAGCGGCAGCTTCGAGACGGCGGCTTCCAGGGCCATCATGGCTTTCAGGCCGTCTGGGGAGGCGGTGTAGAAATCGATACGAGATTGCATGGTGAGCTCCAATAACAGGTGAGGTTGGCGCTACGTTAATGCCGACCTGAGGTTGTACAAATAGCCAATTATTGGGAAGTTGAGGATGCCAATAGACCAGAAGTTTTTCTGTGACTGTACCGGCGCTTTCGCGAGCAAGCCCGCTCCCACATTGGATCTTCGCCGGACACAAAACCTGTGTTCACTGAAGCTCTAATGTGGGAGCGGGCTTGCTCGCGAAGGGGCCGGTACAGGCAACCAACACATCAGCCGCTACGCTTGCGCAACCACTGCAAAAACCCCTTCTTCTCCACCACTTTGGGTGTTTCCTGAATCAGCGTCTGAGCCGTATGCAAACGGAAATCCAGCAAGGCCTTCATTGCCTCATTGATGTCATGCCGCGCATCCAGGCATGGCTTGAGGTATTCCTTCTCGATGCGGTAGAGCGTGCAAAATGTCTTGGCCGAAAAGTCGGCGAGCGCCGATTCATCGGACAGAATCCCGGCCTCGCCAATCACCTCACCCGGTCCCATGCGCCCGGCCTCGAACTTTTTGCCAGCGCGGCTCAAGGTGACCGACACCACGCCGGATTCGATGATGAACAGGTGATCGCTGACCTCCCCCGCCGGCAGGATCATTTCGCCGGCGCGGAAGGTTTGCAGCTTCATGTTCTGGCTGAAGGTTTCTTTCTCTTCCTGACGCAGGGTCGAGAAGATGTTCGAGCTATCCAGCAACGCCCGCTGCCGTGACAGCGCGGCAGGCGCGTTGGGTTCGACGCTCGACAACAGGCTGACACCCGACGCCTGCAAGTGCCGGAATGCCAGGTCGAACAGCAGATTGCGCACCATGCGCTTCTGATCCATGGAGACCACGAAGCCGCTGATTTCGTATTCCACGCCGGTGCTGCCGGAGCTTTTCAACGACACGCTTGGCGCCGGTTTGGCCAACAGGAAGCGGCACCCCTGCATGGCCCGCTCCAGCGCATCGATCACCGTTTGCGGACGAGCATGGGGGCTCACTTGCAAGCTGATCGACACCCCGAAAATGTCACTGGGCCGGCTGAAGTTGACGATTTTGGCCTTGGCCGCCAGGGAGTTGGGAATCACCGCCATGCTGCCTTGCGCGGTCTGCAGGCGCGTGGCGCGCCAGTCGATGTCGGTGACCCGGCCTTCGGTGCCGTCGATGGAGATCCAGTCATCCAGTTGATAGGGTTTGGTGGTGTTCAGGACGATCCCGGAGAACACGTCGCTGAGGGTACTTTGCAAGGCCAGGCCGACGATGATCGCCAACGCACCAGAGGTTGCCAGCACCCCCTTGACCGGTAACTCGAGCACGTAAGCCAGGGCGGCGATGACCGCGATCAGGAAAATCACCGCACCGAGCAAGTCCTGCAACAAACGCCCGGTGTGCCCGACCCGTTGCATCATCACCGCGCCGATCAACACCGTCAGGGTGCGCGCGGCGAACAGCCACCAGCCAATTTGCAAACCGGTTGCCGCCAGGTGCAACGGCACGTTGTCGGCCCAGGGCGCCGGCTCCATGGGGTTCAAGCCTTCGTTGAACAGCAGCATGCTGAACAGCGCGAAAATCACCAGCCGCACCGCCAGTTTCCAGTTGCTGCCGCTGGCCGTGATCAAACGCCACAATCCCAGATCGATCAGGATCAGAATCAGCGCGCTGAGCAACGGGTGATCGGTAAGCAGTGACAGCATCAAGCAACTCCAGCAATAGTACGGATGGGCACAGTGTAGGAGGATTTGATGCCTTCAGAACAACACAAAACACTGTGGGAGCGGGCTTGCCCGCGATGGCAATTATTCAGTCACTGTGATGTTGAATGATCGATCGCTATCGCGGGCAAGCCCGCTCCCACAGGTTATGTGTGTATGTGCTGTCAGGGTTTACTTGCTGTTGGTGAGAGTGTTGTAGCTGGTCATCAGGTTGCGGTAATCAGGGATGTGGTTGGAGAACAAAGTCGCCAGACCTTCCACGTCGTTGCGCCAGTCGCGATGCAGTTCACAGGCCAGGCCGAACCAGGTCATCAGTTGGGCACCGGAGGACGACATGCGATCCCACGCCGATTGACGGGTCAGTTCGTTGAATGTGCCGGAAGCGTCGGTCACCACGAACACCTCAAAGCCCTCGGCCAGTGCCGACAGCGCCGGGAACGCCACGCAGACTTCGGTCACCACACCGGCGATGATCAGTTGTTTCTTGCCAGTGGCCTTGATCGCCTTGACGAAGTCTTCGTTGTCCCAGGCATTGATCTGGCCTGGGCGAGCGATGTACGGCGCGTCCGGGAACAGTGCCTTGAGCTCCGGCACCAGCGGGCCGTTGGGGCCGGTTTCGAAACTGGTGGTCAGAATCGTTGGCAGCTTGAAGTACTTGGCCAGATCGGCCAGGGCCAGCACGTTGTTCTTGAAACGGTCCGGATCGATGTCGCGCACCAGAGAAAGCAAACCTGCCTGATGATCGACCAGCAGAACGGCGGCGTTATCCTTGTCGAGACGTTTGTAGGAAGTAGTCATGGGGTAATCCTCGCTTTTTATCGATGCCGAACGGGCCGGCGGAAGTGAACTCTGATTTTTCGTTTAAACGTGGCCAGGCAAGCGTAGTCAGCCAAACCCGGCACGCCACAGCGCTACAACAATGATTTCAATCACTCATCCGGCCAAAGCGTCCCGACTGGAAGTCAGCAAAGGCCTGGTGAATTTCTTGCTCGGTGTTCATCACGAACGGGCCGTGGCCAACAATGGGCTCGTCAATCGGCTCGCCGCTTAGCAGCAACACCACGGCGTCGTTATGGGCTTGCAGACTGAGCTGATCACCGTCGCGCTCGAACAACGCCAACTGCCCTTCTCGCACCAGTTCCGCACCGTTGACCTGAACCGTGCCGCGCAGCACCACCAGTGCGGTGTTGCGCCCTTCGTGCAGATCCAGGGTCAGCAACTTGCCGGCGTTCAAGCGAACGTCCCATACGTCGATCGGCGTGAAAGTGCGCGCCGGGCCGCGATGACCTTCGAACTCACCGGCGATCAAGCGCAGGCTGCCAGCGTTGTTCTTCAGTGGAATGCTCGGAATGTCAGCGTCGAGAATCGTTTGGTAACCGGGCTCGGCCATCTTGTCCCTGGCCGGCAAGTTGACCCACAGCTGCACCATTTCCAGGGTGCCTCCGCTCTTGGCGAAACCTTCGGAGTGGAACTCTTCATGGAGAATGCCCGACGCTGCGGTCATCCATTGCACATCGCCGGGGCCGATCTTGCCGCCGCTGCCGGTGGAATCGCGGTGTTCCAGTTCGCCCTTGTAGACGATAGTCACGGTTTCGAAACCGCGGTGCGGATGCTGACCAACGCCACGACGCTCGGTGGTCGGGGTGAATTCGGCAGGGCCGGCGTGATCCAGCAGCAGAAACGGGCTGATGTGTTTGCCCAGGTTGTCGTAGGAAAACAGCGTGCGAACCGGAAAACCGTCGCCGACCCAGTGAGGTCGTGGGCTGGTGTAGATACCGATGATGTTTTTCATCATTTCCTCCAAATCTGTTGTGTGACGCGATGGACAAAGCTTAAAACCGGCGCCTTTGGTGCGCTAGACTGCAAAAATCAGCCTTAGCGTTCTATTTGGAGAACGATGGTGGAAGACCTCAACACCCTCTACTACTTCACCCAAGTGGTGGAGCACCGCGGTTTCGCCCCGGCTGGACGCGCGCTGGACATGCCCAAATCCAAGCTCAGCCGACGCATTGCCGAGCTCGAAGAACGCCTCGGTGTGCGCCTGCTGCACCGCAGCAGTCGGCACTGCTCGTTGACCGAAATCGGCCAGGCTTATTACCAGCGTTGCCTGGCCATGCGGGTCGAAGCCGAAAGCGCCGCCGAACTGATCGAACGCAATCGCTCCGAACCTCAGGGTTTGGTGCGCATCAGTTGCCCGACCGCGCTGCTGAACACCTGGGTCGGGCCGATGCTGACCCGCTACATGCTCAAATACCCGTTGGTGGAGTTGTTCATCGAAAGCACCAACCGCCGGGTTGATCTGATCCACGAAGGGTTCGATATCGCGCTGCGCGTGCGCTTTCCGCCGTTGGAAAACACCGACATGGTGATGAAGGTACTGGGCAACAGCACCCAATGCCTGGTGGGGAGTCCGGCATTTCTGTCGCGCTTGTCGTCACCGGCCACGCCGGCTGACCTAAGCGGTCTGCCGAGCGTGCATTGGGGTGGCGCGCAGCGTGAATATCAATGGGAATTGTTCGGTGCCGATGGCGCCAGCGCGCTGATTCGTCATACCCCGCGAATGGTCACCGACGACTTGCTGGCCTTGCGTCACGCGGTACTCGCCGGCATCGGCATCGCCCACCTGCCCAGTGTGGTGGTGCGCGATGAGATTGCCGCCGGCCGACTGGTGGAACTGGTGCCGGGTTGGACACCCAAGTGCGGAATCGTGCACGCGATCTTCCCCTCACGACGCGGATTGCTGCCGTCGGTGCGGACCTTGATCGACTTTCTGGGCGAGGAATTCAGCCATAGCGATATTGCTTAGGGGTGGGGTCAAGTTCCAGCACCGAGTCGCGCCCTTCGCGAGCAAGCCCGCTCCCACATTGGATCTGCGTACACCACAGATCCAATGTGGGAGCGGGCTTGCTCGCGAAGGCGTCAGACCAAACACCATCAATGCCACTGAAACATCCCATTCATGACTTACGGTAAACAGTGCTTTGCCGATCCAGCGGTTTTTCTCAAGGGTCCAGCCGGGGATACTCCCGCTCATTCCCACTGCAACCCCTGGAGTCATTGATGTCTATCCCCGCATTCGGTCTTGGTACCTTTCGCTTGCAAGGCCAAGTGGTCATCGATTCGGTGAGCACCGGTCTTGAGCTGGGCTACCGGGTCATCGATACCGCGCAAATCTACAAAAACGAAGCCGAGGTCGGCCAGGCCATCGCTGCCAGCGGCATTGCTCGTGACGAGCTGTTCATCACCAGCAAAATCTGGGTGGCCAACTTTGCCAAAGACCGGTTGATCGACAGCCTCAAAGAGAGCCTGAACAAGCTGCAAACCGATTACCTGGACCTGACGCTGATCCACTGGCCGTCGCCGGAAGATCAGGTTCCGGTCGAAGAATTCATGGGCGCCTTACTCCAAGCCAAACAACTGGGCCTGACCCGAAAGATCGGCGTATCCAACTTCACGGTCGACCTGATGCAACAGGCCATTACTGCCATCGGTGCCGAGAACATCGCCACCAACCAGATCGAGCTGCACCCGTACCTGCAAAACCGCAAGGTGGTCGAATTCGCCCAAAGCCAAGGCATCCGGATCACCTCTTACATGACCCTGGCCTACGGCGAAGTGCTGAAGGATCCGCTCATCCAGCAGATCGCCGATCGCCTTCAGGCGACACCGGCCCAAGTCACGCTGGCGTGGGCCATGCAGCTTGGGTATGCGGTGATTCCTTCCTCGACCAAACGCGCCAACCTGCAAGGCAATCTGCAAGCCTGCGCCCTGACCCTGAGCGATGCCGACATGGCGCTGATCGCAGCCCTTGATCGCGGCCAGCGGCTGACCAGCCCCAAAGGCATTGCGCCGCAGTGGGATTGAGTTTCAGCCTTGACTCAAATCCGGGCTCAAGTGTTTGTCCAGCAATGACATAGCGTGCTGCAACTGATCGACGGCTTCGTCGATCAGCGCCAGCTCCCCCGCCTCCATGACGCGCTCCAGTTGTTCGCAGCGTTCGATCAAACGCACCGCCCGGACCATGCGCGCGCCGCCCTTGATGCGGTGCGCCAGGGCTTGCAGGTCATGGCGATTGCCTCTGGCGTGCGCCTCGAGCAGATCATCCCGATCAACCCGGTTGGTCACCGCCAGTTCGCGCACCAGCTGATCGAGCAGTGTGCGGTCCGCACCGACGTATTGCTCCAGGCCACTCAAGTCCATCTCGGGCGGGGGTTGCTTTTCGAGCGTCTCGGGTGCTTCGTTTGCAAACCTGGACGCCAGCCATGCGCTCAAATCCGCCAGCAGAATGGGTTTGAACAGGCAGTCGTCCATACCTGCCTCCAGGCAGCGGACTTTTTCCTCACGCTGCGCATTGGCGGTAAAGCCCAGAATCAGCGTCGACGGTAATCCCTGGACGCGCTCTTCGTCGCGTATTGCACCCGCCAGTTCATAACCACTGAGCCTGGGCATATTGCAGTCGGTAACCACCAGATCGAACTCATGTTCGCGCCACAGCTCAAGCCCCCGTGCGCCCTCTTCAGCCTCCATCACACGATGCCCCAGGTGGCTCAGTTGCCATGAAAGCAACAAACGATTAGCCGGGTGATCGTCGACCACCAGAATCGTCAGTGGTCGCGTCGGCACCTGCACCCCGCTATCCACTGGCGCAATGGCAGGCAACGGTTGCAGTGCGATCAGCTCAAGGTTGATGTCGACCTGTGTGCCTTGCCCGAGGACACTGCCGAGTTGCAACCGGCCGCCCATCATTTCGCACAGGGTACGGCTGATTACCAGGCCCAACCCGGAGCCGCCGCGAGCTGACTGCTGGTTATTGCTGGCTTGGGCGAACGGGCTGAACAACCGTTGCCGATCGACGTCACTGATGCCAATGCCAGTGTCTTCAATGCGCACACTGACCGCCAGATGCCCCGACGTAACAGGCGTCACCCGCAGCGTCAGGCTCACCTCGCCCTCACGGGTGAACTTGATGGCGTTGCTCAGCAGATTGGACAGCACCTGCTTGAAACGGGTGGGGTCGATCAACACGTCGCAATCACTGTGTTCATCCAGATCGATTCGCCACGCCAGCTCATTCTGCCGTGCAAGGCCTTCGAAAACCCGGCACACCGACTCCACCAGCTCCCGAAGATTGGCGCGTTCAGGTGTCAGGGATAAATGTCCGGACTCAATACGGGCGATGTCCAGAATGTCACCGATCAGCGCCAATAATTGTCGTGCGGCACCGGACGCCACCTCAATGGCAAAGTGATCGGTGACGCCCTCGTCCGCACGTTTGAGGGCCAGTTCGAGCATGCCGATCAGGGCGTTCATCGGTGTGCGGATCTCATGACTCATGGTGGCCAGAAAAGTGGTTTTGGCGCGGTTGGCATCGTCCGCCTCGTTCTTGGCCTCCTGCAATTGCCGTAACCAGTGCTGGCGCTGACGGATTTGCCGGCGCTGCCAGGCGATCCAGCCCAGGGCGAGCAACAACAGGGCGCCAGCCACGGCAAACGCCTGAAGAATGCCTTGACGATGGCGTAGCCAATAGCTGTCATCCAGCACCACATCATTGCTCCAGCGGGCCACCAGATCGTCCATTTCCTGAGGCGAAATGCTCAGCAACGCCTTGTTCAGAATCGAATGCAACTCCAGCGCGCCGCGGTGCGTGGCCAGGGCGATACGGGCGGGTTGGTCGCCGACGGTGCTGCTGACGCGCAGACGATCCGGGTAGTGCCGAGCGATCAGGTAACGGGCGACGATCAATGAACTGAGCGTCGCATCAGCCTGCCCCTTGATCACCCGTTCCATGCCCTCGGCCGGGCTTTGCACTTCGACCAGGCGCACCTGCGGCGCCCGGGTATGCAGGAACCCGAACAACGGATGACCACGATAAATCGCCAGGCGTTTACCGGCCAGATCGTCCAGCGTCCTTGGGCTGCCCGTCGTCGTTGCACTGACCAGCACAAATGGATTGCTGAGGTAGGCGCGGGTAAACAGCATTGCGTCTTCACGCTCGGTACTGGGAGTGACCACAGGCAACAGGTCGATTTCGCCGCCCTGGAGTTGTTCAATCTGCCGGTCCAGTGAGTGCCCGCGTTGCACCTGAAAGGTCAAACCGCTGCGCTGGCTGATCAGCGTCAGCAACTGCGCCGTCAACCCGTTGAACCGGCCTTGGGCATCGTAGAACGTCAGCGGGGCAAAGTTGTCGATCGCACCGACAGTGACCGTCGGATGCCGGTCCAGCCAGCGTTGTTCACTGGGGCTCAAACGCACCTGCTCCTGACCCGCCGCATTAGCCCTGCCGGCACTCCAGCGCACTTCGATGACCACGCGTTGTTCCATCGGAATCGCCGCCAGAGCCTTGTCGATGATGCTTTTGAGACGCGGATTGTCCTTCGCCAAAGCAAAGCCGAATGGATTGGCATCCAGACCGGAAGGCCCCGCCAGATGAACATTGTTGAGGTAGTTATTGTTGATCAGATAATTGGCGCTGATGAAGTCGCCGAGGTACACATCGTCTGGCCCGAACGCTACCGCTCCGAGCGCATCGAGTGCCGAGGGATAGAGTTGCAAACTTGCATCGGGATAAAAATCTTCAACGGTCTGCGCCTGCAAATAGTCTTCGACCATGGCGATGCGTTTGCCGGCAAGGTCGACGGGCATTCGCTCGTTCAGTCGGGTGACCAGCATGGGCTGATCTTCGGCATAGGCTCGGGACCGGGTCAGCGCGGGGTCGGCCGCTTCGAAGTTGTTCGAGGTTCCGAGCAGATCCAGCTCATGTCGTTTGAGGGCGTCCATGGCGGCCTCACGAGTGGCATAACGCAGCACATCGATTTTGACATGCAGCAGTTGCCCCAGCAGCTCGGCGTAATCGGCCGTGATGCCCTCCAGTTCATCGCGGTGACGCGTCACTTCGAACGGCGGGTAATCCGCCCCCGTTACTCCCAGGCGAAGGGCTCGTTTATCGCGTAGCCATTGCCAGTCCTTTTCATCCAGCTTGACCTCAAAGCCCTCCACGGTGGAGCGCCCCAGCAGATGCAACCGCTGCGGCTCGTCAGCCAGTGCCGCTGAAACGTGCGGCACAAGGCTCAACATCAAGGCCAACAGGACGATGCGCACGGTCGGTTTCATTCAGATCAGATGATTGCGCTTGGCGAAGTCCCGCAGGTGCACCGCCGCGTTCACGCCAAGCTTTTCGATCAAGCGGGTCTTGTAGGTGCTGACGGTCTTGTGACTCAGGTGCATAAGCTCAGCGATGGCCTTGTTGCTCGTGCCCCGGGCCAGGTATTGCAGGATGGTCAGTTCGCGGTTGGAGAGTTTGTCGATCATCTGTTTTTCGCTGCGTTGCAGGGCGTCCTGCGATCCCGAAGGCAGCCGCGCAAAATAGGTGTAACCGGTCATGACCGCATGCACAGCCTTTTGCAATTGACTCAGGACGTTGGTCTTGGCGACATACGCCATGGCTCCGGCGCGCATGCAACGCTCTTGAAAAAACAGCGGATCCAGGGAGGTGAATACCAGTACCAGACATGACCAATCACTGGCCCTGATCCGGTCCAGCACATCCAGCCCATCGCCCTCGGGCATGACCAGATCCAGCACCAGCAGCGTGGGTGAGTGCTCACGGAGCATCGACAACGCCTCGCTACCGCTGGACGCCTCATAGATTCGTTTGAAACCCTCCTTCTCCAATACGATTTTGACTGCGGCGCGTACCACCGGATGATCGTCCACAATCAGCACTGACTTCATGGTAATTCCCTGTGCAAAGATCTGACGATTGCGCACCAATGCACGCCGGATAACGACGAACCGGACGCAACGGCTGCGCTAAGACTTTTGCATGACGGACAGGAAGGAGGTACCTGTCAGAAATGATAGTTCCGACGAGCGGTAACCCAGAATCAAGCAATTTGATGCGGATATCGCGCAGGCACGGGGGACTGTGAAGCTTCACCCGCAGGCGGATCGATGAGCGCCATCAGCCGTTGAATGGACACCAGATCAGGCCGCGCCCCGTGGCTCACCTGAACCTTTTGCTGAACCGTCTGTTTAACACCGACGGCCGGGATCGGCGACAACTGTGCCGGCCGGCCATCGTAGATCAAGGCGTGGTGAACCTGGCCGCTATCGAGGAAGAACCCGAGCAGGTTCAATGCCCCATCCGCCAGCGAGGCATTGATGACCACCAGATCAAATGGCTCGCAACCGTACTCGACCAGGGTAAGCATCTCCACAAGGCTTTGTACCGGGGCCACCCGGTAATAACCGAGCTGATTGAACAGCCGCTCGGTTTTCATCCGGTGAAAATGCTGTTCGTCGGCGATCAGGATACGCAAGTTTTTGTTGATCATCGCGTGCCTCCAGGTCAATCAATGACTGATGAGTGAGGCGGCAAGGCTACGCAAGACCGAGGAAGCGTTCTGTAGGACGTTTCCTAAAAACTGCGCCATTTATCCTTTCAGTACATGGCTCTCGGAACGGGTCGGGTTTCGCCGCGCCGTTGCAGCGCGGGATTCTTCAGGAGGGTTCAGGATTCTGGATTTGTGGTGCTTTTGAGGGCCCCATCGCGGGCAAGCCCGCTCCCACAGGGATCTTCAGTGAACACAGATTTGGTGACTGAAGATCAAACTGTGGGAGCGGGCTTGCCCGCGATAGCGGCCTGGCAGGTGCAGAAGATTTAGCTGGCAGTTGCCAACAACACATCCATCACCGACCGACCATGCCCACGCGACTTGCCATGGTCATACAGCGAGCTGGCAATTTCATCGGCGCGGATCGGCAGGATCGACAGCAAGGTGTCGCTCAAGCCGTGGCTGGCCTGGCAGAAGCCCTGCATGTAGATGCCGGCCTTGCAGCGCTCGTCGGTGATCAGTTTGTAGTGGCGATCGACCTCGAAATCGCCCAGGTATTGCTCCAGCGGAGCCAGCAGTTTGCGGTGCATCTGGCGCTCGTAACCGGTGGCCAGCACCACGGCGTCGTAATGGCGAACCGTGACTTCACCGGTGGCGTTGTTGCGCACCGCCAGCTCGATACCGCGCTCGGTAGCGGTGGCTTTTTCGACGGTGGTCAGGGTACGGAACGCATGGCGCGCAATGCCCGAGACTTTCTGCCGATAGAAGATGCCGTAGATGCGTTCGATCAGGTCGATGTCCACCACCGAATAGTTGGTGTTGTGGTACTCGTTGACCAGGCGCTCGCGTTCGCTGCTGGCCTGCTGGAACACCAGGTCGGTGAACTCCGGCGAAAACACTTCGTTGACGAAGGGGCTGTCATCGGCCGGTTTCAGGGCCGAGCCACGCAGGATCATGTCCACCTGCACCGACGGGAAGCTGTCGTTCAGGTCGATGAAGGCTTCCGCCGCACTCTGCCCGCCGCCGATGATCGCAATGCTCATCGGTTGGTTGTTCACGCACGGCTGCCTGGCCATGCGCTCCAGGTACTGGGAGTGATGGAACACCCGGCCGTCATCCTTGAGTGCCTTGAACGCTTCGGGAATGCGCGGTGTACCGCCGGCGCTGACCACTACCGAACGGGTGGTGCGCACATGCTGCTGACCTTGCGTATCACGCGAGATCACTCGCAGTGCTTCCACCTGCTGGTGGTGCAGCACTGGCTCGATGGCCAACACTTCCTCGCCATAGCGGCTCTGCTCGGTAAATTGCCCGGCGACCCAGCGCAGGTAGTCGTTGTACTCCATGCGGCACGGATAGAAGGTGCCAAGGTTGATGAAGTCCACCAGACGACCGTGATGCTTGAGGTAATTGACGAAAGAATACGGGCTGGTCGGGTTACGCAGCGTCACCAGGTCCTTGAGGAAGGAAATCTGCAGTTCGCTCTGGGTGACCAGGGTGTTGCCGTGCCAGCGGTAGTCCGCCTGCTTGTCGAGAAACAGCACATCCAGCTCGCCCTGGCTCGGCCCGCGCTCTTGCAAGGCGATGGCCAGAGCCAGGTTCGAAGGGCCGAAACCGACGCCGATCAGGTCGTGAACGATGGGCGATGCAATTGCCTGTGTCATTTCCAGTGTCCTCTGGATGAACCCCGGACCAGCGGGGATAAAGCCTGGGTGACCTGACCGGCCTTGTGCGGCAGCAGATCGTCTGTTGAATAGGAACGAGGACAATGAAAAAAAATTTAACGAGGCCTGATTAAACGGTGCCGATCAATGGGCGTCCCACTGGCGCATGCGCACCCGGCAATGCTTCATGGCATTGACGATGTGCTTTTCCACCAGCGCCCGGGAAATCCCCAGGTGCTCGGCGATTTCCGGGTGCGACAAGCCGTCGATCTTGCGCAAAAGAAAACTCTCGCGACACAGCTTTGGCAACTCCGCCAGTGCGCGCTGAAGCATGTCCAGGCGCTGGCCATGATCGAGGCTGTTGTGGGGGGATGGCGTGAAGTAGCGCTCTTCGCTGTCGAGTACGTCCAGGGATTCGACCTGCCGCAAGGCATTGCGTCGGTGGTCATCGATCACCAGATTGAGCGCGGTGCGATAAAGAAACGCCCGGGGTTGTTCGATCGGCGTGTCACTGGAACGCTCCAGCACCCGCAGATAAGCGTCATGTACCACATCTTCGGCCACCTGACGGTTGCCTAGCTTGGCGTTCAGGAAATACACCAGCTCGCGATAGTAGTTTTCCAACATGACTCCCAGTCCTTGAGCCAGATCTGCGCCATAAAAGAGATGGCGGCACGATGATGGCAGCGCGCAAGAGGCGTAATTTATAGTAATTCTCATATAGATTTAAAGCACTGGATCCATTTACTTGAGAAATAACCTCATTTGTCGTGCTGTAACCCCATGTCTCAAGGCTTAAATTCTGCTCCGGGGTTCTCGTTTACAGGACAACTTCCCGTGTCTGTCGGTCCACCGACAGCGTTCAGCGGCGCCGGTCACTGCCGCGCACGCCGAGCGACGGGCCGATTTTTACCGGCTGGAACCCCGCATGAAACGTCCCCGCCCTACCCGACGCGCCCTGTTTGTCGCTCTGTGCCTGATCCCCGCCGCAGCCTTGGCCGCCTGGCAAGTGATCCCCCCGGGGCGTGAAAAACTTGCCACCGCCACCGTGACCCGCGCCGATATCGAAAACAGCGTGACCGCCCTCGGCACCCTGCAACCGCGACGTTATGTCGACGTCGGCGCCCAGGCGTCCGGGCAGATCCAGAAGATTCATGTCGAGGCCGGCGATCAAGTCAAGGAAGGCCAATTGCTGGTGGAGATAGATCCCTCGACCCAGAAAGCCAAACTCGACGCCGGGCGCTTTTCCATCGACAACCTCAAGGCCCAGTTGCAAGAGCAGCGCGCCCAGCACGATCTGGCGCAACAAAAGTATCAGCGCCAGCAGAACCTCAAGGCCGGCGGCGCGACCCGCGAAGAAGATGTGCAGACCGCCCGCGCCGAAGTCCGGGCGAGACAAGCGCGCATCGACATGTTCCAGGCGCAGATTCGTCAAGCCCAGGCCAGTTTGCGCAGCGATGAAGCAGAACTGGGTTACACACGGATCTACGCGCCAATGTCCGGCACGGTAGTCGCCGTCGGTGCCCGGGAAGGCCAGACGCTCAATGCCCAACAACAGACGCCGCTGATATTGCGCATTGCCAAGTTGTCACCGATGACCGTATGGGCCGAGGTGTCCGAGGCCGATATCGGCCAGGTCAAACCCGGCATGACCGCCTGGTTCACCACCCTCAGCGGTGGCAGCCGGCGCTGGAGCAGCACCGTGCGGCAGATTTTGCCGGTGCCGCCGCGCCCGCTCGAACAGTCGCAGGGCAGCCCCACCAGCGGTCGCAGCGGCAGCGAACGGGTGGTGCTCTACACCGTGTTGCTGGATGTCGACAACGCCGACAACGCCTTGATGACCGACATGACCGCCCAGGTATTTTTCGTCGCCCAGCAAGCGCAGAACGTGCTGACGGTGCCCACCGCGGCCCTGCAAAACGGCACCGCGGCGGATCGCCAAGTGGCACAAGTGGTGGCGACCAACGGCGAGGTTCAGCGCCGCGAGGTTCGCACCGGGATCAGCGATCGGCTGCGCACGCAGATTCTCGAGGGGCTGGCGGAAGGCGATCACGTGCTGAGCGCCCCGCTCACCGGCAGCGGAGACTGAATGCAAACGCCCCTGATTGACCTGCGACAGATCCGCAAAGCCTACGGCGGGGGCGACAGCCCCGTGGTGGAAGTGCTGCGCGGCATCGACCTGTCGATCCACGCTGGCGAATTTGTCGCCATCGTCGGCGCTTCCGGTTCCGGCAAATCGACCCTGATGAACATTCTCGGCTGCCTCGATCGCCCCACCAGCGGCGACTACCTGTTCGCCGGGGAAAACGTCGCCGGCCTTGGCAGCGACGAACTGGCGTGGCTACGGCGCGAGGCCTTCGGCTTCGTGTTTCAGGGTTACCACCTGATCCCGTCCGGATCGGCCCAGGAAAACGTCGAGATGCCGGCCATCTATGCCGGCACTCCGGCGGACGAACGCCATGCCCGCGCGGCGGCCCTGCTCGAGCGCCTCGGCCTGGGCTCGCGCACCGGCAACCGTCCGCATCAGCTTTCCGGTGGTCAGCAGCAACGGGTGTCGATCGCCCGCGCCTTGATGAACGGCGGCCACATCATTCTCGCCGACGAACCCACTGGCGCCCTCGACAGCCACAGCGGCGCCGAAGTCATGAGCCTGCTCGACGAACTGGCCAGTCAGGGGCATGTGGTGATCCTGATCACCCACGATCGCGAAGTGGCCAGGCGTGCCAACCGGGTCATCGAAATCCGCGACGGCCTGATCATCAGCGACACCGCCACAAATCCTTCGGCCACCCCGGGCGCGGCACGCCCCGGTGCGCTGCAAGCCGTGGACCTGCGCCAGCGCCTGAGCGCCGGCAGCGAGCCCAATGGCGCCTGGAAAGGCGAACTAGTGGACGCGGTTCAGGCGGCCTGGCGCGTGATGTGGATCAACCGCTTCCGCACTGCCCTGACGCTGCTGGGGATTGTCATTGGCGTTGCGTCAGTGGTGGTGATGCTGGCGGTGGGCGAAGGCAGCAAGCGCCAGGTGATGGCGCAGATGGGCGCCTTCGGTTCCAACATCATTTACCTGAGCGGCGCCGCGCCCAATCCGCGTACGCCGCCCGGGATCATTACCCTCGACGACGTCGCCGCGCTCGCCAACCTGCCCCAGGTGCAGCGGATCATGCCGGTCAACGGCTCGACGGCCGGCGTGCGTTTCGGCAACGCCGATCACACCGCCTATGTGGGCGGCAACGACACCAACTTCCCGAGCATTTTCAATTGGCCGGTGGTTCAGGGCAGCTACTTCACCCAAGCCGATGAAGACAGTGCTGCCGCCGTTGCGGTGATCGGCCACAAGGTCAGGGAGAAGCTGTTCAAAGACCTGGCCGACCCGATCGGCCAGTACATCCTGATCGAAAACGTGCCGTTTCAGGTGCTTGGCGTGCTGGCGGAAAAAGGCTCCAGTTCCGGCGACTCCGACAGCGACAACCGCATCGCCGTGCCCTACTCGGCCGCCAGCGTGCGGTTGTTTGGCAGTCGCAATCCCGAGTACGTGGTGATCGCCGCCAAGGATGCACGCAAGGTCAAGGAAGCCGAGCAGGCGATCGAACAAACGATGCTGCGCGAGCACAAGGGCAAGCGCGATTTCGAGCTGACCAACAACGCCGCCATGATCCAGGCCGAGGCCCGCACCCAAGGCACGCTGTCATTGATGCTCGGTTCGATTGCCGCGATTTCGTTGCTGGTCGGCGGCATCGGCGTCATGAACATCATGCTGATGACCGTGCGTGAACGCACCCGGGAAATCGGTATTCGCATGGCCACCGGCGCCCGCCAGCGCGACATCCTGCGCCAGTTTCTCACCGAGGCGGTGATGCTCTCGGTGGTCGGCGGTGTCGCCGGGATCGGTCTGGCGCTGCTGGTCGGTGGCGTGCTGCTGCTCGGCAATGTCGCGGTTGCGTTCCAGTTGTTCGCCGTGCTCGGCGCCTTCGGCTGCGCCTTGGTCACCGGTGTCATCTTCGGCTTCATGCCTGCCCGCAAGGCTGCCCGGCTCGATCCGGTTACGGCCCTTACCAGTGAATGATCGACCTATGAAAGTGCCCCTGACCCTTCTGGCCGCCAGCCTGTTGCTGGCCGCCTGCAGCAACCCTGCGCCGCGCCCCGACAGCGGCCTGCAACCACCCGCCGCCTGGCAATCGCCGAACACCGCCGCCGCTGCACACAGCAACCGGCAATGGTGGACGCAGTTCGGCAGCCCGCAACTCAATCGCCTGATCGAACAGGCCAGCGTGGGTAGCCACGACCTGGCCGCCGCCGTCGCCCGGGTGCAGCAGGCCCAGGCCAGCGCCACCATCGCCGGCGCCCCGCTGCTGCCCGAACTCAAGGCCGGCCTCAACGCCAATCGCCAACGCTTGCTGCACGGCAAGGGCTACAGCCAACTGGACGTCAGCCCTGATAATCGCTCGCTGAATTATTACGATGCGGAACTGAGCGCCAGTTACGAGATCGATTTCTGGGGCGGCAAACGGGCGGCCCGGGACAGTGCCCTGCTTGGCTTGCAGGCCAGCGAGTTCGATCGGGCCACCGTGGAGCTGACCTTGCAAAGCGGCGTGGCCAACAGCTACACCCAGGCCTTGTCGTTGCGTGAACAGCAACGGATCGCCGAGCTGAACCTGGCCAACGCCCAAAGCGTGTTGCGATTGGTGCAGACCCGTTATGACGCCGGCAGCGCCACCTCACTGGAACTGGCGCAGCAAAAAAGCCTGGTGGCCGAACAGCAACGCAAACTGCCGTTGGTGCAACAACAGACCCGGGAAGCGCGGATCACCCTCGCCGCCCTGCTCGGCCAACCGGTGCAAGCACTGACGCTGACAGAGCAGCCGTTCGATCAACTGCACTGGCCGGAGATTGCCAGCGGCGTGCCCAGTGAATTGTTGAGTCGCCGCCCGGACATCGCCAGCGCCGAAGCCAAACTCGCCGCCGCCCAGGCCGACGTGACTGTCGCCCGCGCGGCGATGCTGCCCAAGCTGACACTCACCGCCAGCCTGGGCACCGGCGCCGACCTGGCTTCGGATCTGTTGCGCACCACTTTTTACAACCTGTCCTCGGGGCTGGTGGCGCCGGTCTTCAACAATGGTCGCCTCAGCGCCGAGCGCGACAAGGCCACAGCGCGTCAACAGGAACTGCTGGAAACCTATCGCGGGGCAATCATCAATGGCTTCGCCGATGTGGAAAAAGCCCTCAACAGCATTCGCGGGCTGGACGAACAACGTCAGTGGCAAGGGGAGGAACTGAGCCAGGCGCAGAGCGCTTTCGACATCGCCCAGAGCCGTTACCAGGCCGGTGCCGAAGACCTGCTCACGGTACTGCAAACCCAGCGCACGCTGTATGCCGCCCAGGATCTGAATGTGCAGCTGAGATTGTCACGGTTGCAGGCCAGTATTGCGTTGTACAAGGCGTTGGGTGGGGGTTGGCAAGCCCTGTAGAACAGCGTCGTTCTTGAGGCCGCCTTCGCGAGCAAGCCCGCTCCCACATTGGATCTGCGTCGTACACAAACCTCGTGCTCGATGGAGATCAAATGTGGGAGCGGGCTTGCTCGCGAAGAACGATAACGCGGTCTATCCGATTAAACCGGCCATCCCTTGACCTTCAAATGCCGCGCATACCACGGCCGTCGCGGCACTTTGCGCAACAGGTCACTCATGTTGTCTTCATCGCCAAAGGTGATGCGCAACGCCAGCTTCATGGTTTCCGGATCCATTTCCACCGAACGCCCCACCTGCAGACCCGGCGTCGTGCTGCAACCGTGGGTGTCCGGCCCGAGCCACGGATCGCTCACTTCCACCCAACGCCCCGGCGCAAACCACGGCACGCCGTTGACCTCCAGGCGGCTCAATTCACCGGGGTGAAAACGTTCATGGGCGCGGAACCAGTCTTCGATGCGATCGTCGATCCAGCCGTGGAAACGCCAGAACACCGGGTTGACGTGGGACGAAAACGGATCGCCGAGAAAGTCGTTTTCCGGGGCATACCAGCGCGCAGCGAAGTCGGCCTGATCCCGGGCCATCGGCACCGGTATCTCGTTGGATGGGTCCCGAGCCACCGACGCCCAGCGCATGTGCAGCCAGTCGTGCAGGCCCAGTTCGACTTCCGAACCGAACTGGCCGAGGGTCAGCTTCGACAGGTAACGCGGATCCCGGTACTGCGACTCCCAGACCTGGAAGTTGCTGTGATAGGTCTCTGCGGCTTTGATGTCACTGACCCACTTGGTGTATTCGTCATCGCCTTCGGCCAACCAGGTTGGCGGCAGGGCATTGCCATCGTGATTGTCGAAATAGCGCGCGAAGCCTTGGCGATCACGCTCAAGTTCCGGCTGCGGCAGGGGGAACGCCGACCATGACGGCAACTCCTGCATGGACCGGGCGATGCCGAGCATGTGCCGGTGCATGAAGAAGAAATCGATGCCCGAACCGTTGCGGTCCTTGCGCGGCCCGCGGGCATCACGCTCCTTGTCCCGTGGGCCGGGTTGCCAGCCGATACCGCGCAAGGCCTCGCGTTTTTTCTCTGAGAGCTTGTGCCATTTGTCCCGGGACGCATGCCAGAGCTGGTGAAACAATCGATGTTCGGGCGACACCAGCCACGCCAGAAACGACGGGTTGAGGGCGGTTCGCTCCCGCGCCTCGGGAAACCGGCGCTTGATGGCGATAAAGCGGTTGTCGAGTTCGGGTAAACCCAACGGGCGATTCAGGCTCAGCACTTGGCCGCTGAACGTGCCGCTGCCAGCGTTGCCGAAAGCGGCCCAAACCTCATCGAGTTTGGCCTTGAACTCATACACTGGCGCCACCAACGGGGCGTCGGTGCGCATCAGCCGCCAGTACAGTTCGGCGCCATTAGCCGGCGCCAGATCGCCGATCAACTGATAGTGCGGCACCCCTTCCCCACGCAGATGAGTGCCGGTGTCCAGGTAGCCGCGCAACCCTCGTCCGCGATGAGCGATGTCGAGAAACAGCTCCAGCCCGTCCTGCGGCAAGCCCTCAAGCCCGGCATCGCTGCCGACAAAACGAATGTCCCAGACTCCGCGCAAGCTGTCCGCCAGTTGCTGCCCGGCGGTGCTCGCCAGGTCGACCGTGGCCTCCCCCGGCGTGATCGGTTCCTTTTCCCGGGTCAACTCACGATGTGCATAAAAAGCGGCAGGCACCGCAGCGCTCGTGAGCGCCAGGCCCGCCATGAACCAGCGTCGAGAAATCGTCATTGCCCTACCTGTGTCAGCCTTGAAGCAGGCTTTATCCAAGCTAGAACGTTTGTAGCCCCGACAAATTTATGCGATCCCCTGTAGGAGCTGCCGAAGGCTGCGATCTTTTGATCTTCATCTTGGGCGACCCCGAAAAGATCGCAGGCTGCGCCAGCTCCTACATTTGAAAGGCGATCTTTTCGGGGCCACCTAAATTCCTGTGCCGGTCAATCGTTCTTCCCAGATAGCAAAGGCCCCTGCGCCTGCACTCAACGGCGAACCTGACTGAGATGGCGATGACAAAAACACGTTCGAAAAAGGCCCTGTACCTCGGCCTGCCACTGGCCCTGGCCATCAGTGCCGGCGCAGGCTGGCTGGTCTGGGATTACGGGTTCAAGGACAACCCCGGCTACCCGGTCAAGGTCATGAAACAGGCCACCGAACTGCAGGAGCGGATCCTTTCCTTCGACAGCCACATCACCGTCCCCCTGAGCTTCGGCGCCCACGGCAACGAGGCCGACAAGGACGGTTCCGGCCAGTTCGATTTGATCAAGGCCAACCGCGGCCGACTGTCCGGCGCGGCCCTGACGGTTTTCGGCTGGCCGGAAATGTGGAACGGCCCGAACGCCCCGCACAGGCCCACCGACGGTTTCGTCGAAGAAGCGCGCAACCAGCAGGAAGTGCGCTACAAAATCATCTCCGGACTGGTGCGCGACTTTCCCAATCAGGTCGGCATCGCCTACACCCCCGACGACTTCCGACGCCTGCACGGCGAAGGCAAGTTTGCGATTTTCATCAGCATGCTCAACGCCTACCCGCTGGGCAATGACCTGAGCAAACTGGACCTGTGGGCCGCTCGCGGCATGCGCATGTTCGGTTTCAGCTACATCGGCAACAACAGCTGGGCCGATTCGTCACGACCGTTGCCGTTTTTCAACGACTCCCCCGATGCCCTCGACGGGTTGTCGGACATCGGCAAACAAGCGGTGCAGCGCCTCAACGATCTGGGCGTGATCATTGATGTGTCGCAGATGTCGAGCAAGGGCCTGGAGCAAGTGGCGCAGCTGAGCCGCACGCCGATGGTGGCCTCGCACTCGGCGCCACGGGCCTCGGTGGACATCCCGCGCAACCTCAGCGACAAGGAGCTGCAGCTGATCAAGAACAGCGGCGGCGTGGTGCAGGTGGTCGGTTTCTCGCAATACCTCAAACCGCTGACCCAAGGCACACAGGACAAACTCAACGCCCTGCGCACACGTTTCGATTTGCCGCCATTGCCCAACCTGGCAATGGCGCTGATGCCTGGCGATCCGATCATCACCGCCTGGTCCGAACAGAAGCTCGGTCAATACGCCAGCGGTCTGTACGCCATTCTCGAAGAAGAACCCAAGGCCACGCTCAAGGACCTCGGCGACGCCATCGATTACACCGTGCGCAAGGTCGGCATCGACCACGTCGGTATCGCTTCGGACTTCAACGACGGCGGCGGCATCAAGGGCTGGGAAAATGTCGGCGAAATCCGCAACGTCACCGCCGAATTGATCCAGCGTGGTTATTCCGAAGCCGATATCGCCAAGCTCTGGGGCGGCAACTTCCTGCGGGTCTGGGAACAGGTGCAAAAAGCCGCGAAGCCCACGCTGATTTCTCGCCAGGAACCAGTCAAGCCATGAATGACCGTCGGACCTTTCTGAAACAGGCCGGGATCCTCGCCGCTGGCCTGCCGTTGGGTGCCAGCCTCGGCTCACCGGCCGCTGCCGCGCAATCGCAAGCGCTGCCCCGGGACAAGTGGGCGCAATTGCGTCAGCTGTTCGACCAGGACCCGAACTACATTCACTTCGCCAACTTTCTGGTGACCTCTCACCCAAAACCGGTGCGCGAGGCCATCGCCCGTCACCGCGCCGCGCTGGACCTGAATCCCGGGCTGGCCATGGACTGGGACCTGGGCGTGACCCACCAGCGCGAAGAAAATGTACGGCTCTGGGCCGGTCGGTATTTGCAGGCCAAGCCGACACAGATCGCCCTCACCGGCAGCACCACCGAAGGCCTGGCGATGATTTATGGCGGCGTGCAGGTGCGCCCCGATCAGGAAATCCTCACCACGGTTCAC
Source organism: Pseudomonas sp. GW822-FHT02E03 (assembly GCF_058802325.1). Classification (NCBI taxonomy): domain Bacteria; kingdom Pseudomonadati; phylum Pseudomonadota; class Gammaproteobacteria; order Pseudomonadales; family Pseudomonadaceae; genus Pseudomonas; species Pseudomonas sp. GW822-FHT02E03. Next base: position 8,082 of record NZ_JBXAOA010000036.1, on the reverse strand, counting down.
GAGCACTATTCCACGAACAACATCCTGAACTTTCGCAACCAGCGCGATGGCACCCGGGTGCGCAAGATTCAGTTGTTCGAGCAGCCACAGTCGATCTCGGCCGACCAAGTGCTGGATACCATCAACCGCAACATCCGCCCCGAGACCCGCGTGCTGGGCATGACCTGGGTGCACTCGGGCAGTGGCGTGAAGCTGCCGATCAGCGACATCGGCCGACTCGTCGATGAACACAATCGCCAGCGCGACGACAAGGACCGGATTGTTTACGTGGTCGACGGCGTACACGGTTTCGGCGTCGAAGACCTGAGCTTCCCGGCGATGAACTGCGACTTTTTCATTGCCGGCACCCACAAATGGATGTTCGGCCCTCGCGGCACCGGCATCGTTTGCAGCCGCAGCGAAGAGCTGAAATACGTCAGCCCGAGCGTGCCGACCTTCTCCGAAGCCACGACCTTTTCCACAATCATGTCCCCGGGCGGCTATCACGCGTTCGAACATCGCTGGGCCGTGGACGAAGCGTTCAAATTGCACCTGGAACTGGGCAAGGCCGACGTCCAGGCACGTATCCATCAGCTCAACAGCTACCTGAAACAGCGCTTGCTGGAGCAACCGGGTATCGAGCTGGTCACCCCGGTCGATCCGAGGTTTTCGGCGGGGTTCACCTTCTTCCGGGTCAAGGGTCAGGATTGCGATGCCGTGGCTGCCCACCTGGTGCAAAACCGCATTGTCAGCGATGCAGTCAGCCGCGACGTCGGCCCGGTGATCCGCACCGCACCCGGCCTGCTCAATACCGAAGCCGAGGTGGACCGCTTCATCGACGTGCTGGGCAAAAAGCGCTCCGCGTGAAACTTCGCTGCGAGGCACAGTTTTCCTTTAACCGAGACGACTTATGAATACGCCCCACACACCTTCCGCCCTGCGAACCCTATCGGCCCTGGCGCTGACCGCACTGCTCGCCGGCCTGCTGCCCGGCACCGCCCAGGCCGCGAGCCCGCCTGCCCCCGGCAAGGTGTTCAAGGACTGCAAGGACTGTCCGGAAATGGTCGTGCTGCCCGCCGGCCGCTACACCATGGGCACACCAGAGGATGAAGTCGGCCGCCAGCCCGATGAAGGCCCACTGCATGAAGTGACCTTCACCCGCCCTTTCGCCATCAGCCGCTTCCAGGTACTGGCCGGCGAATGGGACGCTTACACGCGCGCCACTGGCAACACCCCCGCCGACTTCGATGATCGCCCGGGCCGTCGCTGCACGGCCGGCAAACCGAGCTTCAAACAGACGGCGCGCCACCCGGCCGTGTGCATGAACGCGGCTGAAGCCCAGGGTTATATCGCCTGGTTGTCGAAGAAAACCGGTCATGCCTATCGCATGCCCAGCGAGTCGATCCGCGAGTACGCCGCCCGCGCCGGCAGTACCGGGGCTTTCCCATTTGCGTTCGATGAAGGCGCCGATTACCAGATCTCCAAAAACGCCAACACCTACGGCGCCGCCGACGGCTACAACTTCACCTCCCCGGCCGGCACTTTCCCGGCCAACGCCTTTGGCGTGTTCGACATGCACGGCAATGTTTATGAGTGGGTCGCCGACTGCTACCGCGAAGACTATGTCGGCGTGCCCAGCGACGGCAGCCCGTGGCTGGAGCAGAACTGCAAACGCCAGGTCATGCGCGGCAACGACTGGGGCGAGGCACCGGTGTTTTCCCGCTCCGGCAATCGCAACAGCAGCCTGCCCACCAGCAGCGGCGACTGGCTGGGGTTTCGTGTAGTGCGTGAGCTCTGAATCCTTTGTTGCGAGGGGCTTGAACCGATGCCGGTAAGTCCAGCCGCGAAACCTGTGGGAGCGGGCTTGCCCGCGATGACGGCGCTACAAGTCAACATCTAAGTCGCCTGACACACCGCTTTCGCGGGCAAGCCCGCTCCCACAGGAATTTCGCTCGCCGCAGGTCTTGTGACTAACCGGCAATTACCGTCCGCGACCGTTTAAATAAAGTCCCCGACCATTCGTTTTCCTTAAGTACCGGCACTCCCTCCGCATCGAAGCAGGAATCCTCCATGACCAAGCCAACGCGTGGGGCGATCAACGAATTGTTCGCCCTGCTCAAGCCCTTCCGCCTGATTGTCTCTGTGTCCATCGTGCTCGGCATGATCGGTGGCCTGAGCGTCACCGTGTTGCTGGCGACCATCAACAATGCCCTGCATTCCGCTGACGGCCTGACCCGCACCGTGGTGATGATTTTCGCCGGGCTTTGCGTGCTGGCGCTACTGACCACGATTGTGTCCGACATCGGCACCAACTACGTTGGTCAGCACATCATCGCCAGGCTGCGCAAAGAGCTGGGGGAGAAAGTGCTGTCGGCGCCAATCGACCAGATCGAGCGCTACCGCAGCCACCGGTTGATCCCGGTGCTGACCCATGACGTAGACACCATCAGCGATTTCGCCTTCGCCTTCGCGCCGTTGGCGATTTCCCTGACCGTGACCCTCGGTTGCCTCGGCTACCTGGCCATGCTGTCGTGGCCGATGTTTCTAATGATGCTGGTGGCCATCGCCATCGGCACCACCCTCCAGGCCATCGCACGGGCCAAAGGCATGCGCGGTTTCTACGCGGCGCGAGATTCCGAAGACGAGTTGCAAAAGCACTACAACGCCATCGCCGAAGGGGCCAAGGAGTTGCGCATCCACCGCCCGCGGCGTCAGCGGATGTTCGTGTCCGGCATCCAGAAAACCGCCGAGAAAATCTGTGATACCCAGATCCGCTCGATCAATACCTTCGTCATTGCCAAGTCGTTCGGCTCGATGCTGTTCTTCGTGGTCATTGGCCTGGCACTGGCCCTGCAATCGTTCTGGCCCAGTTCCGACAAGGCCGTGATGAGCGGTTTTGTGTTGGTGCTGCTGTACATGAAAGGCCCGCTGGAACACCTGGTCAGCACTCTGCCAATCATCAGCCGGGCGCAGATCGCGTTTCGCCGGATCGCCGAGCTCAGCGAACAATTTTCCTCCCCGGAACCGCACCTGCTGCTGGAAGACCAGGGCTACAAACCCGGCCCGGTCCACAGCCTGGAACTGAGCAACGTGCGTTACGCCTTCCCGCTGGTGGAAGGCAGCGAGCCCTTCCGCCTCGGCCCGGTCAACCTGCGCATCGAACAAGGCGACATTGTCTTCATCGTCGGTGAAAACGGTTGCGGCAAAACCACGCTGATCAAGCTGCTGCTGGGCCTTTATGCGCCCACTGAAGGCGAGATCCGCGTGAACGACCAGCCGATCACCGCGCTCAATCGCGATGACTACCGGCAGAATTTCACCACGATATTTGCCGACTATTACCTGTTCGATGACCTGATTCAGGGCGACCGACAAGTGCCGCAGGATGCCACGCGCTACCTCGAACGGCTGGAGATCGCGCACAAGGTCAGCGTGCGCGACGGCGCGTTCAGCACCACCGATCTTTCCACCGGCCAGCGCAAACGCCTGGCGCTGGTCAATGCCTGGCTCGAAGAACGGCCGGTGCTGGTGTTCGACGAATGGGCGGCCGATCAGGACCCGACCTTCCGCCGCATTTTCTACACCGAACTGCTGCCCGACCTGAAGCGCCTGGGCAAGACCATCATCGTCATCTCCCACGATGACCGCTATTTCGACGTGGCCGATCAACTGGTGCGCATGGAGGCCGGCAAGGTCAAAAGCGAACTGCAACCCGCCTGACTGACGAAGGCCGTGTAGGAGCCAGGCTTGCCGGCGAAGGCGTCCTTGAAAGTGCCTTCGCCGGCAAGTCGGATCGCCGCACCGCTGGCTCCTACATGACCAGCATTGCCCCTGGACCGGAAAAATAATTTTCCGGTTTGCCGCGGCCTCCTCGTCTTAATGAGATGAATAAGAACCATTACCAACTATACCTGCCAAGGTCTTAACCTCATGTCCGCATCCCGTTTCATGCTTCGACCTCTGACCCGCGCCCTGTTAATGAGCAGCACCACTCGCTCGCGCATGACGTCCACCGGCCTCGGCCTGGCGATGACCCTGGCGGTGACGCCGTATGTCCAGGCTCAGGAATGGACCCTGAACATCCCGGCCCAGCCATTGGCTCAGGCGCTGCAGACTCTTGGTCAACAGACCAATCTGCAAATCATCTATAGCCCCGAGAGCATTCAGAACCTGCGCTCCAGTGCCCTCAACGGCCGCTACCAGGAAGATGATTCGCTGAACGCGATGCTCAAGGGCACCGGGATCCGCCATCAACGCGACGGCAACACGGTCACCCTGCTGGCGCCGGCCACCGGCAGCGCGATGGAACTGGCACCGACCAGCATCAACGGTCAGCGGTTGGGCGCGACCACCGAAGGCAGCAACTCCTACACCACCGGTGCGGTGACCATTGGCAAGGGCGAGCACTCGCTCAGGGAAACCCCGCAGTCGATCACCGTCATCACGCGCAAGATGCTCGATGACCAGAACCTGAACACCATCGAACAGGTCATGGAAAAGACCCCGGGCATCACCGTTTACGATTCGCCCATGGGTGGCAAGTATTTCTACTCCCGGGGTTTCCGCATGACCGGCCAGTACCAGTACGACGGCGTGCCGCTGGACATCGGCAGCAGCTACGTGCAGGCCGATGCCTTCAACAGCGACATGGCGATCTATGATCGGGTCGAAGTGTTGCGCGGTGCGGCCGGGATGATGAAGGGCGCCGGGGGCACCGCAGGCGGTGTGAACTTCGTGCGCAAGCGCGGCCAGGACACCCCGCACACTCAACTGTCGTTGTCTGCCGGGACCTGGGACAACTACCGTGGCCAGGTCGACACCGGCGGCCCGCTGAACGACGCCGGCACCATCCGTGGCCGGGCCGTGGTGACCCAGCAGACCCGTCAGTATTTCTATGACGTGGGCGAACGCAGGGACCAGATCTACTACGGCGCGCTGGACTTCGACCTGAGCGACTACACCACCCTGGGCCTGGGCATGGCCTATGAAGACGTCGATGCCACTCCGTGCTGGGGCGGCTTGCCGCGCTACGCCGATGGCAGCGACCTGAAGCTCTCTCGCTCCACGTGCCTGAACACCGCCTGGAACAACCAGCGCAGCAAGCGGGCCACTTACTTTGGCGACCTGAAACACGAGTTCAACGACAACTGGGCGCTGAAGGTCGCGGGGGTTTACTCGAAAAACACCCAGGACATGGAATACGCCTTCCCCAGCGGTTCGGTACCGGTTGGCGCCACCAGCACCAGTACCGCGATGATCGGCAGCATCTTTGACTACGATCAGGTCGACTACGGCCTCGACGCTTATGTGGACGGCAAGTTCGACGCATTCGGCCAAGAGCATGAGCTGATCGTCGGTGCCAACGCCAGCCGCTCCCACAAGGACGACTTCTACGCCGTGGCCCTCTTGCCTCAAACTCAGAATGTGCTGAACCCCAACCATCACCTGCCCCAGCCGGATGAAAGTTTTTACCTGGCCAATGCCTCCCGGGGTGGTCCGGTGGACATGCGGATCAAGCAATACGGCGCCTACTCCACGGCACGCCTGAAACTGGCCGATCCGCTGACCTTCGTACTGGGTAGCCGCGTCAGCTGGTACAAGTCCGAAACCGACTCCGTCTCGTTCTGGCGCGGCGAAGGCACGCCGACAAGCTCCGAGGCCAAGGAAACCGGGCAAGTCACCCCGTTCGCCGCGCTGCTGTTCGACATCAACGACAACCTGACCGCCTACACCAGCTACGCGGATATCTTCACCCCGCAAGGCAACTACAAGACCATCAACGGTTCGACGCTCAAGCCATTGATCGGCCAGAGCTATGAACTGGGGATCAAAGGTGAATGGTTCGACGGTCGCCTGAACAGCTCCTTCAACCTGTTCCGCACCGTCCAGAAAGACGCAGCCCAGGATGACCCGGCCTGCCCGGACAGCAGCTGCTCGCTGAACTCCGGCAAAGTGCGCGCCCAGGGCTTCGAAGCTGAAGTCAGCGGTGAAGTCATCGACCGTCTGCAATTGCTCGCCGGCTACACCTACACCCAGACCAAGATTCTGGAAGACGCCGATGTCAGTCAGGATGGCGTGTCGTACAACACCTATGTGCCGCGCCACTTGCTGCGCGTGTGGGGCGACTATGCGCTCAGCGGCCCGCTGGAACGCGTCACCGTCGGTGCCGGCGTCAATGCCCAAAGCAGCAACTACCGCACTTCGGCGAGCAGCGGCAAGAACATCACCCAGGCAGGCTACGCCGTCTGGAACGGTCGCATCGGCTACCGCATCGACGACACCTGGTCCGTGGCACTGAACGGCAACAACCTGTTCGACAAGCGCTACTACGCCACGATCGGTTCCGAAGGCTGGGGTAACTTCTACGGTGAACCGCGCAACTTCGTGATGTCGGTCAAGGCTGACTTCTGATTGCAGCCTCAATGAAAACGCCCCGCAATTGCGGGGCGTTTTTTTGTGCGGGAAAAGCTGACGTTGATCGTTCCCACGCTCTGCGTGGGAATGCAGCCCGGGACGCTCCGCGTCCCTTCCAGAGCCGAACGCGGAGCGTCCGTTGAGGCATTCCCACGCAGAGCGTGGGAACGATCAATGGCGGTGGTTTTTAACTGAAAGTTCAAGGGTGTCCTTTCGGGCCTCATCGCGAGCAGGCTCGCTCCCACAGTGATTGGTGTCGTTCACAAATCCTTTGGTCTAAGCAGATACCTGTGGGAGCGGGCTTGCCCGCGATGAGGCCCGTCCATCCACTACAAAACCCAAAGTGAGACTGCTAAACAAATGATGTTTCATCGACATCTCCCGCACACCATAAGATGTAGTGAGGAGAATCTTTCTGCCCAACGAGCTGGAGGTGTCAGTGAATAACGCTTCAAGAGTCCAGACAATCATTTCAGAAGACCCCGCTCGATGGCGTCTACTCCAGCTTGTTCATTCCCTGGGGTTGCCGGATTGTTGGATCGGTGCAGGTTTTGTCCGGAACGCGGTTTGGGATCACTTGCACGGACGCTTCCCATCTCCTATCGCGAGCGACGTCGACGTAATCTGGTTTGATCCATGTCACTGCACTCCCTCAGATGACAGGGCTTTAGAAGCAGCTCTGCGAGATTTGGACCCGACAGTCCTCTGGTCAGTAAAAAACCAGGCGAGGATGCATGTTCAGAACGGCGATAAACCTTACATCTGCACTACGGATGCAATGCGTTACTGGCCAGAGACAGCAACGGCAATAGCCGTCAGATTGCGCGAAGGAAACACCTGTGAGGTATCTGCCCCCTTGGGACTGGATGATCTTTTCAACCTGATCATCAGACCCACTTGGAGATTTACTGAAGAAAAAACAGCGATGTACCAAGAGCGCTTGAAGTCCAAGGGGTGGACGACAGCGTGGCCTCTACTCAGGCAGGAGTCAGGTCAACTTACAGAATCATCCAAATTTTGAACGATGACTTCTTTTTTGGTTTAACTGAAAGTTCGAGGGTGTTCCAGCGGGCCTCTTCGCGAGCAAGCCCGCTCCCACATTTGATCTCAGGCGTACACAAATAGTGTGTTCACCGAAGATCCCTGTGGGAGCGGGCTTGCTCGCGAAGAGGCCGGCCCATCCACTACAAAATTCAGACCAATAAACAGGCACTGTTTAAGCGACACTTCCAGACACTCACTCAGGCTACACATTCTTGCGCCGCTGCCTACGACTACGCCAGAATCCGCCGGCTTGTGCGTCTTGAGGCCGGGCTCTATCGTTTCCGGGTCGCTGACGAATCAGCGATCGGGTTTAGCAGCTCGGTAAATATCAAGGCACGCAGTGTCATCTCTCGATCAGCCAGCTACTTTTGCCTACGCTGGTCTGCGTTATGGTGACTGTGCGTGGGGCACTTCGGTGCGCCGGGTTCCTTGATCCCTGGTCTGCTAACCCGCGTACGGTCGCCACCCTTTCTCGTTTAGCAGCGACATGTGGCGACTCCATTGATCAAGGAGTTTTACCATGTTCAAACCTACACCGAACCCACCGGAAACCGATCCAACATCCCCCTACGAATCCCTCGATTCGAAAAAACTCAACGAAGCCGCCGATCGCGCCCTCGATTACTACCTCAAACCGGACATTCC
>NZ_JBXAOA010000035.1:0-51549 GCF_058802325.1 Pseudomonas sp. GW822-FHT02E03 | reverse complement strand
GCGTCCCCTAGGGGACTCGAACCCCTGTTACCGCCGTGAAAGGGCGGTGTCCTAGGCCACTAGACGAAGGGGACACACGTACAACATTCACTCCCTACCGCGTTTCGCTGTGTGCTTTACGCTGTAAGTGGCGCGCATTCTATGGATGGATTGAGGGGTCGTCAACCCCCAGATATAAATTTATTTAAATCAATGACTTCGCCCTGCTTTCAGCAGCGTTTGAGGCTTTTCCGTCGACTGACCTTTGGCGCCTATATTCTGGCATCCAGCAAGGCGCTATAGTCCGGCCAGGATGATGGCAATGTGCATCTCGCACGCTATTTACTTATCTATGCAGCGTTACGGCCGATATAAGCAGAGTCATTGCCGATTCAACTCGTCGAGCGACCCTAGGCGCCCAAATGCCAAGCTACTACACTCGACTCGCACGCGAACCCTAATAAAAGAGGTCTTACCGGTGACACCACTCATGATCACCCTGCTAGTCGTAGCCGGGATCGCACTATTGATCGCCATTGGCTACATGAACCATGTGGTGGAGAACAATAAGCTGGAAAAGGCCCGCACCAAGGTTGAACTCAATGACCGCCTGCGTCGCTGCGGTGAAATCACCGAGACCTTCCCCGGTCAGTTGATGACACCGCCCCTCAAGCTGCTGTTGACCCGTCTTGAATTGAACGTCTGCCAGCGCTTGCTGAACCTGGAAAAATCCAACAGCACCTTAAAGGCACGGATTGCCGAGCTGAGTGCCCTCGTCGCCCAAGGCGAATCGATCCCGGTCAACAATCCGCCGGCACCGATCCAGACCGAAGCCAAGGCCAAAGACGTGCGCTTTTTGCTCGAAGCCTTGCACGGTCAGATCACCCGCGCGGCACAGGACGGTTTCCTGCCGCCCAACGAAGCCAAGCGCTGGATCCGTGAAGTGCGCCACATCCTGGTCCTGCTGCACATCGAATTCTTCAACAACCTGGGCCAGCATTCCCTGCAACAGAACCAGCCCGGCCAGGCTCGTCTGGCCTTCGAACGCGGCGTGCAATACCTGCGCAAACAACAGGAACCGCAGATTTACGCTGAACAGCTGGAATACCTGGAAAAACTCCTGGCCCGCGCCAACGCTCAGGTCATGGACACCATCGCCCCGGTTGAAGGCGAAGTGAACCAGTTGACTGAAGGTCTCAAAGACGTCGAGGCTGATGCCGACTGGAAGAAAAAAGCGATCTACGACTGATCGTGCAAATGCTGAACGCCACTGGTTCAGGTTAATGCCGGTAAGTTCAGACGCAGAACCTGTGGGAGCGTGGCTTGCCCGCGAAGAACGCTGACGCGTAGCACCTGAAATACCGCGGTGCATTCTTCGCGGGCAAGCCACGCTCCCACAGGATTTTCGTCGCTCAAGCGTTGGGAGTGTTGGAGGGCAGCGCTTACAACCTGAAATGCCCCACCATCCCCTTCAGTTCACCCCCCAGCTGCGCCAACTCAATACTCGACGCGGCATTGCCCTGCATCGCCAGCGACGACTGATCCGCACTGGCGCGGATACTGGTGACACTGCGATTGATCTCCTCGGCCACTGAACTCTGCTCTTCCGCAGCCGCTGCGATCTGCTGGTTCATCTGCTGAATCAACGACACCGCTACCGCAATGCTTCCCAACGCGCTCTCGGTCTGCAATGCATCGCTCACCGCCAGTTTCACCAACTCGCCGCTGTTCTGAATCTGCTGCACCGACGACTGCGCCGCCGAGCGCAAGGCACTGACCAGCTGTTCGATTTCCTCGGTTGATTGCTGGGTTCGCTTGGCCAACGCCCGAACTTCATCGGCTACCACCGCAAACCCCCTGCCCTGCTCGCCGGCCCGAGCTGCCTCGATGGCCGCATTGAGCGCCAACAGGTTGGTTTGCTCGGCAACGCTTTTGATCACGCTGAGTACCGTGCCAATGTTCTGGATTTGCGCACTGAGGCTTTCGATGCTGGAGCTGGCCGAGGTGGCCGAGTCCGCCAATTGTTCGATCCGTGCCATGCTCTGACGCACCACCTGCTGACCGCTTTCGACCTTGTCGTCGGCAGTCTGCGCCGCCTGGGCGGCCTCTTCCGCGTTACGTGCGACGTCGTGCACCGTGGCGGTCATCTGATTCATCGCGGTGGCGACCTGCTCGGTTTCTTCCTTCTGGCTGCTGACTTCAAGGTTGGTCTGTTCGGTTACCGCCGATAGCGATTGAGCAGAGCTTGCCAACTGTTCGATACCGGCCTGCAAACCACTGACGATATTGCTCAGCCCTGCGCCCATTTGCTGCATGGCTTGCATCAACTGGCCGATCTCATCACGGCGGGTCACTTCAATCGTTGCACTCAAATCGCCCGCGGCGATCCGTTGAGCAACACCAATTACGCTGCGCAGCGGCGCGACGATCAACCGGGTGATCACCCACGCAGCAATCAGCCCCACCAGCAAGGCCAGTGCCGAAGAACCGATGATCAACAGCGAGTTCTTTTTCAGCTCTGCCTGCATCGACAGGTCTTCGGCAACGTAGGCCTGATCCACCCGTTCCACCACTTGAGCGGCGCGCTGGTGGAGTTGCTCGTAGACGGTTTTTTCTTGTGCCAACAGTCCGGTGTATTCGGCGAGTTTTTCACTGAAACCGGCGATGTGACCGGACACTTCATTGAGGACGGTCTGGTAACCCTCATCCTTGATCGTGGTTTTCAGTTGCTCGGCCTGGGTCAGCGCCTGATCGGCCTGCTCGATCTTGCCCTGCCCGCCGCTGTCGTCGCCCTTGCGGCTCTGGTCCAGGCGTACGCGTGCTTCGTTCATGGCCTGCAACATCAGCCGTGCAACCTGGCTGACCTGATTGGCTTGTTCGATGAATTGCGCGCCGTCCTTGCCCTCGGATTCCTTCAAGGTATAGGCACCATCATCGGCGAGCCCGGCCTGCAGCACGTCCAGGTTATTGGCCACGCTGGACACCGACCAACTGGCCATTTCCAGTGCCAGGTCCTTGGCCTGACTCAGCGAGACAAACTCGTCAAAAGCCTTGCGATAGGCCCCCAGAGATTGTTCGACGTCATTCATGATCGGCACATTGGCCGCCGACTGCGCCTTGAGTCCGGTCGCCAGAGCGATCAGAGCGTCCACCCCGGCGTGCAAGGCGTCCACGGTTTTCGGATTACCGTGCAAGGCGTATTCCTGCTCGAGCAGGCGAACCTTGAGCAAACCGCTGTTGAGCGACGACATCTGCTTGAGCCCGTCGAAGCGCTGACTGATGGTTTGCAGGGACCATACGCCGATGGCCGCTACCAGTGCGGTCAACAGCAGCACCAGTACAAACCCGACACCCAGTTTTTTCGCCATACCGAGGTTGGCAAAACGTCCTTGCACGGCCGAAATCATTGCGCTTAGTCCCCTGCCATTGTCTGTTGATGCAGATTCGCAACGGGCTTGTGCCAACACAAGTCTCTGGCTGCGGAATAATGGCAAAAAGCTACGCCCGCGTCGCTTTCAGAACGCTCGAGGTCGATCCTCAGGATCTGCTGACGTTTGGCAGCGCAACGCGGTTCGTCACCAAACGTCAACAGACCCTGGCGGTGGCCTGAAAAAATGCCCGGGCGCGAGGATCACAGGCATAAGCTATGTTGATCCGCTGCCAGTCATGAGCCTGGCCGGTCGGACTGAACGCCGTCGGGCAAGACAGCAGGACACCGAAGCGCCGAGCCTGAGTGCGCACCTGAGCATAGTCAGCGTTGCGCGATCGCGCCCAGATGAACAGGCCGCCAACCGGTTTGCCGAAAACCTCCCATTCCGCGTCTTCGAGGACCTGCAAGGCTGCGTCCCTGCCAATACTTAAACGCTGGCGCTGACGCTGCACCAATTTGCGGTAGGCACCGCTGGCCAACAGACTCGCCAGCACCGACTCGCTGAACCGTGAAGCGCCCATGCTGCTGATCATCTTGACCTGCGCCAGTCGCGAAATCACATCGGCACTGGCCACTACAAAGCCAACCCGCAACGAACTGCTGAGGGTTTTGGAGTAGCTGCCGACGTAGATCACGTTGTCATCGATGCCCAGTGCCGCAAGGCGCGTGCCGGGACCGCTGTGAAAATCCGCATAGACGTCGTCTTCGATCACCCGCACGCCATGGTTTTTGGCCAGTTGCAGGACCTGCTGAGCCACCCCCGGGGTCAAACTGCTGCCAGTGGGGTTGTGATAAAAGCTGTTGATGAACAAGCCACGGGGTTTGTACTTCAGCAGCACTGCCTCGAGTGCTTCGGTGTCTGGCCCGCGCGGGGTTCGTGGCACTTCGATCATGCTGACCCCGTGCAGCCTGAGCAGATCGAACAGCATCGAATAACCGGGACTCTCCACCACCACGCAATCGCCCGGTTTGAACAGCGTGCGTACAATCAGATCGAGCCCATGACTGGCCCCTGCCGTGGTCAGTATTCGGCTTTCATCCACCTCGATACTCAGTTGTTTCAACCGCTTGAGGATCTGCTGGCGCAAAGCAGGCAGGCCCAGCGGCGTGCTGTAGTTGAACAACCCGGCCATGTCGGTGCGACTGACCTGGCGTATGGCGTAGCTCAGGTCGTCAGTCTCGCGCCAGCTTTCGGGCAGGCCGCCGCAACCCAGTTTCAGTTCCTCGACATGGCCGCTTTGCTTCTCCTCAACCCCTTCGAACCAGGGAAGATCGCATTGCTCCTGAGCGGCCAGCACCGTTGCCGCGACAAAGAAACCCGCCCCGTTACGCGTCTCCAGTACCCCTTGAGCCACCAGCCGTTCACAGGCCTCGACGACACTGGATTGACTGAGCAGATTGATCCGCGCGATTTGTCGCACGGAAGGCAAACGCCCCCCCGGCGTCACCTCGCCGCGACGGAGCCAGTCGGCCAATGCGTCGACGATTTGCTGCACGACAGGCACCAATGCCTGTCGATCGATTCTCAACTCCATGAGCAAGCAAACTCCTGTTCGTTTTGCGGGGAACAGTTAATCACAGGAGCGCTTCAGGGGATGTGCGACAACGCCGCCAAAACCCTCAGATCTAATCATTTGAAACACATTGACCGGCGCCTTCACGGAATCAACGCCGATGTGTGTAGTGCTGAGATACCTGTGGCGAGGGAGCTTGCTCCCGCTTGAGTGCGTAGCACTCACAAGATTTTGGGGCCGCTACGCAGCCCAGCGCGAGCAAGCTCGCTCGCCACAAAGGTAGGTGTGCCTGATTCTGCATCACGACCTAAAAAGTTAAAACGCCGTGACCCCACCATCCACCGCCAGCGAATGACCGGTGGTGAATGCCGCGCCGTCGCTGCACAGGTACAGCACCGCGCTGGCAATTTCTTCGACCTTGCCGATACGCCCGACCGGGTGCATGGCGTTGGCGAACTCGCCCTTCTTCGGGTCCGCTTCATAGGCTCGACGGAACATGTCGGTGTCGATCACCGCCGGGCACACCGCATTCACGCGAATCTTTTTCTTGGCGTATTCGATGGCCGCCGATTTGGTCAGGCCGATCACCGCGTGCTTGGAGGCTGCGTAGATGCTCATCTTCGGCGCAGCGCCCAAACCGGCGACCGAAGCGGTGTTGACGATCGCGCCACCGCCCTGGGCCAGCAGCAACGGCAACTGATACTTCATGCACAGCCAGACGCCTTTGACGTTGACGCCCATGATCGCGTCGAACTCATCGATCGTGCCTTCAGCCAGTTTGCCTTTCTCGATTTCGATACCGGCATTGTTGAAGGCATAGTCGAGACGGCCGTAGGTATTCACCACCTCGTCCATCAGATTTTTTACCTCGCTTTCCACCGTGACGTTGCAGCGCACGAAGGTCGCTTCACCGCCGGCGGTGCGAATCAGCGCCACAGTGCCTTCACCACCGGCCGCGTCCAGATCTGCGACCACCACTTTCAAACCTTCGGCGGCGAACGCCAAAGCGGTCGCGCGGCCAATACCGTTGGCCGCGCCTGTCACAACGGCGACCTGGCCAGAAAACGTCATGCTCATTGTTATGTCCTCAGAAGGAAGAATGCAGGGGATCGCGTGTGCCCAGTCTAGTCACAGGGGCGTATGGCACGGCAGCACTATCAGAAGGCCGGTTGGGTGCCCATGAGTTGCAGTGATAGAACGGGCGCCATGACTATCACCACACTGGATTGATGTGCATTCGTAGCGTCAGCCAACCTTGCAGCATCGCCCATGAAGGTCTATCAACAAGACTTCATTCATCTTGAGTGCCTGTCATGACTACCCAGACCAATCGCCAGTTCCTGCTCGCCAAACGTCCCGTGGGGCCGGCCACCCGTGAGACGTTCACCTATCAAGAAGTACCGGTCGGCGAACCGGCGGCGGGTCAGATTCTGGTGAAGAACGAGTACCTGTCACTGGACCCGGCCATGCGTGGCTGGATGAACGAGGGCAAGTCCTACATCCCTCCGGTCGGCATTGGCGAAGTGATGCGTGCATTGGGCGTAGGAAAAGTCATCGCTTCGAACAATCCGGGTTTCGCCGTGGGGGACTACGTCAACGGCGCCCTTGGTGTGCAGGATTATTTCCTCGGCGAGCCACGAGGTTTCTATAAAGTCGATCCGACACTGGCACCGCTGCCGCGTTATTTATCCGCGCTGGGCATGACCGGGATGACCGCCTACTTCGCCCTGCTCGATGTCGGCGCGCCGAAAGCCGGTGACACCGTGGTGCTGTCGGGCGCGGCTGGCGCGGTGGGCAGCATTGCCGGGCAGATTGCCAAGATCAAAGGCTGCCGGGTGATCGGCATTGCCGGCGGCGCGGACAAGTGCAAGTTCCTGATCGATGAACTGGGTTTTGACGGTGCCATCGACTACAAAAACGAAGATGTACACGCGGGCCTCAAACGCGAGTGCCCGAAAGGCGTCGACGTGTATTTCGATAACGTCGGCGGCGATATTCTCGATGCCGTGCTGAATCGTCTGAACATGAAGGCGCGGGTGGTGATTTGCGGTGCCATCAGCCAGTACAACAACAAAGAAGCGGTCAAAGGACCGGCCAACTACCTGTCGCTGCTGGTTAACCGCGCCCGGATGGAAGGCTTTGTGGTGATGGATTACGCCGCACAGTTCGGTGCTGCCGGGCAGGAAATGGCCGGCTGGATGGCCAAGGGGCAGCTCAAGAGCAAGGAAGATATCGTGGAAGGACTGGAAACGTTCCCGGAGACGCTGATGAAGTTGTTCAGCGGCGAGAATTTCGGGAAGTTGGTGTTGAAGGTTTAACGTATTACCTGACGACAACAAAACCTTGTGGGAGCGGGCTTGCCCGCGATGAGGGCGTGTCAGTCAACATCAATGTTGTCTGATACACCGCTATCGCGGGCAAGCCCGCTCCCACAGGTTTAGTGGCGTTTAAGCGAGTTCGGCCACTACCGCCGCCAACGCCTTCGCCGGATCCGCCGCCTGGCTGATCGGACGACCGATCACCAGGTAGTCGGAACCGGCCTCCAGCGCCTGACGCGGGGTCAGGATGCGGCGCTGATCGTCCTGGGCGCTGCCCGCCGGACGAATCCCCGGGGTCACCAGTTGCAGCGAAGGGTGCGCGGTTTTCAGTGCCCGGGCCTCCAGGGCCGAGCAGACCAGACCGTCCATCCCGGCCTTTTCCGCCAGCGCGGCCAGGCGCAGCACCTGCTCCTGCGGCTCGATGTCCAGACCGATACCCGCCAGGTCCTCACGCTCCATACTGGTCAGCACGGTCACGCCGATCAACAGCGGTTTCGGGCCGCTGCGCTGATCGAGCACTTCACGGCAGGCAGCCATCATGCGCAGACCACCGGAGCAGTGCACGTTGACCATCCACACGCCCATTTCCGCGGCGGCCTTGACGGCCATGGCGGTGGTGTTCGGAATGTCATGGAACTTGAGGTCCAGGAACACTTCGAAGCCTTTGTCGCGCAAAGTGCCGACGATTTCCGAGGCGCAACTGGTGAACAGTTCTTTACCGACTTTGACCCGGCACAGCTTCGGGTCCAGCTGATCGGCCAGCTTCAGTGCGGCGTCACGGGTAGGGAAATCCAGGGCGACGATGATAGGCGTCTGGCAGGCGGACATGAGTGGGCTCTCAGGCAAGTCGAAATCGGCGCGCATTGTAGCGGAACCAGCGCCGCTGCGGGACCCGATGATCGGTAATTCGTCGTCGCGGCTTAGACAAGACTAGCTCCTGCGACAATTGTGTCGAGTTCGGTACACACACGACACGCCCACAACACCCTTCAGCGCTACCCTCGGCAGCCGCAACAGGTCCTACAGCACTTCCCGCCTCACGGCCGGACGCCTATGCTGAAGCCACAACCTCGCAGCCTATCTTTGTGGTTGGCAGCCTATCTGGCAGATGAACGCACGCATGCACAACTCCCCAGCACCTCTGAACGACGATCAAAAAGCGCCGGCCGACGATAAACGCTGGAGCATTCGCGCCCTGATCGTCGACGATGACGTCCCGATCCGTGAACTGATGATCGACTACCTGGCCCGATTCAATATCCACGCCAGCGGTGTCACCGATGGCGCCGCCATGCGTCAGGCGCTGCAAGCCGAGCATTTCGACGTGGTGGTGCTCGACCTGATGCTGCCCGGCGAAGACGGTTTGTCGTTGTGCCGCTGGTTGCGCGCCGAATCGGACATCCCGATCCTGATGCTCACCGCCCGCTGCGAACCCACCGACCGGATCATCGGCCTGGAACTGGGTGCCGACGACTACATGGCCAAGCCATTCGAGCCACGGGAGCTGGTCGCACGGATTCAGACCATTCTGCGTCGGGTGCGCGACGACCGCACCGAACAGCGTGCGAATATTCGCTTCGACAACTGGCGCCTAAACAGTGTGCTGCGCCAGTTGATCGCCGCCGATGGCCTGGTGGTGCCGTTGTCCAACGCCGAATTCCGTTTGCTCTGGGTGTTCATCGAACGTCCGCGCCGGGTACTCAGCCGCGAACAACTGCTGGACGCCGCCCGTGGTCGCTCGATCGAAGCCTTTGATCGCAGCATCGATTTGCTCGTCTCGCGCCTGCGCCAGAAACTGGGTGATGACCCGAAAGCCCCACAACTGATCAAGACCGTTCGCGGCGAGGGTTATCTGTTCGACGCACGAGACATCGGCTGATGCGTACGCGCTTCGATACGCTGTTCGGCCGCCTGTTTGGCGTGCTGCTGCTGGCGATCGTACTGGCGCACCTGTTGGCGTTCTTCTGGTTCAGGCATTACGGTCCACCGCCTCCCCCTCCTGCGCCGTCGGAATTTTCCGAGCGCTTTGACGGACAACGCCCACCACCAGACCCGCGCTTCGGCAACCGGCCGCCACGGCCGTGGTTCGGCGGGCCGCTGGTGCCGCTGACCTTTCAGTTTGTCTCGCTGATCATTGCCGCCTGGTACGGCGCCAAGCTGCTGACCCGCCCAATTCAACGCCTGAGCGACGCTGCCGAGCGCCTGAGTGAAAACCTCGATAGCCCACCGCTGGATGAGTCGGGCCCACGGGAAGCGCGACAAGCGGCGCACACCTTCAACCTGATGCAGAAGCGCATTCTTGAACAGGTGCAGCAGCGTTCGCGGATGCTTGGCGCGGTGTCCCATGACCTGCGCACGCCGCTGTCACGGCTCAAGCTGCGGCTGGAACAGATCGACGACGACAAGCTGCAAGGCCAGATGCGTCAGGACCTGAACGACATGATCAGCATGCTCGATTCCACCCTCACCTACCTGCACGAACAGCGCACCAGTGAGGCGCCACAATGGATGGACGTGCAGGCACTGGTGGAATCCCTGAGCGAAAACGCCCAGGACCAAGGTTCCAATGTCCAGGCCAGCGGCCATTGCGCGCCGTTGCAGGTTCAGCCGATGGCCCTGCGCTCGTGCATCAATAACCTGCTGGACAACGCCCTGCGTTATGCCGGGGACGCGCTGATCACGCTTGAGGACAGTCGCGAGGAACTGGTGATCCGGGTCATCGACCATGGCCCGGGTATCGCGGCGGATAAACGTGAAGCGGTGTTTGAGCCATTCTTTCGCCTGGAAGGTTCACGTAATCGCAACTCCGGCGGCGTCGGCCTGGGCATGACCATCGCAAGGGAAGCAGCGGAGCGGTTGGGTGGGCAGTTGAGTCTGGAAGAGACTTCCGGTGGTGGTTTAACCGCCGTCATCCGCCTGCCCCGCCTCTAAGCCACAACGACTCCCCTGTGGGAGCGGGCTTGCCCGCGATAGCGATCTGACAGACAACATCGATGTTGAATATGCTGGCCTCATCGCGGGCAAGCCCGCTCCCACAGGATCGTAGGCGGGCCTGATATCTGTTTGTGTACCGGACGGTACAAACCCCACATACCCACGACAACTCCCCCCTTGAGGCTGCATAAGCCGGTGCACTCACCGGTTTCCCATTCCAAGGAGTGAGCACAATGATCGGCAGTGTCAGCAGCAACTACACGAGCTATACCAGCACCAGCAGCACCTCCACCAACAGCGCCCGCGGCCAGCAATTCCAGAAAGATCTGCTCGCCAAACTCGACAGCAACAGCGACGGCGCGGTGGATCAGGACGAACTCAAGAGCGCTCTGACGCAGAAAACCGATGACGGTTTGCTGGTCAGCCTGAGCAAGAACTTCAGCGATCTGGACAGCGACGAAAGCGGCAGCCTGAGCAGTGAAGAGATGGCCGCGATGGCCCCTCCACCGCCACCGCATGATCAGGCACCGAGCACCGAACTGGCCGATGCGCTGATCAGCGCTCTGGACACTGACGGCGACGGCGCCATCAGCAGCGATGAACTCAGCAACGGCCTGACCAGCGCCGGCAGCACTGCCGACAGCACGGAAATCTTCTCGGCGCTGGACAAGAACGAAGACGGCACCGTCAGTCAGGACGAACTTGTCGCCAGCCTGACCCCTCCGCCTCCACCGCCTCAGCAGGTGTCCAGCGAAGAGCTGTTCAGCCAGCTCGATACCGACAGCGACGGCAGTGTCACAGCCACCGAACTGAGCAACGCCCTGGCCAGCGATAGCACCTCGTCGACCAGCACCGACACCAGTGCCGCACTGCTCAAGATCCTGGACAGCGACAGCAGCGGTGGCGTGAGCAGCGATGAACTGAAAACCGCCCTGCAAGCCGGCCGCGAGCAGAACACTGACAGCTCCACCAATCAGTTCAACGTGACCGAAGCCCTGAACAAAATGATCGCCAACCTGAGCAAGCAGTATTCGCTCGACAACGTGGCGACCGTGGGCAAATACCTGAACGAAGCGACCTGAGTCAAAAGCTTCGCGGGCAAGCCTCGCTCCTACTGATGTGCAGGGCACTGATGCCACGTCCCCCCGTAGGAGCGAGGCTTGCCCGCGAAGAGGCCCTAAGCCCCAACAAAATACCAGGGCCGGATATCTGAATCCGGGCCTGGCTTTTTTGCTTCAGCGGCACAGGGTTGGTAGATCAAAAGATCGCAGCCTTCGGCAGCTCCTACGCGCGATTGTGCTCAACCGCGATAGGGCGGTGAACACCGAATCTGGAGCTGCCGAAGGCTGCGATCTGTTGACGTTCAAAAACCCAAACAACAAAAAGCCCGCCATTTCTTTCCAAAGAAATGGCGGGGTTTGTACTTTCAGATCACACAGTATCCACCTTCAACGAATGGTCATTGAGCATGCCGTTGATGATCGTCGCCGTATCCGCGCCGCCGGCAATCACCCCGCCCGCCCCGGGGGTGACGCCGTAGTGGCTGGCCAGGTTCACGCCGGCAAGGTCGATGGTCTGGTTCGGCGTAGCGCCGGCCATGGCGCTGACGTCGATGCTGGTGATGACCGATGCGCCGCTGCCGCTGACAGTGAAGTGCAGGTAGTCATCCAGCGATGCCGCGGTGCCGTTTTCCCCTTGCAGCAGTTGCGACAGGTCGAGTTTGTCGGTGCCTGGGGTGAAGTCGGTGATGACGTCGTGGCCGCTGTTGCCTTTGAGCCACTGGAAGGTGTCGGCGCCGCTGCCGCCGGTGAGGGTGTTGTTGCCCAGGCCACCGATCAGGAAGTCGTCGCCGCCCCCGCCGTTGAGCACATCGTCACCCAGACCGCCGTTGATGATGTTGCTGTTGTTGTCACCCATGAGGCTGTCGTTGAAGTTCGAGCCGGTGAGGTTTTCGATGCCGGTCAGGGTGTCAGTGCCGGCGCCAAGGGTGTCTTGTGCGGAGAGCAGGCTCAGGTCGGCGGTGACCCCGGCAGTGGCGTGGGCGTAGCTCGCGGTGTCGTTGCCGGTGCCGCCGTCGAGCAGATCATTGCCCGCGCCACTGAACAGCAAGTCATTGCCGGCGCCGCCGTGCATTTCGTTGTTGCCGGAACCGGCGGTGAGCACGTCATTGCCGTCACCGGCATTGATGACGTTGTTGCCCGCGCCCGCCACCAGTACGTCGTCACCTGAAGTGCCGGTCAGCGTATGGCCATCCTGATAGCTGATGGTCACATTGGCCGAGTCGCTGCCGCCATGGTTGTCGTTGACGGTGTAGGTGCCGTGGAAGTCCGGCGTGGTTTCGTGGGCTCCGGCGTAGTTGACGGTCATGGTCAGTTGGTAATTTTCCGACCCCTTCCCGCTGTTGCCCGGACCACCATCGTCGATGTTGGTAATGTGAATCTGGTATGTGCCGTCTGCCGAAGCGGTGATGGTCTGGCCGTCAGCGATGGCAATGAAAGCGCCGCCGTTGACCGAGTACTCCATGGTGACGTGGCCGGCCGCCAGGTTGTGGTCCAGGTTGAGGGTTTCACCCTGCTTGAGGTTGACGGTGATCTGGTCCTCGTCGTTGGTATTGTTGCTGCTGACCGCCCCCAATGCCCCGCTGACCACCAGCACCGCAGTCATGGCTGCCGTGTTGGCGACGAATGCGCTACGGGCGATGGTCACTGCCTGGTTATTTCCGGTGAAGCTGAAGTTCGAGTTGGTACCGGTGAAGTCCGCGCCCTTGGTCAGCCAACCGGTGTTGAAGGTGGTTGGCGATGCAGTGAGCGCATCGCCATCGGCATCGGTGTCGTTAGCCAGCAGCAGCTCTCCCGGCACCACAAGGCTGCCCGACAACACGTTGGTGATGACATGGTCATCGACCGCCACCGGTGGCGTGTTCGGAATCACGTTGATCACCAGCGTGGAGCTGGCCAGATCGCCGTCGTTGTCGCTGGCGGTGAAGCCGATGTTTTCGGTGATCACCGCCGCCGTGGTTTTCTGCGAGAGGTAGGTGTACTCGCCGGTATCGAGGTTCACCAGCAGCGTGCCGCTGTTGTCGGTAGCGATGCTCAGGGTGTTATCGGCGGTGTTGAAGGTGCCGTGGTTGACGCCGCCGCTGAAGATCAGCGAACCCTGATTGCTGTTGCCTTTGGGGTCATAGGTATAAGTGGTGCCATCGACGGTGATGGTTTTGATGAAGCCGCCATCGGCGCCGAACGTACCGCCCTCGCCCTCGCCCAGCAGCAAGCCGGTGACCGGCGCGCCTTGCACGGTGCCCGAGAGTACCGAGTTGAGTTGATTGAGGTCGGTCACTGCCACGGCATTGGTGTCGGTGTGCGTGCTGCCGTCATAGGCCACTGGATCGAGGCTGTCATTACTGACGCCGCTGCCCAGGCCGATGGCGTAGTTTTTGATGCCATTGGCGTCGAGGAAGACTTTGAGCGCGGCCTCGTCCGCGGTGCCGATGTCGCCTTCGTTGGGTTTGCCATCGGAGAAGAAGTAGCCGACGTTCTGCGCCCCGGTGAGTTTGCCCGAGGTATCGAACGCGGTTTGCATGGTCGCCACGGCCACGTCGTAGTTGGTCCCGCCACCCGCCGTCAACGTCGCGATGATCGACTTGGCCGTCGCCACATCGACCCACACCGAGGTCTGGTCCGTGGCGCTACTGCTGAAGGTGACAACCTGCACTTTCACATCGCCCAGATTGTCGTACTTGTCGAGCAGTGTGCTGATCGCCTGTTTGGCCAGCTCCAGTCGCGACAGGCCCGATACACCGGAGGGATCGTCCATGCTTCCGGACACGTCGATCACAAGCAGCAGGTTGGAGTCGATCTGCACCGCGGGCACCGAACGGTCCGAGGCGACGGCGTTAGACGGCACGTCATCGACGATGCTGACCACAAGGGTGCCGGTGGTGCTGTTGCCCACCGAATCGGTGGCGGTGTAGGTGAAGCTTTCGTTCAGGGTGTTCGCGCCGTCGTTGGCGTTCGGCGACGTTTTCGGCGCCGAGGTCAGGGTGTAGGTGTAGCTGCCGTCAGGGTTGAGCAGGATTTGCCCGTAGGTTCCGGTGGCGCTGCCGACCAGGGTGTAGGTGATTGCGCCGGTGGCGCCGGTGACCGAACCGACCAATGTCCCCGAACCGGTTTCTCCCGTGTTGCCAGGCTCGCTGCCGATGACCGTACCCGCCGCCAGGTCCTGCCCGTTCTGGGTCAAATCCAGGGCTTTTTCGTAGACCGTCACGTCGGTATCGGTGGTCGTTACGAGGCAGTTGTTGTGGACGTCGATGGTCAGGATGGTGGTGCTTTCATCGCCATCGGCATCACGCACGGTATAGGTGAACACATCCGTGGCGCCCGCCTCGCCGACCGAGTTCGGATTGCTGTGGTACACGGCGTTGCCGCTGGCATCCAGCGTCAGGTAGCCGTAGGTGCCGTTGATTTGCGTGTTCAAACCGCCGATGGCCGAAGTCGAAGTGTCGCTGCCGGCCCGCACGCCGACCACTGCACCACCCGACGCAGGGCCGTCAGCACCGAGCACATCGTTGTGCAGCACATTACCACTGACGGCCCCGCCCTCTACCACCGCGACTGAATCGCAGTAAGCAGTCGGCACGTCATCGACGATGGTGATCACGATGGTACTGGTGATGCTGTTGCCCACCGAATCGGTGGCGGTGTAGGTGAAGTTTTCGTTCAGGGTGTTCGCGCCGTCGTTGGCGTTGGGCGAAGTTTTCGGCGCAGAGGTCAGGGTGTAGGTGTAGCTGCCGTCGGGGTTGAGCAGGAGTTGCCCGTAGGTGCCGGTGGCGCTGCCGACCAGGCTATAAGTGATCGCGCCAGTGGCGCCGGTGATGGAACCGGCCAGCGTGCCGGAAGCGGTTTCGCCGGTATTGCCAGGGTCGCTGCCGGTGACCGTGCCTGCTGCCAGATCCTGGCCATCCTTGGTCAAATCCAGCGCTTTCTCCTGAACCGTAACGTCGGTATCGGGAGCCACAACGAGGGAGCAGTTGGACACGTCGATGGTAATGGTCGTGGTGCTTTCATCGCCGTCGCCATCGCGCACGGTGTAGGTGAACACGTCCGTAGCGCCCGGCGCGCTGACCGAGTTCGGGTTGCTGTGGTACACGGCGTTGCCGTTGGCATCCAGCGTCAGGTAGCCGTAGGTACCGTTGATTTGGCTGTTCAAGCCGCCGATGGCCGAGGTCGAAGTGTCGCTGCCGGCGCGCACGCCGACCACTGCCCCACCCGCCGCTGGGCCGTCGGCACCGAGCACATCATTGCCCAACACATTACCGCTGACGGTCCCACCCTCCGCCACCGCGACTGCATCGGCGTGAGCGGTGGGTACGTCATCGACGATATTGATCACGATAGTGCTGGTGACGCTGTTGCCCAAGGGATCAGTCGCTTGATAGGTGAAGCTTTCACTCAGGGTATTCGGCCCGTCATTGACGTTGGGCGTGGTCGCTGGCGCGGAGGTCAGGGTGTAGGTGTAGCTGCCGTCGGGGTTGAGCAGGATTTGCCCATAAGTCCCGGTGGCGCTGCCAACCAAGGTGTAAGTGATCGTGCCAGTGGCGCCAGTAACCGAGCCCACCAACGTACCGGAGCCGGTTTCACCGGCATTGCCCGGCTCGCTGCCGGTGACGGTGCCTGCTGCCAGGTCCTGGCCATCCTGGGCAAGATCCAGGGCTTTTTCGTTAACCGTCACGTCGCTGTCGCTGGCCGCTACGAGGGTGCAGTCCGCCACGTTGATGGTGATGGTTGTGGTGCTTTCATCGCCATCAGCATCGCGCACGGTATAGGTGAACACGTCCGTGGCGCCCGGTGCGCTGACCGAATTCGGGTTGCTGTGGTACACGGCATTGCCGTTGGCATCCAATGTCAGGTAGCCGTAGGTGCCGTTGATTTGCGTATTCAAGCCGCCGATGGCTGAAGTCGAGGTGTCGCTGCCGGCGCGCACGCCAACCACCGCACCACTGAGTGCCGGGCCGTCGGCGCCACCGACGTCATTGTTCAGCACGTTGCCCGAGGCCGTTGCGCCCTCCGCTATCGTGGCGAGATCAGGATTGGCGGTGGGCAAGTCATCGACGATGTTGACGTTGATCTGACCCAATGCCGTGCTGCCATCGACGTCGGTGGCGACGACGTTGAGGTTCTCGGTGATGCTGTTGGTGCCGTCGGCGTTCGGATGGGTTTCGTTATCCGTCAGAGTGTAGCTGTAACTGACTACGCCGGTGGTGCTGTTGAAACCGGTGACGGTCAGCGTATTGCCGAGCGCGGTGACAATCGATTGCGGGAAGCCGGCGACCACGCCACCGGTGACCACTGCGATGCCGCCCACGGTCAGGGTTTGCAAACCGTCGAGGGCGGTGACGGTGAAGGTGCCGCTCTGGGTCAAGGCAGGTGTGTTGGGGTTGGTGCCGTCGCTGAGGTTTTTCTCGTAGACGGTGAGTTCGCCGCCGTCGACGTTCAGGCCATCGAGGGTCACTGGGTCATCGTTGTTGTGAATCTCCAGCACCAGCGTCGCGGTGCTGGTATCGCCATCGGAATCGGTGAGGGTGTAGACGAAATTCTCGGTAGCGCTTCCCCCACCGTTCAAGGCTTTGAAGTCGGCATCGCTGGTGTTCAGGGTGTAGGTATAGGTGCCGTTGGCGTTGAGTAGCAGGGTGCCGTAAGTCCCGTTGAACGTGCCGCCGATGACCGGCCCGCTGTCGGGGCCAGTAGGAATGCGGTCAGCGCCCTGGATGTCGTTGGGCAGCACGCTGCCGATTAACGTCAGCAGGGTTTCCGAGGCGGTGTTGGCATTACTGTCGTCCACGGCTTGTGGCACGTCATCGACGATATTCACATCGAGAATGCCGTGGGCGGTGGTGCCATTGTCGTCCACCATGGTTACCGCAAATTGCCCGGCGAGCCTGTCGGCGCCGCTGGCATCCGGGTGCGCGTCGTTAGCGTTTAGGGTGTAGCTATAAGTGATCACGCCGGTGGCACGATCAAACCCGGTGATGGTCAGCGTATTGCCGAGCGGCGTGATGAACGTCTGCGGGAAGTCTGCTGCCAGACCGCCAAGCACCACGTTGATTGCACCGACGCTAAGGGTTTGCACACCGTCTGGCGCCGTGATGGTGAAAGTGCCGCTCCGGGTCAGCGCCGGTGCATCGGGGTCACTGCCGTCAGCGAGGTTTTTCTCGTAAACAGTCAACTCGCCGCCTTCGGCATTCAGCCCACCGATGATCACCGGGTCATCGTTGTTGTGAATCTCCAGCACCAGGTTCGCGGTGCTGGTATCGCCGTCGGCATCTGTCAGGGTATAGATGAAGGTTTCCGTAGCGCTGCCGCCGCCATGCAAGGCTTTGAAGTCGGCGTCGCTGGTGTTCAGGGTGTAGGTGTACGTGCCGTTGGGGTTGAGCACCAGCGTGCCGTAAGTCCCGTTGAACGTGCCGCCGATGATCGGCCCGCTGTCGGGGCCGGTGGCAATACGGTCGGCGCCCTGGAGGTCGTTGGGCAGCACGCTGCCGGTCAGGGTCAGCAAGGTTTCCGAGGCAGTATTGGCGTTGGTGTCGTCAATGGCTTTGGGCACATCGTCGGTGATGTTGACGTCCAGCGAACCGGTGGCGGTATCGCCATTGCTGTCACTCGCGACCACAGTGAACTGTTCACTGAGGTTGTTGGCGCCATCGCCAGCCGAGTGGGTTTCGTTGCCGACCAAGGTGTAGCTGTAACTCACCACGCCGGTGGCCGGGTTGTAGCCGGTAATCGTCAGGGTGTTGCCCAATTGAGTGGTGATCGACTGCGGAAAACCGGCGGGCACACCGCCACTGATCACGTTGATCCCGCCGATGTTCAGGCTGGTCAGCCCGTCAGCGGCAATGATTGTGAAGGTGCCGTTTTGAGTCAGCGCTCCAGGGTTGCTGGCCGAACCGTCCGCCAGGTGGGCTTCATTGAGGGTCAGTTCGCCTCCCGCCGCCGACAGGCCGATGAGGGTGACCGGGTTATTCGGTGCATCGCCGCTATCGCCATTGTCTGGATCAGTATCCCGGCGCTCCAGGAGAAACTCCGGAATACCGTTGAAGCCCGCGGTGGGGAAACCAACCGTGGGATCAACCCGGCCCGCCACTTCCTCCAGCAACACAAAACTGTGACCACCGCCCAATCCACCCGGCGCGCCCGAGCCCGGTCCGGCGGCAGTGGCTTCGCCTGTTTGAGTCGGGTCGGCGCCGGCGGCAATGGCTTTTTGAAGTTGCTCGACATCGGTCAGTTGCGCCTGGCTCGGCGTTACCGCATCGGCGGTCTCCACATGCGGGACCTGATGCGCCAGTAATTGGGCCGTCATCTGCAGGCTGCTGTCACGCCCCAAGGTCAGCTCCTGGCCATTTTGCAGTTGCACCGCCACCGCGCCTTCGGCCCCGGTGACCAGTTGCTCGCCGGCAAACAGCCGATCGCCCTCGACCAGGGTGCGTCGGGTGCCATCACCCGCCACTGCGTACACCTGACCGATGACCTTACTGACGATACCGATGAGCGTTGCCATGTGCATTTCCTCCGCTGCCAACTGCTGTCGGCATCCTGTTTGCGCGAAGAACGTGCCCATGGTTCAAGCAGGTTGGCCTGACGGATCGTTTGCCGAGAAAGCGTTTACCTGACGTAAACCACTGCCTCCCGACACTTTCGCCAGGCATGTCGCTCGCAAGGGGAATTTCTGGATCGGGATAAAACCCTCTGCAATCAATGGCATCGGGATCCACTTCCGAAATAACCGCCCTGCTAACGATGCGTAACGGTTTTGAATCACTCGAGTGACAAAAAATTGTCGCCCCTAAACCGTCTCGCTTCCCTCCCCTCCAGCACTTCTTCGCTCTGTGTCGAAAAGTGAATTGAACTTTCCTCAAGCCCTTCGATGCTCCTGAGAGCTCATAAACAAAGGCTTTCGCATTGAACAATGTGCTGGATTTTTCAGAGCGCATAAGTTTTTTTCGGCATAAGCGTTATGAGAAATCCTTCTTAGCTTCGCGTCAGGATGTTCTTAGCTCTGTTGTAACAAGGGTGAGACGGTTTCACTTAAAAATAACGTCAAATATTTGGCGACTCACTAAGTACCATCAGGAATCAGGGAGAGGCATCCATGCGCGTTTTAACCCCCCTCTGCAGCGCGATTTTGCTGGCCATGGCCTGCACTTCTCAGGCTCAGGCGATGTCATTGACCGAGGCGATCCAGAGCACCATTGCGACCCACCCGGAACTGGCGTCGCGGGTCGATGCCCGGCTCTCGGCCGACGAGCAGGTTAAAGTCGCAAAAGGGGGCTTTTATCCATCGGTGGATTTGAACGCCGGCTACGGGCGCGGGTACAGCGATAACACCACCACTCGGGCGCAGGGCAATCACCACACCGAAATCCTCAACTACACCCAATCGGAACTGCGCCTGCGGCAGATGCTGTTCGACGGTTTCAACACCTCCAACGAAGTCGCGCGCACCAAAGGCGTGGCCAATTCGCGAGCCTATTACGCCCAGGGCACCGCCCAGGATCTGGCCCTGCGCACCGTCGAGGTGTACCTCGAAGTGCTCAAGCGTCGCGAACTGGTGACCCTGGCCAAGAACAACCTGCAAGCGCACATGCGAGTCAACGACCAGATCGGCCTGCGCACTCAGCGTGGGGTCGGCAGCAACGCCGACTCCGACCAGTCCACCGCTCGCCGGGCACTGGCGCAAAACAACCTCGACACCGCCGAAGTCGATCTGGCCGATGCCGAGACAAATTTCTACAGCGTCGTGGGGCGCATGCCCGATGAACTCGAAGCACCGCCGTCGACCCGCGGCGAATTGCCCGCCACCCTGCCGGAAGCCCAGCAGAGCATGGTGGAAAACAACCCGTACCTGAAATCCGCCCAGGCCGATGTGCAATCGGCCGAGAGCCAGTACGAAGTCGCCAAGTCTCCGTTCTACCCGCGTTTTGACGCTGAAGCGGCGGTGGGCGCGAATAACAATATTCAGGGCGACGAAGGCCACGACAACCAATGGCGAGTGGGTGTGGTGATGAACTACAACCTGTTCCGCGGTGGCAGCGACAAGGCCCGGCTGGCCTCCGATGCGCACCAGATCAACCAGGCGCTGGACATCCGCAACAACGCCCTGCGCCAGCTCAACGAGAACATCCACCTGGCCTGGAACGCCATGCTCAACGCCAAGAAACAAACCCCGACTGCCCGTGAATACGCCGAAACCACCACCCGTGTGCGGGCCGCGTATCAGGATCAGTTCGGCCTTGGTCAACGGACCTTGCTCGACTTGCTCGACAGTGAAAACGAGCTTTACAACGCCAACCGCCGCTACACCGAAGTGCGCTACACCGAGGAGTTTTCGATGTACCGCGTGCTGGCAAACATGGGGCAGTTGTTGAGCAAACAACGGGTGGTGCTGCCCGCCGATGCGATCGCCGCCACCGAAGTAAAAAACGAAGCTCGTTTGCCTGAACTGAAATGAAGTAGCTCAACGTGACCAATTGTGGCGAGGGAGCTTGCTCCCGCTGGGTTGCGCAGCAACCCCGAACACCGATTGAAGATGAAGACAGTGTGAGTGCTGCGCACTCAAGCGGGAGCAAGCTCCCTCGCCACAGGCAATCAATATGACCAGCATGGAAACCGGCAACACGGGTGTCGATCCGCGTCTGAGCTTCGATGACCCGCTTCTGGACGGTCTGTTGATCCTCTGCAAACTTCATGGCGCGACGGTCAGTCGCGCCAGCCTGAGTGCCGGGCTGCCAATGGCACACCAACGTTTGAGCCTGGACTTGCTGCCGCGCGCAGCAGCCCGGGCCAGTTTGCAGGCGCGTGTGCTGCGCCGTGAACTGGGGGAAATTTCCGCGCTCAACCTGCCCGTGATGCTGATCCTCAACCATGGTCGCTGCGCAATTTTGCGTCGCTTTGGCGATGACGGTCAGGCGCTGATTCTGCCGAGCGAAGCCGACGGCGGAGAACAATGGGTCAGCACGGACGAGCTGGCCGCCAACTACAGCGGCCAGGCCTTGTTCGCCCGGCCGCGGCATGAACTCGAAGACTTGCGCGCGCCGCTGGTGCCAAGAGTGGAGGCATGGTTTCGCGACACGTTGAAGTTGTCGAAGTGGCTGTACAGCGATGCGATTCTGGCGAGTTTCCTGATCAACCTGCTGGGGCTGATGGTGCCGCTGTTTGTGATGCAGACCTACGACCGAGTGGTGCCAAACCAGGCCACTTCAACGTTGTGGGTGCTGTCGATCGGCTTGCTGATCGGCACCGGTTTCGAACTGGTGCTGCGGGTGGTTCGCGCGCACTTGCTGGACACCGCCGGGAAGAAAACCGACGTGATTCTTTCGGCGACCTTGTTCGAACGCATCACCGGCATGGCGATGAAAGCGCGGCCAGCAACCATCGGTGGTTTCGCCCAGAGCATTCATGACTTTCAGGGCCTTCGGGAATTTCTCACCGCCGTCACGCTGACCAGCCTGATCGACCTGCCCTTCGCGGTGCTGATGCTGGTGGTGATCGGTCTGCTCGGTGGCTGGCTGGTGGTGATTCCGCTGTTGGCATTCCCCATCACTATCATTTTTGCCATGGTGATTCAGGCACGTCTGCGCGACACCGTGCAGAAGAGTCTGAGCCTCGGCGCCGAACGTCAGGCCTTGCTGATCGAAACCCTCGGCGGCCTGGAAACCCTCAAGGCCTGCAGCGCCGAAAGCGAACGCCAGCACAAATGGGAAAGCACCCACGGCGCCCTCACCCGCCTCGACAGCCACGCGCGCAACCTCTCGGCGCTGGCCACCAACGGCACGTTGTTCATTCAGCAGTTCTGCGGCATGGCGACCATCGTCGCCGGGGTCTACAGCATCATCGCCGGCAACCTCAGCGTCGGCGCGCTGGTGGCGACCTACATGCTTGGTAGCCGCGTGCTCGCGCCGCTGGGACAGATCGCCGGGCTGATCACCCGTTATCAGCAAGCACAACTGACCATGAAAAGCACCGATGCGCTGATGTCGTTGCCACAAGAACGTGACGCCAAGCAGCGGCCGCTGGAGCGCACGCAATTGCAAGGCGCACTCGACGTCAGCGGCGTGACGTTCCACTACAACGGCCAGAATGCGCCGGCCCTGACCAACGTCAGCTTCAGCATGAAGCCGGGCGAACGGATCGGCATCATCGGCCGCAGCGGTTCAGGCAAAAGCACGTTGGCGCGGCTGGTGATGGGTTTCTATGCGCCGGAAGAAGGCCAGTTGCTGCTCGATGGCCTGGACCTGCGGCAACTGGACGTCGCCGACCTGCGCCAACAGATCGGTTACGTCGCCCACGACCTGCCGCTGCTGGCCGGCAGCCTGCGCGACAACCTGACTCTCGGCGCGCGCTACATCAGCGATGCCCGGATGCTCGAAGTCGCCGAACTGACCGGCGTCACCGAACTGGCTCGCCAACATCCCCATGGCTTCGACCGGCCGGTGGGTGAACGCGGTCAGTTGCTGTCGGGCGGTCAACGGCAAGCGGTGTTGCTGGCGCGGGCCTTATTGCTCGACCCGCCGATCATGCTGCTCGACGAACCCACCAGCGCCATGGACAACAGCAGCGAAGACGTCCTGCGGCAAAAACTCCACGGCTGGATTCAGGGCAAAACCCTGCTGCTGGTCACCCATCGCACTTCGATGCTCAGCCTGGTGGACCGGTTGGTGGTGCTGGACAACGGGCGGATCGTCGCCGACGGCCCGAAAGAAGCGGTCATCGATGCACTGCGCAAGGGCCGTGTCGGCTCTGCGACGGTTTAGGGGCACAAACACATGACCTGTGAGGGAGCTTGCTCCCGCTGGGTTGCGAAGCAGCCCCAAAGCCATTCACCAAGGTGTATCAGGTAAAACCCATATGCCGTGTTTACGACGGCTTCGCCGCCGAGCGGGAGCAAGCTCCCTCGCCACAGGTTTGTGTTCGGCTATTTCTCTAACTGACGGGTATTGCCCATGTCTGCTCAAACACCGGATTCAGCGGCCCGAAGCTACTTCGGCAGTTTCAGCAAAAGTGCCGAAAGCGAATTCATGCCAGAAACCGCAGGCGCCTCGTTGCAGGATTCGCCGCGCTGGTCGCGGATCACCGTGTGGCTGGCAGCGGCGCTGCTGATCACCGCACTGGTCTGGGCCAAGTTCGCCGTGTTGCAGGAAGTCACCACGGGCGAAGGCAAGGCGATTCCCTCGAGCAAGATTCAAGTGATCCAGAACCTGGAGGGCGGCATCGTCACGGAAATCTTCGTGCGCGAAGGGCAAATGGTGAACAAGGGCGACACCTTGCTGCGCCTGGATGACACACGATTTCTGTCGAACAAAGGTGAAAGTGAAGCGGATCGTTATGCACTGACTGCGCAGGTCGAACGGTTATCGGCGGAAGCGGAAGGTCGGCCGTTCAAGCTGTCCGCGGAAGTCATCGCCAAGGCGCCACAAGTGGCCGAGGACGAACGCTCGCTGTACGAACAACGTCAGCGCCGACTGGCTAGCGAACAGCGCACGCTGACCGAACAACTTCGGCAGAAAACCCAGGAGCTGGCGGAATTCCGTTCCAAACAGGGGCAGTTCAGTTCCAGCCTGGCGCTGCTGCAACAAGAGATGAACATGTCGGCGCCACTGGTGGGCACCGGTGCGGTTTCGCCGGTGGAAATCCTGCGACTCAAACGCAGTGCGGTGGAAATCCGCGGCTCGCTGAACGCTACGACCCTAGCGATTCCCCGTGCCGAATCGGCGATCAATGAGATCAAAAGCAAGATCGACGAGTCGGAACAATCCTTCCGTTCGGACGCGGCAAAAGAGCTGAATGAGAAACGCACCGACCTGTCGAAAATCACTGCGACGAGCATTGCCATCGACGACCGGGTGACGCGCACCACCGTGGTGTCGCCGGTTCACGGCATTATCAAAATGCTGAAGGTCAACACCATCGGCGGCGTGGTCCAGCCGGGCAACGACATGGTGGAAATCGTGCCACTGGAAGACAACCTGCTGATCGAAGCCAAGGTCCGCCCTCAAGACGTGGCGTTTCTGCACCCGGGCCAGAAAGCCATGGTCAAGTTCAGCGCTTACGACTACACGATTTATGGGGGGCTGAGTGCGAAGCTGGAGCTGATCGGGGCGGACACCATCACCGATGACAAGGGCAACAGCTTTTATCTGATTCAGGTGCGCACCGATAAGAATCACTTGGGCGGGGATGTGAAACCGCTGCTGATCATTCCGGGGATGGTGGCGACGGTGGACATTATTACCGGGGAGAAAAGTGTGTTGGATTACCTGCTTAAACCGGTATTGAAAGCGCGGACCGAGGCGATGCGCGAGCGGTAGTCAGTGATCGTTCCCACGCTCCGCGTGGGAATGCCGCCCGGGACGCTCCGCGTCCCTTCCCGGATGTGACGCAGAGCGTCACTGGATGCATTCCCACGCAGAGCATGGGAACGATCATCGCCCGTGATTTTTCTGGTAGGTCTCCTCCCCCATCGCCGCAATCTGCCCCTCGATCAACGCCTCGAACGGTTTCAACAACGGCTCAAAACTGACGGGTGACTCAAGCGTCTGCAACGCCTGCACAATCGCCTCCACCGTCGACAACGCCCCAGGCCCCGGAGCCTTGCGCAAGCGATAACGCGACACCCCGCCCTCGGCCAATGTCACCCTGGGCAACGCCGCCAACAACGGATTGAGGTGCAGCATTTTGCGCGCCTTGCGCCAGGTGCCGTCCGGGACCACCAGCAATAGCGGTTCATCATTGGTGGTGTAAGCCTGCAACGGTTGCGCATCCTCGGCGGGAAACAGCAGCCGCGCCTGATAGCCCGGCTGATTCAACAGCGCCGGCAAATCCTCGAACACCTCGCCGACGATCAACTCGGCATTCTTCAACCCCAATGCCGCCAATCGCGCGGTGTTCAGCGCATGGTTCACTTCGCTCGGATGCTGAAGCAGCAACACCCGGGTGCGGCTGTCGAGGCTCGGGATCAGCGGGCACAGGCAATGGGTTTGTGGACGCAGGCAGCGCGGGCACTGGATTCTGGACATTGTCTTAAGCCTGATTGAGCTGCGCTTTGAGCAGGTCGCGGAAGGTCTGGATCAGCGGTTCGCGGCTGCGGCCACGGCGCACGATCATCGAGAACGGCGCCTGATAACCGAACGTCGCCGGCAGCAGCACGCGTAAATCACCTTTGTCAGCCCAAGCCTGGGCGTAGTGCTCCGGCAAGTAACCGATGTAGGCGCCGGACAGCACCAGAATCAGCTGGGCTTCCATACTTTCCACGGTCGCCGCGCTGTGTTTGAAACCGTGGCGGGCCAGTTCGGCCTGGCTCCAATAGCCGCGACCGACCATGCGCTGTTGGGTGATGACTTGCTCGGGAATACGCCGCTCGGTGAACAGCGGATGCCGGCTGCTGCAATACAGCCAGTGTTGCTCGCGGTACAGCGGCATGTAGACCAGACCGCTCATGCGCGTGGAAAAGGCACCGATGGCCAGGTCGAGGCGGTTGTCCTGCACGCCGAGTTGCAGCTCGTAAGGGCTCATGACCGACAGATGCAAATGCACCGCCGGGTGCTCCTGACTGTAGGCGCCGATGGCTTCGGCAAAGGGCAAGGCCTTATCGCTGACGGTGGAGTCGATCACGCCCAGGTTCAAGGTTCCGCGCAGCTCGCCTTTGAGGGCGGCGGCGTATTGTTCGAAACCTTCGAGTTCGGCCAATAGCCGCAGGGTTTCCTGATGGAACAGCTCACCCTTGCTGGTCAGGCTGAAACCACCGCGACCGCGATGGCAAAGCACCAGGCCCAAGGCCGCTTCGAGCTGGCTCATGTAAGTGCTGATGGCCGAGGTCGAGAGGTTGAGCTCTTGCTGGGCGTTGGCGAACCCCTGATGGCGGACCACGCTGACGAAGATGCGCAATAGTTTCAGGTCGGGTAAAGCGTTGGCCATGGGGGACTCCAAGCACCTAGATCGTTCCCACGCTCTGCGTGGGAATGCAGCCCGTGACGCTCTGCGTCACATGCAGGAAACAGCTGGACGCGGAGCGTCCGTGGATGCATTCCCACGCAGAGCGTGGGAACGATCACGCGTAAGAGTCTATCTCTGCCCTCGCCATTAGTTTAGAAAAATCTGAACTAAGTATTTGCCCATAGCGATTCTTCCCGGTCACTACCTTTCGCAGAATCGGCCCACAGCGGTGCCCGTCTCTCCCCGAGCGTGCAACCGACATAAATAAAACAATGACGATGAGGCCTTACCCGTGGACAAGATTCTTCACCAACCACTGGGCGGCAACGAAATGCCGCGCTTCGGCGGCATCGCCACCATGCTGCGACTCCCCCATTTGCCATCCGCCGCCGGTCTGGACGCTGCCTTTATCGGCATCCCGCTGGACATCGGCACGTCCCTGCGCCCCGGCACCCGTTTCGGACCGCGTGAAATCCGCGCTGAATCGGTGATGATCCGCCCGTACAACATGGCCACCGGCGCCGCGCCGTTCGATTCGCTGTCGGTTGCCGACATCGGTGACGTGGCGATCAACACGTTCAACCTGCTGGACGCCGTGCGGATCATCGAAGAGGCCTACGACAATATCCTCGAACACGATGTGATCCCCCTGACTCTCGGCGGCGACCACACCATCACCTTGCCGATCCTGCGTGCCATCCATAAAAAGCACGGCAAGGTCGGCCTGGTGCACATCGACGCGCACGCCGACGTGAACGATCACATGTTCGGCGAGAAGATCGCCCACGGTACGACCTTCCGTCGCGCTGTAGAAGAAGGCCTTCTGGATTGCGACCGCGTGGTGCAAATTGGCTTGCGCGCTCAGGGTTACACCGCTGATGACTTCAACTGGAGCCGCAATCAAGGCTTCCGTGTGGTTCAGGCTGAAGAATGCTGGCACAAATCCCTGGCACCGTTGATGGCCGAAGTTCGCGAGAAAGTCGGCGGCGGTCCGGTGTACCTGAGTTTCGACATCGACGGCATTGACCCGGCCTGGGCTCCAGGCACTGGCACCCCGGAAATCGGCGGTCTGACGACCATTCAGGCGATCGAAATCGTGCGCGGCTGCCAAGGCCTCGATCTGGTCGGCTGCGATCTGGTGGAAGTCTCGCCAGCGTACGACACCACCGGCAACACCTCGCTGTTGGGCGCCAACCTGCTGTACGAAATGCTCTGCGTACTGCCGGGCGTGGTCCATCGCTGAGGATCGGTCATGAGCGAACGTGATCAGGTTCTCAACGCCGCCGCTGGGCTGGTATCGGCCTTTGCCCGTAACGATCGCGAAGCTTACTTCGGCGCATTCAGCGTTGATGCCAGCTTCGTGTTCTACACCCTCGAGCAGCCCCTGCTGTCGCGCGATGCCTATCAGGCGTTGTGGGACACCTGGCGCGCCGAGGACGGCTTCGAGGTGCTGTCGTGCACCTCGAGCAACGCCTTCGTCAGCCTGCAAGGTGACGTGGCGATTTTCATCCATGACGTGGCCACCGAGCTGCGCATGCAAGGGGAGCAACACTTCAGCCAGGAGCGCGAGACGATTGTTTTCAAAAAACAGACGTCTGGCCAAGAACAACAAGGCCTATGGCTGGCCTGCCACGAACATTTGTCCGCAATGCCGGAAGGGCTGCCACCCCCTTAGCCAAAGTGACGCTCACGCACGATGAGCGCGCCTTTATGATCGGAGCAGATCATGAATAACAACAACAAAGACCAAAGCCTTACGCAAATCGAAACCCACGGGGTCGAACAGATCCCGGACAACGAACGCACCGCCGGCCCGACGGACTTGTTCCGGATGATCTTCGGCGGTTCCAACACCTTTGCCACCGCCGTGCTCGGCAGTTTCCCGGTACTGTTCGGCCTGTCTTTTCAGGCGGGCGTCTGGGCGATTGTGCTGGGCGTGTTGCTGGGTTCGCTGATCCTTGCGCCGATGGGCCTGTTCGGCCCGATCAATGGCACCAACAACGCCGTGTCGTCCGGTGCGCACTTCGGCGTGCACGGGCGGATCGTCGGCTCGTTCCTGTCGCTGCTGACCGCCATTGCCTTCTTCTCGCTCTCGGTGTGGAGCTCGGGCGATGCGTTAATCGGTGGCGCGAAACGCCTGATCGGCCTGCCGGAAACCGACCTGACCCTGGGCCTGGCCTACGGTCTGTTCGCGATCCTGGTGCTGACGGTGTGCATCTACGGTTTCCGCTTCCTGTTGTGGGTCAACAAGATCGCGGTATGGAGCGCCAGCCTGTTGTTCCTGCTGGGCATCTTCGCCTTCGCCGGTCCTTTCGATGTGAACTACGCCGGCAGCGTCAGCCTCGGTCAACCGGGTTTCTGGGCGGCCTTCATCGGCGCTGCGCTGGTAGCGATGAGCAACCCGATTTCCTTCGGCGCGTTCCTCGGCGACTGGTCGCGCTACATCCCGCGTGACACCTCCAAGCGCCGGATCATGGCCGCCGTGGTGATCTCGCAGATCGCCACCTTCATCCCGTTCCTGTTCGGCCTCGCCACCGCCACCATCGTGGCGATCAAGGCACCGGACTACATCGCGGCTAACAACTACGTCGGCGGTCTGCTGGCGGTGTCGCCAAGCTGGTTCTTCCTGCCGGTGTGCCTGATTGCGGTGATCGGCGGCATGTCCACTGGCACCACTTCGCTGTATGGCACCGGGCTGGACATGTCCAGCGTGTTCCCGAGGGTGCTGTCGCGGGTCAAGGCAACGTTGCTGATCGGCGTGATGTCGATTGCCTTCATCTTCATCGGGCGCTTTGCGGCGAACCTGGTGCAGAGCGTGTCGACCTTCGCCGTGCTGATCATCACCTGCACCACCCCATGGATGGTGATCATGATCATCGGCCTGCTGGTGCGTCGCGGCTTCTATTGCCCGGATGACCTGCAAGTGTTCACCCGAGGCGAGAAAGGTGGCCGTTACTGGTTCACCCACGGCTGGAACTGGCGCGGCCTGGGAGCCTGGATCCCGAGCGCGCTGGTGGGTTTGTGCTTCGTGAACCTGCCGGGGCAGTTTGTCGGGCCGCTGGGCAACCTCGCCGGTGGGATCGACATCAGCTTGCCGGTGACCCTCGGCCTGGCCTCGCTGGTGTACCTGACACTGCTGAGCCTGTTCCCGGAACCGGCTGCGGTGTTCGGCCCCAGTGATCCACGCAGCAAGGGCAAGGATTCGCTCGGTAAACCGGCGTTGCGCCAAGCCGCCTGATTCAACGCATTACCTGCGGTCAACGCATTACCTGTAGGAGCGAGGCTTGCCCGCGAAGAACGATGACGCGGTCTGCCTGATGGACCGCGGCGCAGCCATCGCGGGCAAGCCACGCTCCCACAGAAAAGACTGATTTTCGCCTCACCATAAAAAAGACAATCGGAGACACGCCATCATGGCTTTGGATTTATTCGTCGTACTCATCTACGCCGCCGCGATGCTGATACTCGGCTACTACGGCATGCGCAAGGCCAAGACCAACGAAGACTTTTTGGTCGCCGGTCGTAACCTCGGCCCGAGCCTGTACATGGGCACCATGGCCGCTACCGTTCTGGGCGGCGCATCTACCGTCGGCACCGTGCGCCTGGGCTACGTCCATGGCATCTCCGGTTTCTGGCTCTGCGCGGCCCTCGGTTGC
The DNA here is from genome assembly GCF_058802325.1 of Pseudomonas sp. GW822-FHT02E03. NCBI lineage: Bacteria > Pseudomonadati > Pseudomonadota > Gammaproteobacteria > Pseudomonadales > Pseudomonadaceae > Pseudomonas > Pseudomonas sp. GW822-FHT02E03. The sequence continues at coordinate 21,738 of NZ_JBXAOA010000035.1, read as the reverse complement.
GGGATCGTGGCGCTGAACCTGTTCCTCGCCAAACCGCTGCTGAAACTGAAAATCTATACCGTTACCCAGGTGCTGGAAAAACGCTACAACCCGATGGCCCGCTCCGCGAGCGCGGTGATCATGCTGGCCTATGCGCTGATGATCGGCGTGGTCTCGATCCTGGCCATTGGCACCGTGCTGCAAGTGCTGTTCGACCTGCCGTTCTGGCTGTCCGTATTGGTCGGCGGTGGCGTGGTGGTGATTTATTCGGCAATCGGCGGCATGTGGTCCCTGACCCTGACCGACATCGTCCAGTTCGTCATCAAGACCGTGGGCCTGATGTTCATCCTGTTGCCAATCTGCCTGTACCGCGTCGGTGGTTGGGATGAGTTGGTGTTGAAACTGCCGGCAACCGCCTTCAGCTTCACCACGATTGGCTGGGACACCATCATCACCTACTTCATGATCTACTTCTTCGGGATCCTGATCGGCCAAGACATCTGGCAGCGTGTGTTCACCGTCAAGAGCGCCAAAGTGGCTCAGGTCGCCGGTACATTCGCAGGCTTCTACTGCATCCTTTACGGACTGGCCTGCGCCCTGATCGGCATGGCCGCTCATGTGCTGATCCCGGATCTGGACAACGTCAACAACGCCTTCGCCGCCATCGTCAAACTGTCCCTGCCGGATGGTATCCGTGGCCTGGTGATTGCGGCTGCCCTGGCGGCCATGATGTCCACCGCCAGTGCCGGCTTGCTCGCGGCCTCCACCACCCTGACCGAAGACCTGCTGCCGAAACTGCGCGGCGGTAAACAGTCGAGCCTGGCGGTCAACCGCCTGTTCACCCTGCTGACCGGCATCGCCGTGCTGGGTATCGCGCTGGTGGTAAACGACGTGATCAGTGCCTTGACCCTGGCCTACAACCTGTTGGTGGGCGGCATGCTGATCCCGCTGATCGGTGCAATCTTCTGGAAACGCGCAACCACCGCCGGCGCTATCGCCAGCATGGGCATGGGCTTTGCCACCGCGCTGCTGTTCATGTTCAAGGACGGTATGGACGCCAACACTCCGATCTACTACAGCCTCGGCGTGGGTCTGGTGAGTTTCGTAGTGGTCAGCTTGCTGTCCCGTCGCCCGGCAGTGGTGGCGAGCGCCGCCTAAGCTTAAACATGACTGATGCTTTCTTCGACGGGTGTGGCGTCGGTTGCCACACCCGTTTTTTTTCGCCTGAAGGAATCTGCTTATGAAGATCGTCAGCCGCGATCAGTGGTTCGAGGTCAAACAGCTCAGCGACGGCATCCGCCTGATTCACGAGCCTTACATTAGGCCCTTTTACCGCTGCAACCTCTGGCACATTCAGGGGCGTGACAAGGATTTGCTGCTGGACAGCGGTTCCGGCCTGGTCAGCCTGCGCGAGCAATTGCCGTGGATCACCGAGCGACCACTGGTGGCGGTGGCCAGCCATTGCCATTTCGACCACATCGCCGGGCATCACGAATTCCCCGAACGGCTGGTGCACCCGGCCGAAGCACAGATTCTCGCCGAGCCCGACGGCGACAACACCCTGAGCAAGGCTTTCGTCGGTGACGACATGTTCGAGGCTCACCCCGACTGCCCGTTGTGCTACGCCGAATACCGGGTCAAAGCCGCACCAGCCACAGGTTTGATCGAAGAAGGCGACGTGCTTGATCTCGGTGATCGGGTCTTGCAAGTGCTGCACACGCCGGGTCATTCACCGGGTGGCATCAGCCTGTTCGAGGCGGCGACCGAAACCCTGTTCAGCGGCGACATCATTTACGACGGGCCACTGATCGAAGACGCCTACCATTCCAACCTCGACGACTACGCCCGCAGCCTGCAACGCTTGCGCGCGCTGCCGATCCGCACGGTGCATGGCGGACATTTCGGGAGTTTTTCCGGGGAATATTTGCACACGATGATTGACGAATGGCAGCGCCGACACGCCTGAAGCCTGCTGTACTCAGGGCAAGGGACACCCTAACGCCCTAGAAGAATAATCATGACAAGAGCCTCCGTTCGCGCCGCTGTGCATCGTTCCATCAACTACCTGCGGGAAAATCAGGATGACTTCGACGACAGCACACGCCTGGTGCAGTTGGGACTGGATAAAGAAGATATTGAGGAACTGATTTTCCGTCTGGAAGATCAGCTGGGTTTGACGGCGTCCACCGCCGAAGAAGACCGGATGCTCAAGACTGCGACGACCGTCGACGACTTGAGCCGGTTTTTGATTGAGATCGGGCGGTATTGAGACGGGTAGTCAGATACCACCGATATGACGAATGAACCTCTGTGGCGAGGGAGCTTGCTCTCGCTCGATTGCACAGCAATCGCAAGCTGCATCCGTGCTCGAGCTGATCCACCTCAGTGGCGATGAATGGGGCCGCTGCGCACCCCAGCGGGAGCAAGCTCCCTCGCCACAGGTGATTTGCCAGATTTACCGGCGGCGCTGCTGGCGGCGACGTTGTTCGTCGTCAGTGCGAATGGGTATGGGTTGCAGAGGCGGTTCGATCAAACCGAGTGCGACACCCAGGTCATGCAGCCAGTTTTGGATTTTCTCTTTCATGATGCCCCCCTTCAGGGTCGTGCCGAGCGGCCGAAGTTCTGTAGCCCCTTCGCACTGATAATAGTCCGAAGTCCTACGCAATGCTCGCCCAAGATCGCAATGATCTGTTACTAAATTGATCCAAATCCCAGACCGCCCGTTCAAGCAATTGCCTGGGCCTGAATCGCTGCCGACGGATACACCGCCTGCTGCTGCTCGATCCATGCATTCAGGTTGGCCCCGACCATGCCTTTGCGCCACATCAGCCAGGTGGTCGCGCTGGCGAACGGCTCGGCCAACGGGTGCACTGCCACGCTTTCACGCCCCGGCAGGCTGGCGAGCATCGACTCCGACATCAGCGCCACGCCAGAGCCGGCAATCACACAAGCGAGCATTCCCGGATAAGACTCGATCTCCATCGCCCGGCCCATGGCCGCGTGATCATGGGCGAACCAGGCTTCCAGACGCATCCGGTAGGAACAGCCCTGGCGAAACGTGAACACCGAACGTCCTTCGACATCCAGTGCGCTGCGTACCGGCGGATGATCGGCCTCGCTGATTAACACCAACCGTTCATCGCACAACGGCACGCCGTCGAGCCCAGCCAGTTCCAGCGGACCGTCCACCAGCGCTGCATCGAGGCGCCCGGTGAGCAGACCTTCGAGCAATTCGCCGCTGGGGCCCGATTGCACTTGCAGGTTCACCGCCGGATAGCTGCGGTGATAACGCGCCAACAGCTCTGGCAGGTGAATCGCGGCGGTGCTGTACATGGTGCCCAGTACGAAATCCCCGGCCGGTTGCCCACCCTGCACTGCCGCATGGGCTTCGTCGTGCAAGGCGAACAGCTTGGCGGTGTAGTCCAAGAGGACTTTTCCCGCAGGTGACAACTGCAAACGCTGACGCTCACGTACGAACAGTTCGACACCGAGTTGCTCTTCGAGCTGCTTGAGCCGGGTCGACAGGTTGGACGGCACACGATGCAGGCGTTCAGCAGCGCGGGTAATGGAGCCCTCCTGCGCCACCGCCTGGAAGATCCGCAATTGGCTGAATTCCACGCCATTCTCCAAATCAGAACAAGTTTCTCACTATTATTCATTTTTAAAGAAAGTCAATCAGTCCTAGCCTGACGGTCATTGATCCTCGGAACAGAACTCAGACCATGTCCCTCCTGATTCGCTTAACCGCCAGCTTTATCGCCCTGATGATGGCCATGGGTATCGGGCGTTTCGCCCTCACCCCGCAACTGCCGCACTTGCTCAGCGAAGGCCAGATCGACCTGACTGCCGCTGGTCTGATTGCCGCCGCCAACTACCTCGGCTACTTCGTCGGCGCGGTGGACGCGATGTTCGCCCGTCGTCCCGATCAGGTTCGTCGACGCCTGTTTGGCGGATTGTGGCTTTGTGTGCTGCTGACCCTGGCCTCGTTCTGGGCCGACGGGTTCTGGTCGCATCTGGTGCTGCGTTTCGGCACGGGCGTGGCTAGCGCCTGGGTGTTGGTGATGATTACCGCATTGAGTCAACCGCTGGCAGCGGCGGCCGGTCGTCCGCGCCTCGGCGCGCTGGTCTTTGCCGGACCGGGTCTGGGGATTTTTCTGACAGGATTGCTGGCCTTGGGCTCGAACCTGCTGGGGCAGACGTCCGCAGTCTTGTGGCTGGTGTATGCCGGTGTCGGGCTGGTGATGCTGCTGGGGATTCTGCCGTTCCTGCCGCAACCGGCCGATCTTTCTACGGCGACCCCGCCTGCCGTCACATCGGGTGCCCAAGGTGTCGGACGTTTACCGGTAATCTATGGTCTGTACGGTTTGGGCTACATCATCCCGGCCACTTTTCTCTCGCAAATGGCCAGCGCGCAGTTCCATGGACAATGGCAAGCCGATCTGTTCTGGCCGTGCTTCGGCCTGGCGGCGGCAATCGGGGTGGTGTTGGTGAGCCTGCGTCGGCACAACCCGAATGCCACTCGCCATTGGCTGATGGCTACTCTGTGGCTGCAGGCGGCCGGCGTGTTTGCTTGCCTGTTGGGCAGCGGTGCCGGCCTGGCGTTGGGGGTGATCCTGTGTGGCGGGCCGTTCCTGGCCTGCATGCAACTGGTGATGCAGCGCTCCCGGGAACTGGCGCCCCATGCCACCCAGCGCAACGCCGGGCTGCTGACCGCGTGCTTCGCCGTGGGTCAGCTCAGCGGGCCGTTGCTGGCCGCGCTGAGCAGTCATTTCAGCGGTGGATTGCAACCCGCGCTGATGATCGCCGGCAGCGGTTTGCTCATCGCAGGAGGCCTGTTGCTGCACCCGGTCAGGGTTGCCCAAGCGCTTTGCGCAAACGACGGCGGACCCACTGCTCTGCGCTCACAAAAGTGATCCCGAGCAGAACCAGCACCGCGCCGATCACAAAGTTGAGACTCAGTTCTTCGCCCAGCAGCACCACGCCGAATGTGACGCCGAACAGCGGCGTCATGAACGAAAACACCGCCAGGTTCGCCGCCAGATAACGACGCAGCAGCCAGAACCAGGTCAAGTAACTGAAGAACGACACCACCAACCCTTGGAATAACACACTGGCCACAGCCACAGTGGTCAGGCTGACATGGGTGACCTGCCCGCTGAGGATCGCGATCAACAGCAGGCCGACGAAGCCGACGATCAGTTGATAAAACAGCGTCAGCGTCACCGGCGCTTCCGACAGACGCGAGGCGCGCACCACCACGGTGGTCGCGCCCCATGACGCGCCGGCCAGCACGCCCAACGCATCGCCCATCAGCATGCGGTGGTCGAGGTTGTCCCAGGACACGCCACCGGCAAACGCAATGGCAATGCCGATGAAGGCGAGAACAATCCCCAGCCACTGCACCGGTCTTAAACGCTCACTCGGCAGCAGCCAATGCACGCCCAACGCGGTGAAGATCGGCGCGGTATAAAGGAACACCGACATGTGCGCGGCCGTGGTCAGTTGCAGGCCTTCGGAAATGAAGAAGAACTCCAGGCCAAACAACGCACCCGCCAGCAAGCCGCCGCGCCAGGTAGTGCCAACCTGATCCCAACCGCCCTTCCAGCAGATCAACAATCCTACGAGCAACGCGGAAATACCCGACCGCCCCGCCGCTTGCATGACCGGCGCGATGTCGGGCGCGGCCCACTTGATCATCACCTGCTGCACGCCCCAGATCAGGCACAGCCCGACCATCACTTGCAGGGCAAATCCATCGGCGCTACGCCGGGTGGCGCTCACCGGAACACCTCGATAACACAATCCATGGCAGTGACTCGACAGTAAAAGCAAAGCCCCGACCTTCTGGCTGAGCAGAGTGCCGGGGCGAAAAATTATGCCGTCGATTATTAACCAGATGGACAGAAAAAGGTGTCTGCAAAAGACCTTTAAATCGTTGCTTGCGTCATATGGCGGTCGCGTCCTCCCTGTAGGAGCTGCCGCAGGCTGCGATCTTTTGATCTTGATCTTTTACAGTCAAAAGATCGCAGCCTGCGCCAGCTTCTACACGGGCGGCGTAGGGTCAGCTGAGTTCGATACGATCAGCGTGAATGACGATCTGGCCGTTCTTGTACAACGCACCAATGGCCTTTTTGAAGTTGCCCTTGCTGACGCCGAACATACTGCTGATCAGCGTCGGGTCGCTCTTGTCGCTGACTGGCAGAGTGCCGTTGTTGTCGCGCAACTTGGCAAGAATCTTCGAGTTCAGGCTAGTGGCAGCTTCCTCGCCCACCGGTTGCAGGCTCAGGCTGATCTTGCCGTCGGCGCGGACTTCTTTGATAAAGCCCTTCTCTTCTTTACCGGCGCGCATGAACTTGAAGATTTCGTTCTTGTGGATCAGACCCCAATGCTTGTTGTTGATGATTGCCTTGAAGCCCATATCGGTCGCTTCGGCCACCAGCAAATCAACTTCCTGACCCGGGGTGTAATTGGCCGGGGTCTTGTCCAGGTAGCGGTCCAGACGCGCCGTCGCGGTGATGCGGCGCGTGTGTTTGTCGAGATAAACGTGCACCACGACATACTCGCCGGCCGTCATCTGGCGCTTTTCTTCTGAATACGGCAGCAGCAGGTCCTTCGGCAAACCCCAATCCAGGAACACGCCGATGCTGTTGACTTCAACAACTTTCAAACTGGCAAATTCACCGACCTGAACTTTCGGTTTTTCGGTCGTTGCGATAAGTTTGTCATCGCTGTCCAGATAAATAAAAACGTTGAGCCAGTCTTCATCTTCGCTGGGAATATCTTTGGGGATATAACGGTTAGGCAGAAGGATTTCGCCATCCGCGCCACCGTCCAGATATAAACCGAAGTTAGTGTGTTTAACCACTTGCAAACTGTTGTAGCGCCCGACTAAAGCCATGTCCAATACCCTCATTGCGTGGGCGGCATTCTACCCGGTTTTGCGGGCCGCGTTCGGCGGCCGGTCCGGTGGCACAAGAAAATACGTCGAAGGCCTTAATTTTCCTGGGTTTTACTCGGTGCGCTTGCCCGCTCGTCAGACCATTTGGGTGCCTCGCCCCATGGTCTGCCCATCCGAAAAACGCTTTTTCTTCACTTGGGTTCTTAGTTAAAACAGCAGCTTACGGGAACATTGCGAATAATAACTTGCGATAAATTGCGTTTCTCCGAGGTGTATTTCGGGAGGATATTTACCAAGCAATTGTCAAGTATTTCCTGTACGATGCCTGGCCAAGTTAATTTCTACAGGTTAATGGCCGCCATGCGTGTAAAAGCATCCAACAGCAAAGCAAAGCCAGCTCCAGCCGTTGAAACCAGCGAATCGATCAACAACCAGATCGCTGCGTTCCTCAAGTCCGGCGGAGAGATCCAGCAAATTGCCAAAGGCGTCAGCGGCCAGACGTTCGGCCCGTCCAAGCAGATCACATTGGGCAAAAAGTAATCCCCCTGTGTTAACTGGTCCCTAAGCGCTTTGAGCTTCGAAGCGCTTGGACTGGAACCCTCCCGCAATACCCCATCAAACAAATCAATATTTCAAAAATCGACGAACGGCCCTCGATGCCGAGCATTCGCCGGTATGCTTGCACACGTCTAGATCAAGCGTTTCAGTAGGTTTCAAGGACCTGCTCCTCGCTGTTCATGGAGTGACGCATGCTCAAGCCCTCTCTTTTCCTGCTCTGCAGCGTGCTGTGGTGTTCAGACGCCAATGCGCAAGTCTTCCAGCGCGAACTGGGCGACTTCGATCTCAAACTCGCCACCACCCCCAGCCGCAGCATGGCCCAGGGGCTGGTCAAACCTTCGACGACCGGCTCGTTCCATGGTGGCCTCGACCTGAGCCACGACAGCGGCTTCTATGTGGGTCAATGGTCCCCCAGCATGGGGCTGAGTCCCTCGAGCAATCTCGAAGTCGATTCCTACATGGGCTTTAAACAGCCCTTCGATCACTCCCTCGGCTACGAAGTGGGCATGATCCATTACAGCTACCCGAAAGTGGACACCCTCGACAGCCAGGAGCTTTTCGGCGGCCTGACCCTGCTGGGCAGTCGCTTCGGCGCGGCCTTCAGCAACGACCCGGACAAACAGAACAGCACCCTGTTCGCCGACCTCAGTGGCAACCAGCCGTTCGGCATCGGGATCAGCCTGAAATACACCACCCACCAACTCAACACACCAGTGTCCGTTGACGATGGGTATGTCGGCAGTTTTACCGACTGGTCAGTGAAATTGTCCCGGCCGTTCATGGGCATCGATCTGGACTTGATCTACAGTGATTCAAGCCTGAGCGGCAGCGATTGTTCCGCTTATTCTGGCCACAATAGCCAGTGCGACGGTCTGGTGACGCTCAAGGCTGCGCACAGCTTCTATTAATTGGCTGAACTGCCGGGCTTATCCCGCGATCACACAAGAGAACCCTTAAGAAACCAGGTCTTCGCAAGGACTCGTCATGTCGCACTGGTTGAAGCAGATCGGCGTCATCCTCACCCTTAGCCTCACCGTCGCCGCGTGCAGCCGCGTCGGCCTGGCTTACCGCAACCTCGACGTGATCATTCCCTGGACGCTCAGCGACTACCTGGAGATGAATCACGAACAAAAAGACTGGTTCAACGAGCGCCTCAAGGAACACCTGAGCTGGCACTGCACCACGCAATTGCCCGGCTACCTCGACTGGCTGGATCGCTTACAGGCCATGGTCGAGGCCAACCAGATCACCGACGCCGCACTGCAAACCCGCACCCATGAAGCCAAACAGGCCATCGCCGATACCGCCCGGGAAATCACCCCGTCGGCCATAGAGCTGTTGCAGGGCCTTGATGACAAGCAAGTCGCGGAAATGAACGATGCCTTCGCCAAGGACCAACGCAAACGCCAGGAGGCCTACCTCAAACCGTCTCTGGAACAACAGATCAGAGAGCGGAGCAAGCGCATGGAGAAACGCCTGAATGACTGGCTCGGCCCGCTCAACCCAAGCCAACAGCAACGGGTCGTGGCCTGGTCGAATGCCTTGGGTGATCAGAACAGGCAATGGATTGCCAACCGCGTCCATTGGCAACAGCAATTCAGCGCGGCAGTTGCGCAGCGGCAGAGCCCGGAATTCCCACAGCGAATCGAGACACTTCTGGTGAATCGCGAGAGTTTGTGGACACCGGCTTACCGCGAGGCCTACGCCAACACCGAAGCCCAGGCAAGGGCGTTGCTGGTGGACGTGATGGCCGAGAGCACACCGGTTCAACGTGAACGGTTGCTGCAAAAGATTGAAGGCGTGCGCAAGGATTTCGCTGATTTGAAATGCCTGAAAGCGGCGCGGAAGGTATAGGTTCTAAAGATAAAAGCTTCGCGGGCAAGCCTCGCTCCTACGGATAAGCGTCGTTCACACATTTTGTGAACAACACAAAACCCGTAGGAGCGAGGCTTGCCCGCGAAGCTTTTTACGGTATCAAGCAATCTGCGCCTTCGACGCCACCTCATCAAACGTCAACTCATCCAGCGCATCTTCCTGCTCATCCAGCACCTGCCGCGGATGCTCATTACCCGGAATGCTGCTGTCGATCAGGCTCAATAAACTCGAGCCCCGAGGCGTCAAAATGTAGTTCTCACCATTGCCACCCTGATCTTCTGGCCGAGGCTCGATATACCCCCGCAGCAGCAGTAATTTTTCATACTCGCCCGCCACGGTTTTCAGGTGATCCAGGTTCTCAAACGGCTCGCCCGCGGAGGCTTTCGCCGCCGCATACTGTTCGGCATAAGGCCGTGGGGTGAAGTTGTGGCCAGCGCCGTTCTGCACTTCATGCAGCAAGCGTTCAATCAAATCCCAGTTATAAGTCGTCATCCTGATCAACCTCCAGAGCCCGTGAGTGAAATGGCCTTCATAGGTTGTGACCGACATGAACGGCAGCCGTTCAGCCGAGGTATTTCGCCCTACCGACCGGCGGTATGTCGAATAGGGCACAGGCCAAACGACTAGGCTGTGTAAGACGGTTTACCCCTCTGCGCGGATCGACTTTCGCCAAAGCATGCAGGAGAAATCACCATGAACATTCAGAACCATCCGGTCGTGTCCCGGGAAGAATGGCTCGCTGCCCGCAAACAACACTTGGCCCACGAAAAAGCCTTCACCAAGGAACGGGACAAACTCAGCGCCGAACGCCGCGCTTTGCCCTGGGTGAAAATCGACAAACCCTACCGCTTTCAGGGCCCCAACGGCGAACTGAGCCTGGCCGACCTGTTCGGCGGCCGCAGCCAATTGATCATCTACCACTTCATGTTCGCCGCTGGCTGGGACGAAGGCTGCCCCGGTTGCTCGTTCCTGTCCGACCACATCGACGGCGCCAACCAACACCTGGCCCATCACGACGTGGCCGTGGTCGCGGTTTCCCACGCACCGTTCGCCGAATTCCAGCTTTTCAAACGGCGCATGGGGTGGAAATTCGACTGGCTCTCGTCCGAAGGCTGCGACTTCAACTATGACTTTGGCGTCTCAGCCCGAGCCGAAGACGTCGCCGCCGGAAAAGCTACCTACAACTACGAAAAAACCGACGGGGCAGAAGAAGAACTCCCCGGGCTCAGCGTGTTTTATCGCAATGAAGCGGGGGAGATTTTTCACACCTATTCAACGTATGCCCGCGGCCTGGACTTGCTGGTTGGTGCCTACAACTACCTCGACCTCACACCCAAGGGGCGTAATGAAGAGGAAATCATGGATTGGGTGAGGCATCACGATCGGTATGAGGACAAGGCAGCGGCCAGTTGCTGTCATGGGGGGTAGATTGCTTGATCCGGGTTGGTCACAGTATCCGTGAACACCACCAATCCCCTGTGGGAGCGGGCCCGCGATGACTGACTAACATTCAACATGGATGTCGACTGATGCACCGCTATCGCGAGCAGGCTCGCTCCCACAAAGTTGCGCGGTGTTCTGTAGGTTGCGTCCGGTTGACTGACTGCCACCAGGTAGATGCCCTACAACAACCTCGGAATCTGGCACCTTGCACCGCTGGAACCATGAAGCTTATAGTCCGCCCGTCGTCCACATGACGACCGGGTTTGGCGACCTGACGAACGAGTGCGAGAGCTGTCTGCTTATTTGCAGGCGCCTCCGCATCCGCAAAACTGTTTTTATGGCAGTTGTGCGCGGGAGACCTTCGTGTCTGCCGGTTACTCGTTTCCGGTTCGCCAACCTGCGTACAGCTGCCACCCCATTTCGTTTGGCGACGATCTGCTGGCAGTCTCAGCAAACTAAACGAGGCTTCAACTATGGATAGATACATGCCCTTAACCGGAATCGACCTGATCCCGGCCTCCCTGCTCATCGACACACAAGCCCCACTCGACGTCCTGCAAGCCATGGCCGACTACCGCATTCGCACCGTCACCCAAGTGCTGGAAAACATCGCCTTTCGCGCCGAGATCGGTTGCGACACAGTGGTGCTTTCCGACTTCTCCAAACTGCTAGCCATACCGCTGCGTGATGGCTGTGATTTGATGGATGTAATTGGCAGACGGTTGCGGGCGCAGGCTGCGGAGTGAATGAAAATGGGCGGCCTGTGGGTCGCCCGTTTCTGTCACTGAACTTTTTTCGCCCTTCAGCCCTCAACCGGATAACCCGCCTTAACCGGAACCGAGGCCTGACTTTATGAAAACCCTGCTCAAACTCACCCTCGCCGCCACCCTCACCTGCGCCCTCCCCGTTTGGGCCTGCCCGCCCGACGAAGCCACCGCCAAGCGCGAACAACTGGCCAAGGAGATCGCCAAGATCACGGAGCAGAACCCGGCCAAGGCCAAGGAAATCAATGACGAGTTGAAGAAGATGGACCTGGAGACGGCCAGCAAGGATTTGCCGGACAAGTGCCAGTTGATCGATCAGCGTCTCAAGGAGCTGGAATCGGCGGAGACGAAAGCCAAGAGTTAAACCGCAAGATCAAAAGATCGCAGCCTTCGGCAGCGCCTACACGGGCTTGAGCGTGCAGCTGTAAGAGCTGATGCGATTTTTTGACGTAAAAAAACCCGGACACTGTCCGGGTTTTTTATGGGAACGCTACAGCGCTTTATTCAGCAGCCGGCGCTTCCGGCTTGCGGCGTTTCAGCGGGGCCATGCCGTCCTTGCTGACCAGCGACAGGGCGTCGGTCTTCGGGCGGTTGGCGATCTTGCGCTTGGTCGGGGCCTTGGCGCCGGTTTTCTTCTTGTCGCCTTTGGCGTCGACCTTTTTCTTCTTCACCCCAACGGCTTTGCCCGAGGCCTTGACCTTTTTCGGTCCGCCGTAGGTGCCTTTGACTTCCTTGATGGTGCGGCGCTCGAAGCTCTGCTTGAGGTAGCGCTCGATGCTCGACATCAGGTTCCAGTCGCCATGGCAGATCAGCGAGATGGCCAGGCCATCGTTGCCGGCGCGGCCGGTGCGACCGATGCGGTGAACGTATTCGTCGCCGCTGCGCGGCATGTCGAAGTTGATCACCAAGTCCAGGCCTTCCACGTCGAGGCCACGGGCGGCGACGTCGGTGGCCACGAGGATTTTCACGCCGCCTTGCTTCAGACGGTCGATGGCCAGCTTGCGGTCTTTCTGGTCTTTGTCACCGTGCAGCACGAACGCTTTGTATTCCTGCGCCACCAGACGGCCATAAATACGGTCGGCCATGGCACGGGTGTTGGTGAACACGATGGCCTTCTGATAGGTCTCGTTGGCCAGCAGCCAGTTCACGATCTGTTCTTTGTGCTGATTGTGGTCGGCGGTGATGATCTGTTGACGAGTGGTGGCGTTCAGATCGCTGACGTTGTTCAGCTGCAAGTGTTCAGGGTTGTTCAGAACCTTGGCGACCATCTCGCGCAGGCCCGAACCGCCGGTGGTGGCGGAGAACAGCATGGTCTGCTGACGGTTGGTGCACTCTTCCACCAGACGCTGCACGTCTTCGGCAAAGCCCATGTCGAGCATGCGGTCGGCTTCGTCGAGCACCAGCACTTCGACTTCTTTGAGGTCGAGGTTGCCGGCGTTCAGTTGCTCGATCATCCGGCCCGGCGTACCGATCAGGATGTCCGGCACCTTGCGCAGCATGGCGGCCTGGACCTTGAAGTCTTCACCGCCGGTGATCAGGCCGGACTTGATGAAGGTGAACTGAGCGAAGCGCTCGACTTCCTTGATGGTCTGCTGGGCCAGCTCGCGGGTCGGCAGCAGGATCAGGGTCTTGATGCTGACGCGGACTTTGGCCGGGCCGATCAAGCGGTTGAGGATCGGCAAAACGAATGCAGCGGTTTTGCCGCTACCGGTTTGCGCCGTCACCCGCAGGTCACGCCCTTGGAGCGCCAGCGGTATAGCCGCTGCTTGCACAGGCGTTGGCTCGACAAATTTAAGCTCGGCCACGGCTTTGAGCAGGCGTTCGTGCAGGGCGAATTGGGAAAACACGGGTGCTACCTCGAAGAAATACAAAAAAACAGCTGCATAGGGTAACGGTTTCGAGCGCGAAGGCCGAGTTTCTTTATACAAACGGCTGCAAACAGTGGTTTTTTTGTTGCCTGTTTTGCCTCAAAACGTCATCCGGAACGTCTTAAATGCTCTAATCGCCCCGTCGCGTCCTACAGAAGAACCGTTTTCACCCATGGATATCAAACAGCTCTGGCTCAACGCCCAAGACCTCTGGGGTGCTCTCGATCAGCACCCGCTCCTGCATTCCACACTCGCGCTGATGTTGCTGCTGGTGGTGGCGCTGGTACTCGGACGAGTGGCGCGTTACCTCATTCTTCATGCGACCAAAATCCTCGGTCGCCAGCCGTCGCTGCACTGGATCACCGATTTTCGCCATAACAAAGTGTTTCATCGCCTGGCGCAGATGACGCCCTCGCTGGTGATCCAGTTCGGTCTGCACCTGGTGCCGGAGCTGAGCAAAACCGCCCTTAACTTCCTTGGCAATGTGGCGCTGTCGTTCACCATTCTGTTTCTGGTGCTGGCCGTCAGCGCATTGCTCAATGCCCTGCTGGACATTTATGCCCGCACCGAACACGCCCGCACCCGCTCGATCAAGGGCTACGTGCAACTGGCGAAAATGGTGTTGTTCGTGTTTGGCGCGATCATCATCGTTGCAACGCTGATCGACCGGTCGCCGCTGTTGCTGCTGTCGGGTCTGGGCGCCATGTCGGCGGTGATTCTGTTGGTCTACAAAGACACCCTGCTGTCGTTCGTCGCCAGCGTGCAACTGACCAGCAACGACATGCTGCGGGTCGGCGACTGGATCGAGATGCCGCAAGTGGGTGCCGACGGTGACGTGGTGGACATCACCTTGCACACGGTCAAGGTGCAGAATTTCGACAAGACGATTGTGTCGATCCCGACCTGGCGCCTGATGTCCGAGTCGTTCAAAAACTGGCGCGGCATGCAGCAGTCCGGCGGGCGGAGGATCAAGCGCAGCCTGTTCATTGACGCCAGTGGCGTGCGGTTTGTGCGCGATGACGAAGAGGCAAAACTGGCCCAGGTGCATCTGCTGACCGACTACATCAACCGCAAACAGGCCGAACTCAAGGCCTGGAACGAAGCTCAGGGCAACGTCGCGGCGATGTCGGCCAACCGTCGACGGATGACCAACATCGGCACCTTTCGCGCCTATGCGCTGGCATACCTGAAGAGTCACACGGAAATCCAGCCGAACATGACCTGCATGGTTCGCCAGATGCAGACCACCGCTCAGGGCATTCCGCTGGAAATCTACTGCTTCACCCGCACCACCGTGTGGGCCGATTACGAGCGGATTCAAGGGGATATTTTCGATTACCTGCTGGCGGTACTGCCGGAGTTTGGTTTGAGCCTTTATCAGCAGCCGAGCGGTGGGGATTTGCGGTCGGGGTTGCTCCCGGCGGTGTTGGGCGCGAGTCACATTCCCGAGCCCGAAAAACACATCATGTAGCACCACAAAACCCTGTGGGAGCGGGCTTGCCCGCGATGAGGGAGTATCAGTCAACGAATTGGTGCCTGACTTTCCGCTATCGCGGGCAAGCCCGCTCCCACAGATTCAGTGTGCTGCTACTGATTGGCGAACACCCAACCGACTAATCCACACCGCCATCAGAATCACCGACCCACCAAACAACAACCGCCCCAGCTCTTCATGCTGATTCCAGATCAACAAGTTGATCAGCAACCCCACCGGCACATGCAGGTTGTTCATCACCGCCAACGTTCCGCCGTTCACCAGGCACGCGCCCTTGTTCCACCAGTACAGACCCAACGCGGTCGAGACCAGGCCGAGGAACAGCAGCACGCCCCATTGCAGCGGCGCTTCGGGCAGGAAGTTCTGTTTGCCGAACAACAGAAACGCCGGCAACGCCACCGCCAACGCGCCCAGATAGAAGTAGCCGAAGCGTCGGTAATGCGGCAGATCACTCGGATGGCGGGCCACCAGATGTTTGTAGAGCACCTGCCCGGCGGCGTAGGTGAAGTTGGCGAGTTGCAGCAGCAGGAAACCCATGAAGAAATCCGGGTTGATCCGGTCATAACGAATCACCGCCGCGCCCGCCACCGCCACCAGTGCAGCAATCAAGGCCCACGGATTGAAGCGGCGGTTCAGCGCGTCTTCGATCAGGGTCACGTGCAATGGCGTGAGGATGGTGAACAGCAACACTTCCGGCACCGTCAGCACCCGGAAGCTCAAATACAAACAGACGTAAGTCACGCCGAACTGCAACGCGCCGATCAGCAACATCCCACGCATGAACGCCGGCTCGACCTGACGCCAGCGCGTCAGCGGAATGAACACCAGCCCCGCCAGCAGCACCCGCACCAGCACCGCGAAGTAACTGTCGACATGACCGGCCAGGTATTCGCCGATCAAGCTGAAGGAAAACGCCTGGATCAGCGTGACAAAAAGTAGATAGCCCATGGTCGCCTCATTTCGAATGGCGGCGACGATAGCGGGTTTTGCCTTTCATCGCGAACAGTCAGGTAATACACAAAACCCTGTGGGAGCGGGCTTGCCCGGGTAGAAACCGGAGACATCCTTTACGTTTTAAACCGGAGACATCGTTTACAGGTATGAAATACGGTCAGGAGGTGCCTGACACACCGTCATCGCGGGCAAGCCCGCTCCCACAGGTTTATGTTGTGCTCACAAAATCGCAGGCAAAAAAAAGCCCGATCTCGCTAATGCGTTCAATCGGGCTAGAGCACTCAGGAGCAACAAGTGCAAAGGGAGGTTCGATGCGCGTGCAGGCTTGAAGGGTTGCGCCAGGTCACTAGACCATCCAGCGATTATCTGGCGATTAACGGCTCAGGCGACCTGGGAAAGCTTGGCGTTGGCCTGGTTCAGGCCTTTCTCCTGGAAGTCACCGCCCAGGTTCATGCCTTCGGCGTGAATGAACGTGACGTCGTGGATGCCGATGAAGCCCATGACTTGGCGCAGGTAAGGTTCCTGGTGATCCGCGGTGCTGCCGGCGTAGATCCCGCCGCGAGCGGTCAGCACATAGGCGCGCTTGCCGCTGAGCAGTCCTTGCGGGCCTGTTTCGGTGTACTTGAAGGTCACTCCGGCACGCAGCACGTGGTCGAGCCAGGCTTTGAGGGTGCTCGGAATGGCGAAGTTGTACATCGGCGCAGCCATTACCAGTACGTCGGCGGCCAGCAGTTCATCAGTCAGCAGGTTGGAGCGTTCCAGCGAGGCCTGCTCGATCTCGTTGCGTTGTTCGGCAGGCTTCATCCAGCCGCCCAGCAAGTTGATGTCCAGGTGTGGCACCGGGGTTGTAGCAAGGTCACGGACGGTGATCTGGTCGGCCGGGTGTGCGGCTTTCCATTGGCTGATGAAGGTCTGGGTCAGCTGGCGGGAAACCGAGTCTTGCTGACGGGCGCTGCTTTCGATGATCAGAACGCGGGACATGGGATGTAGCCTCCATCTGAGAATGCTGTAGGTCGATGGAGTGAAGGTTAAACAGAGTCATATCGATGAAAAAGCGCAAATAACTGCTATAAAGCATCGATAAATTCGTTTATAAGCGATGCATGTCCTGTGGGGGCGGGCTTGCTCGCGAAAGCGGTGTGTCAGCCAACAGTGGTTTCGACTGACACGATGCCTTCGCGAGCAAGCCCGCTCCCACAGGGTTGTAAAGTCATTTCGGGGTGCAGGTCAGGTTGATACGCATCTTGATGATGGTGCGGGTGAACTTGGCGGTGGCGTTTTTGTGTTTACCGGCAGGCACTTCGATTGTGCGGTTACGCGGTGCTTCCGGGCCATTGTTGAAAACCACCTTGCAGATCGCATCGGTGCTGCCGTAGTTGTTCACCTGAATGGAGGCGATATCGGCATCTGTATCAAAGGCGTTGTAGTCGATGCTCAAGCCGTTCAATTGCTTTTGAACGTCGATCGAATACGCAATCGCCGTCAGTGGCAGCAGCGCCAACACCGCACAACCCGCCATCACACTACAAAGTTTTTTCATTCAGCAGCCTCCAATAAGGACTGCCAGCTTAGGACAAGAGGAGCTCAACATGAAAGCGCCCCGCGTGACCCTTGATCAATGGCGAACATTACAGGCCGTGGTCGATCACGGCGGTTTCGCCCAGGCCGCCGAAGCGCTGCACCGCTCGCAATCGTCGGTCAGCTACACCGTAGCGCGCATGCAGGACCAACTCGGTGTGCCATTGCTACGCATCGACGGCCGCAAAGCGGTGCTCACCGAAGCCGGCGGCGTGCTGCTGCGCCGTTCCCGGCAACTGGTGAAACAGGCCAGCCAACTGGAAGACCTGGCCCATCACATGGAGCAAGGCTGGGAAGCGGAAGTGCGGCTGGTGGTCGACGCAGCCTACCCCAGCGCCCGCCTCGTTCGCGCCCTGACCGCGTTCATGCCACAAAGCCGTGGCTGCCGGGTGCGCCTGCGCGAAGAAGTGTTGTCGGGTGTCGAGGAAGTGTTGCTCGAAGGCGTGGCCGATCTGGCCATCACCGGTTTCAGCATTCCCGGTTATCTGGGTGCAGAATTGAGCGACGTCGAATTTATCGCGGTCGCTCACCCCGAGCATTCCTTGCATCGCCTGAACCGCGAACTGAACTTCCAGGACCTGGAAAGCCAGATGCAAGTGGTGATCCGAGACTCCGGCCGTCAACAACCGCGAGACGTCGGCTGGCTCGGCGCCGAGCAGCGCTGGACCGTCGGCAGCCTGGCCACCGCCGCGACTTTCGTCAGCAGCGGCCTGGGTTTCGCCTGGCTGCCCCGGCACATGATCGAGCGCGAACTCAAGGAAGGCACGCTCAAAGTGCTACCGTTGGATCAGGGTGGCAGCCGCAACCCGAGCTTCTATCTGTATTCAAACAAGGACAAACCCTTGGGCCCGGCCACGCAGATTCTCATCGAACTGCTGCGCACCTTTGATACCGCGCCGCTGGATGCACCTTTCGCCGCCCCTGAACAAGCCTGACATGGAGTGTACGTATGGCCTATTTCGAACATGAAGGTTGCAACCTGCACTATGAGGAATATGGCCACGGCACGCCGTTGCTATTGGTTCACGGGTTGGGCTCCAGCACCCTGGACTGGGAAATGCAGATCCCGGCGCTGTCAGCCCACTACCGGGTGATCGTCCCGGACGTACGCGGCCACGGGCGCTCCGATAAACCCCGTGAGCGTTACAGCATCGCCGGGTTCAGCGCCGACCTGATCGCTCTCATTGAACACTTGCACCTCGGCCCGACACATTATGTAGGGCTTTCCATGGGTGGCATAATCGGCTTTCAACTGGCGGTGGATCAGCCGCAATTGCTCAAAAGTCTATGCATCGTCAATAGCCAGCCGCAAGTCAAAATGCAAAAGCCCAGTGACTACTGGTGGCTAATCAAACGCTGGAGCATGGCCCGACTGCTGAGCATGGAAACAATCGGCAAAGCCTTGGGGCGCATGCTGTTTCCCAAACCCGACCAAGCCGATTTGCGGCAAAAAATTGCCGTGCGCTGGGCAAAGAACCACAAACATGCTTATCTCGCCAGCTTCGATGCCCTCATAGGCTGGGGGGTTCAGGAACGACTTTCGCGAGTCACCTGTCCAACCCTCATCGTTAGCGCAGACCACGATTACACACCGGTCTCGGTGAAGGAAACTTACGTAAAACTGCTGCCCGATGCGCGGCTGGTGGTGATCGCCGATTCGCGCCACGCCACCCCGCTGGATCAACCCGAACGCTTCAACCAAACGCTGCTCGAGTTTCTCACCGCAGTCGACACCACCACTCAGGATCACTGACTTATGCTGAAAAAAATCGCCCTCGTCGCCGGCTCCGTTCTGTTTGCCGCCAACCTGATGGCCGCCACGCCCGCCAAGGCGCCGCACGTGCTGCTGGAAACCACCAATGGCCAGATCGAAATCGAACTGGACCCGGTCAAGGCGCCGATCAGTACCAAGAACTTCCTTGAGTACGTCGACAGCGGCTTCTACAACAACACGATTTTTCACCGTGTGATTCCTGGCTTTATGGTCCAGGGCGGCGGTTTCACTCAACAGATGCAGCAAAAAGAAACCAAGGCGCCGATCAAGAACGAATCCAAAAACGGCCTGCATAACGTGCGTGGCACGCTGTCCATGGCCCGTACTTCCGTCCCGGATTCGGCCACCAGCCAGTTCTTCATCAACGTCAAAGACAACGACTTCCTGGACCAGGGCGACGGCTATGCCGTGTTCGGTAAAGTCGTTAAAGGGATGGACGTCGTCGATGTCATCGTCAACTCCCAGACCACCACCAAAAGCGGCATGAAAGACGTGCCGGCCGACCCAGTCTTCATCAAGTCGGCCAAGCGCATCGACTGAGAGTAAGCTGGACAGGGAGTCTTGAGCGGCCGCCGGTTCTGCCGGCGCCGCTCATATCGTTTAAAGGAGAGCCCGTACGCGGGCGGAGAACTGATGCTTTATCGTCGTTTTGAAAAACTGATCGACATTTTCCGCGATGCACCGACGGCGGCTCCGCCGGATCGGGTTCTCCCCTTCTATACCTATTACCTGAAGCAGGTCTGGCCGAGTTTCGCCGTCCTGCTGATCGTCGGCCTGTTCGGCGCGCTGATCGAAGTGGCGCTGTTCAGCTATCTGAGCCGCATCATCGACCTCGCCCAAGGCACGCCCAACGCCGACTTCTTCAAGGATCACGGCATCGAACTGGCCTGGATGGCGGTGGTGGCGTTGGTCCTGCGCCCGATATTCGTCGGCTTGCATGACTTGCTGGTACACCAGACCTTGAGCCCCAGCCTGACCAGCCTGATCCGCTGGCAAAACCACAGTTATGTGCTCAAACAGAGCCTCAATTTCTTCCAGAACGACTTCGCCGGACGCATCGCCCAACGCATCATGCAGACCGGTAACTCGTTGCGCGATTCGGCTGTGCAAGCGGTGGACGCGTTATGGCACGTGCTGATCTACGCGATCAGTTCACTGGTGCTGTTCGCCGAAGCCGACTGGCGCCTGATGATCCCGCTGCTGACCTGGATCGCCGCCTTCATTGGCGCCCTCTACTACTTCGTTCCACGGGTCAAGGAACGCTCGGTGGTGTCGTCCGATGCACGCTCCAAACTCATGGGACGGATCGTCGATGGCTACACCAACATCACCACCCTGAAACTGTTCGCCCACACCAACTTCGAGCAGCAATACGCCCGCGAAGCGATCAAGGAACAAACCGAAAAAGCCCAACTGGCTGGCCGTGTGGTGACCAGCATGGACGTGGCCATCACCAGCATGAACGGCCTGCTGATCGTCAGCACCACCGGCCTCGCGCTGTGGCTGTGGACGCAGTCGTTGATCTCAGTGGGTGCAATTGCCTTGGCCACGGGTCTGGTGATCCGCATCGTCAACATGTCTGGCTGGATCATGTGGGTGGTGACGGGCATTTTCGAAAACATCGGCATGGTTCAGGACGGTTTGCAGACCATTTCCCAGCCAGTCAGCATCACCGACCGCGAGCAGGCCAAGCCTTTGAAGGTGGCGCGTGGCGAGGTGCGTTTCGATCACGTCGATTTCCACTACGGCAAGAAAAGCGGGATCATCAGCGACCTCAACCTGACGATCAAACCCGGCGAGAAAATCGGCTTGATCGGCCCGTCCGGTGCCGGCAAATCGACGCTGGTCAATCTGCTGCTGCGCCTCTATGACGTGCAGGGTGGGCGGATTCTCATCGATGGCCAGAACATCGCCGAAGTTGGCCAGGAAAGCCTGCGTGAACGCATCGGCATGATCACCCAGGACACCTCGCTGCTGCACCGTTCGATCCGCGACAATTTGCTGTACGGCAAACCCGACGCCACCGATGCCGAACTCTGGGAGGCGGTGCACAAGGCCCGGGCCGACGAGTTCATCCCGTTGCTGTCGGACTCTGAAGGCCGCACCGGTTTTGATGCTCATGTCGGGGAACGCGGTGTGAAGCTCTCCGGCGGCCAGCGTCAGCGGATTGCCATCGCCAGGGTGCTGCTCAAGGACGCGCCGATCCTGATCATGGACGAAGCCACCTCGGCACTGGATTCGGAAGTCGAAGCGGCGATTCAGGAAAGCCTCGAAACCCTGATGCAAGGCAAGACTGTGATCGCCATCGCCCACCGCCTCTCGACCATCGCGCGAATGGACCGCTTGGTGGTGCTGGAAAACGGCAAGATCGCCGAAACCGGCAGCCACGCCGAACTGCTGGCCCATGGCGGCTTGTATGCGCGGTTGTGGCAGCACCAGACCGGCGGGTTTGTCGGAATCGATTGAGGCAACACCAACCTGTGGGAGCGGGGGGGGGGGGGGGGGGGGGGGGGGGGGGGGGGGGGGGGGGGGGGGGGGGGGGGGGGGGGGGG
>NZ_JBXAOA010000034.1:0-53308 GCF_058802325.1 Pseudomonas sp. GW822-FHT02E03 | reverse complement strand
CCCCCCCCCCCCCCCCCCCCCCCCCCCCCCCCCCCCCCCCCCCCCCCCCCCCCCCCCCCCCCCCGCTCCCACAGGATATTCGTCGCTCAAATTTCTTGACTTACCGGCATTAGGCCAAAGCCGATTGAGTCAGTCACCCAACGCAAACGCCACCGCAGCCTGCGCATGCAGTTCGGTGGTGTCGAGCAAGGGCAGGGCGCTGTGCTCGGGTTTGATCAGCAGGCCGATTTCGGTACAGCCGAGGATGATCGCCTGGGCGCCGCGTTCGGTCAGCGACTCGATCACCCGTTGATAGACCTGACGTGACGCCTCCCTGATCACCCCGACGCACAACTCGTCATAGATGATCCGGTGCACGGCCAGACGTTCATCAGCCTCCGGTACCAGCACCGTCAGGCCCTTGGCCGTCAGACGTGTCTTGATAAAGTCCTGCTCCATGGTGAACGCAGTACCCAGCAAACCCACCCGCAGCGCACCGGCGTCCAATGCCGCTTGACCAGCCGGATCGGCAATGTGCAGGAACGGAATATCGATGGCGGCCTGAATCTGCCCGGCCACCTTGTGCATGGTGTTGGTACACAGCACCACGCACTCGGCGCCACCTGCTTCCAGACGCTGGGCCGCATCCACCAGAATCGCCGCCGCGTCGTCCCAGCGACCGGCATGCTGGGCCTGTTCGACCGGGCCGAAGTCGACGCTGTACATCAACAGTTTCGCCGAGCGCAACGGCCCGAGGCGATCACGTACCTGCTGGTTGATGAGACGGTAATACTCGGCGCTGGACTCCCAGCTCATGCCGCCGATAAGGCCGATGGTGCGCATGTTGTGCTCCTGTAATGGCAAACCCTTGCGAGGGTGCTCTTTATTCGAGAGTATCCCGTGGGTCTTCATGGCGATCTATCAGGAAATTTCACATGCCCAGTGTGCTGAGCCAGCGCCTGCCGGGTGGCAAAATCTGCCTGCAACTCTTGCCTCGTGCGGCCTACAGCGCGCGCGATCCGGCACAGTCAAAAACGCTAGGGGTGACACTGGAACGTCAGCAAGGCGTGCATGCGATCGATTCTGACCGACGGACAGATTTTGATACCTTTGCGGGTGTATTGGCTTATACGCCTATCGGCGTGGAGGTGTTTTCCGAATCAGCCACCGGTGGCGAGTATCTGCTGATGCAGTTGGACGAGCAGTTAGCCAGCGAACAGTTACCCTCCGTCGCCCACCGCGTGCAGTCTTGCGGCAATCGACGAGCGTTGTCTCTGGCACAAGAAGTACGGCGTCAGTTGCTCGCCACGCAGCCCGATTTACTGGCGCTTGAGCAATGTGCCGTGGCGCTGGTTGGCGTAGCGAATTGGAAAGCCGATATCACGCAGCGTGCCGCGCCCCGGGCCTTCGCCCGCGTCATGGAGCAGATCAGCGAGCAGTTCCAGCAGCCTCTGACGCTGGAACAATTGGCCGCCACCTATGGGCAAAACGAGCTGCGCTTTCTGCGCGACTTCACCCAGGCTATCGGCCTGACACCCCACGCTTACCTCATTGAAATGCGCCTTCAGGCGGCACGAAGGATGATCGAATGCACTGATCTATCCTTGGCCTGTATCGCTCTGGATGCCGGTTTCACCCATCAGTCGCACATGGGCAGTGCCTTTCGCAAGCACCTGGGCATGACCCCTCGCCAATACCGTTCACGCTTTTAGTCGTACGCCTGTGGCGCGCATCTGCCATGCTCAAAGTCCGCAGCAACGCTTCAACCAAAGGAACACCGCAATGGACGATGTACAGCAACTGGGCGAGATGCTTCGCCACTATGCAGATAGCGAAGCGCACAAGAAGCAACTGTTTGAGTCGCAATCGGCCGTGTGGGCGACGCGCATTGGTGAGTTGTTCGATCAGATCCAGCAGTGGCTGGCCCCGGTCCTGGCGCCGAATCTGCTGGAAGTGAGCCGCGAGGCGTATGTCGCGTCCGGGCCGAGCGTGCCGCTTGAGACGTCGACATTCAAGA
The DNA here is from genome assembly GCF_058802325.1 of Pseudomonas sp. GW822-FHT02E03. Classification (NCBI taxonomy): domain Bacteria; kingdom Pseudomonadati; phylum Pseudomonadota; class Gammaproteobacteria; order Pseudomonadales; family Pseudomonadaceae; genus Pseudomonas; species Pseudomonas sp. GW822-FHT02E03. The sequence continues at coordinate 51,312 of NZ_JBXAOA010000034.1, read as the reverse complement.
CCGAGAAACTGTCCATTGTGATCGCCGGCAAACCGGTGGAGTTCGTGCCGGACGTGATGGGCGCGGGAGGGCAGATTTCCCTCGCAGTGATGGGCTTGACTGCCGCACGTTATGGCAGCATTTCGCTGGTGTGCCTACCGCCCTCCAGCAATTGGCAGTGGCGCAAGACCAATGGCTTGAAAGATCCGGACACCTTTGCCTTCGATGCGAACTTCCTGGCGCAGCAGCTGCAGAGCCTGATTCCCCGCGAGCGTGGCTGAACGGGTGATGATCGTTCCCACGCTCTGCGTGGGAATGCCTCAAGGGACGCTCCGCGTTCCAATGGGACGCAGAGCGTCCCGGGCTGCATTCCCACGCAGAGCGTGGGAACGATCATTGGTGCTGCATTAAATTTCGAGGTTGCCCCAACCCGGCTTCGCTTCCTCCGGCGCCACAGCGTTCACTTTCTTGCCCGTCGCCAATTCCACCCGCCGCGCCACCTCGGGATCATCGGCGAACGGAATCAGGCTGGCATCGTCCAGGCTCTCGGCCGTCTGGTGTTTCAGGCAGTATTCGACCGCCAGCCAAAGCCCCAGAACACCCAATAGATTCAACGCCATCTCGATCATGTCAGGCTCCTTGCCTCAGGCAATCTGCGCTTCAAGTTCAGCCATTTTCACGTCCGACACCCGCACCGTGCGCCAGGTGTTGTAAGCCATCAGCAACATGCCGCTGAGGAAGAACACCCCACCGACAAAGCGCACCACGAACCCCGGATGACTGGCCTGCAAGGCTTCGACGAAGGAGTAGGTCAGCGTGCCGTCGTCGTTGATCGCGCGCCACATCAAACCCTGGGTGATGCCGTTGACCCACATCGAGGCGATGTACAGCACAGTGCCGATGGTCGCCAGCCAGAAGTGTGCATTGATCAGGCCGATGCTGTGCATCTGCGGGCGGCCGAAGACTTTCGGGACCATGTGGTAGACGGCGCCGAAGGTGATCATCGCCACCCAGCCCAAGGCCCCGGCGTGAACGTGGCCGATGGTCCAGTCGGTGTAGTGGGAGAGGGCGTTCACCGTCTTGATCGCCATCATCGGCCCTTCAAACGTCGACATGCCGTAGAAGGCCAGGGACAGCACCAGAAAGCGCAGGATCGGGTCGGTGCGCAACTTATGCCAGGCGCCCGACAGGGTCATCATGCCGTTGATCATTCCGCCCCAACTCGGCGCCAACAGGATCAGCGACATCGCCATGCCCAGCGACTGTGCCCAGTCTGGCAACGCGGTGTAGTGCAAATGGTGTGGGCCGGCCCAGATGTACAGGGTGATCAGCGCCCAGAAATGCACGATCGACAAGCGATAGGAATACACCGGCCGATTGACCTGTTTTGGCACGAAGTAATACATCATCCCGAGGAAGCCGGTGGTCAGGAAAAAACCTACCGCGTTGTGCCCATACCACCACTGCACCATGGCGTCGGTGGCCCCGGAATACACCGGATACGACTTGAACCAGTCCACCGGAATCGACAGGTGATTGACCACGTGCAGCATGGCGATCACCACAATGAACGCGCCGAAAAACCAGTTGCCGACGTAGATGTGCCTGGTCTTGCGTTGCACCACAGTGGTGAAGAACACGATGGCGTAAGCGACCCAGACCACCGTCATCCACACCGCGCCGGAGAATTCGATCTCGGCGTATTCCTTGGTGGTGGTGTAGCCCAGCGGCAGGGTGATCAGCATCACCACGATCACCGATTGCCAGCCCCAGAAGGTGAAGGCGGCGAGCTTGTCGGAATACAGCCGCACCTGGCAGGTGCGTTGCACCGCGTAGTAACTGGCGGCGAATTGGGCGCTACCGGCAAAGCCGAAAATCACCAGGCTGGTGTGCAACGGGCGCAAGCGGCCGAAGGTGGTCCACGGCAGGTCGAGGTTCATCTCGGGCCATACCAGTTGCGAGGCGATCCACACCCCCATCGCCATCCCGACGACGCCCCAGACGATAGTTGCCACGACGAATTGGCGAACGACCTTGTAGTTATAGGCCTGTCCGATTGTTGCTGTGCTCATGGTCAGTTCTTCCACGGTTGCAAAGACTTGCCAGGCCACCCGGTCTGGCATGCCATGAACTGTAGAAACCCTGCCGCAAACAAAACAGACTCAGAAAAACCGAGTTTATGCGGATCAGATGTGATGCCGGCCTGCGGCCGTAGGCCGCGCCCTGATACGGTTTTTTAGTGTTTAGCTGAATCTGTAACGTGCTGCGCTGCTGTCGCATAGTTGCACCCCAAGAGCGAACCGCAGAGTTCGATACACCGCAGTTCCTGTGGGAGCGGGCTTGCCCGCGATTGCGGAGTGTCAGTCAAAGTCCATATTGACTGTGCCGCCGTCATCGCGGGCAAGCCCGCTCCCACAGGTTCTGTGCAAAATTCCTGATGAGGTGGCAGCCACATGTATCAATACGATGACTATGACCGGGCCCTGGTGTTCGAGCGTGTTGCGCAGTTTCGCGATCAGGTCGAACGTTTCATGGCAGGCGATTTGAGCGAAGAAGAGTTTCTGCCCCTGCGCCTGCAGAACGGCCTGTACATGCAAAAGCATGCCTACATGCTGCGCGTGGCGATTCCTTACGGCACCCTGAGCGCCAAGCAAATGCGCATTCTGGCGAGCATTGCGCGGGACTACGATCGTGGCTACGGCCACTTCACCACCCGGCAGAACATGCAGTTCAACTGGATCGAACTGGCCCAGGTGCCGGACATTCTCGAACGTCTGGCCCAAGTCGAAATGCATGCGATCCAGACCTCCGGCAACTGCGTGCGCAACATCACCACCGAAGCCTTCGCCGGCGTCGCGGCGGACGAGTTGATGGACCCGCGCCCGCTGGCAGAGATCCTGCGGCAATGGTCGACCATCAACCCGGAATTCCTGTTCCTGCCGCGCAAGTTCAAGATCGCCATCTGCTCGGCCAGGCAGGACCGCGCGGCGATCATGATGCATGACATCGGCCTCTATCTTTATTGCGATGACAGCGGGCAAATGCTCTTGCGGGTGATCGTTGGTGGCGGCTTGGGGCGCACGCCGATTCTCGGTTTGCAGATCCGCGAAGGCTTGCCGTGGCAGCACTTGCTGTCCTACGTCGAGGCGGTGCTGCGGGTCTATAACCGCCACGGGCGGCGCGATAACAAGTACAAGGCGCGGATCAAGATTCTGGTCAAGGCACTGGGTATCGAAGCGTTCGCCAAGGAAGTGGAGGAGGAGTGGCAGCACCTCAAGGACGGTCCGGCGCAGTTGACCGACGTCGAGTATGAGCGTGTCGCCGGTGCCTTCGTGCCGCCCGATTACCGTTCACTGGCCGGCACCGATCTGGACTTCGGCACACGCCTGGCCGAGAACCCGGCATTCGCCCGTTGGGTGACGCGCAATGTTCAGCCGCACAAGGTGCCGGGTTACGCCAGCGTGGTGCTGTCGACCAAACCGGGCATCGCCGCGCCGCCGGGGGATGTCACGGCCGAGCAAATGGAGGCGGTGGCCCAGTGGTCCGAACAGTTCGGTTTCGGCGAAATTCGCATCGCCCATGAACAGAACGTCGTCCTGCCGGACGTGCCCAAGGCCGACCTTTACCCGCTGTGGTGCCTGGCCTGCGAGCAAGGCCTGGGTTGCGCCAACATCGGCTTGTTGACCGACATCATCGCCTGCCCGGGCGGCGACTTCTGCGCGTTGGCCAACGCCAAATCCATTCCCGTCGCACAAGCGATTCAGGCGCGTTTCGAGGATCTGGATTACCTGCATGACCTGGGCGACATCAGTCTGAATATCTCCGGTTGCATGAACGCCTGCGGCCACCACCACATCGGTAACATCGGCATTCTTGGCGTCGATAAAAACGGCAGCGAGTGGTACCAGATCACCCTCGGCGGCGCTCAGGGCAAAAATAGCGCGTTGGGCAAAGTTATCGGCCCGTCCTTCAGCGCCGCCGAAGTGCCCGAGGTGATCGAGCGGATCATCGCTACATTTGTCCGCTACCGCGAGAGCGAGGAACTGTTCGTCGATACCTTGGCACGCATCGGTCTGGAGCCGTTCAAGGAGCGGGTTTACCCGAAAATGCTGGAGGTGTCGGCATGAATAATCTGCTGCGTTTGCAAGAGGGCGGTGCCGAGTGGGTGCGCGATGATCCGTGGCAGTTGATTCGTGAAGCAACGGATGAGTTGCCGGCCGGACCGCTGATACTGCCGTTACCCCAGTGGCTGGCCCTCAACGCCAATACCACGACAGCGCTCGAAGGCGTCTGGCTGGGGCCCAACGATGAAGTGACAAACCTGACCCCGTGGTTTCCCGACCTGCCGCTGATTGCCCTGGATTTTCCGAGTTTTCGCGACGGCCGCGCCTACAGCCAGGCCTATCTGCTGCGCACGCGTTTCGGCTGGCAAGGCGAATTGCGTGCGATTGGCGATGTACTGCGCGATCAACTCAGCCACATGCGCCAATGCGGTTTCGACAGTTTCGCCGTGCGCGAAGATAAATCCGCTGAAGATGCGCTTAAGGGATTGGCAGGGATGAGCGTGTTGTACGGGCGCTCGGTGATCGAACCGCGGCCGTTGTTCAGGCGGCGCTGAAGCTTTCCTGGCTCAAATCCCAGCCAGTTAGCGCAACCCCTGTGGGAGCGGGCTTGCTCGCGAAAGCGGTGTATCAGACGACATCAATGTTGAATGTCAGTCAGCTTTCGCGAGCAAGCCCGCTCCCACAAGGATCTTCCGTGTACGGGGATTTTTGCTTGGGCCGATGATGGCATTTTGGTACAGTCCGCGCCTCATAAGGGAGTCAGCAAAGAAAGGAGTCTGGTTTGAGCGCGGGCAAGAAGATTTTAGGGCTGATAGCGTTGTTGCTGATGGCAGCCCTGTGGGGCAGTTACTTTTATGTGTTCAAAGAGAACCGTAACGGCCAGCTCGGGGAGACCTTCAGCAGCTACGCCTGGTGTGGCACGCCACCGGCCAGCGATGCCACAGGCTCGGGCAGGGATCGACTGTCGCTGCACATCACCAACAACGTTCATGGCGAGTTCATGCTCTCGGGCGCGGTGATCGTCTCCGAGCGAACCTTTGATCGCTATGACCTGGGCCGCAACGAACTGCGGCTGCGCATGGAACCCCTGCAGTGGTCCTACGGCATTGCGCCGATTCTCATGGAGCAGGTCAGGATCAAGCCCCTGAGCCGCAACCTGTCTTCGACCGATAAAAGTGCCTACGCGGAACTTGAGTCCAGACCCATCGGGGTCTTGGGGCGGTCGACGGACTTTCCGTTCGACACCTATCGCTACGGCTACAAACCGGTGCTGTATTACCTCAAGGGCAACGAGCGCATAGACCTTCGCTTCAAGAACGTCACCACCAGCATGGAGATGTCGAACACCTTCACGCCGATCCAGAAGTACAACCGCGTGGAATACATCAACGAGAAAAACTCGTTGATTCGCGAGGAAGACTACAAGCCCTACGGCGCCAACGAATGTGCGTTCAGTGTCGAGCGCAAAGGCTCGTTCAAGGTGATTGTGCTGCTGTTGTTGCTGGTGATGTGCCTGCCGCTGCTGCACGTGTTTTATCGCGATGAGCCGGGTATCGACTTTCTCGCGACGCTAGTGAGTATTGGGGCGATTCGGGTGTTTCTGGTGGGGCCGTTGAACGACTTTCAGCTGTACAGCATCGACTTCCTGTTCGCGGCGGTGATCATCCTGGTGGGCACGGTGTCGCTGATCAAGGCGATGCGCGCCAATAGTCGGCGGGAATTGGCGGCGAAAAGCGGATCTTCGTGGTGATTGACCAGGTTTTTTCCAGATGAGGTTTTGTGTTGTTCGAGCTGATGTCTTCGCGGGCAAGCCTCGCTCCTACGGGGGGTTGGGTTCATACAACCCGGACTTGTAGGAGCGAGGCTTGCCCGCGAAGAGGCCTTTGAATATTGCCGCGATCACCTCAGCAATAGATGAATATTGTGCTTTTTGATAACGAAAGTGCCGGGCATTGGCTATACCTTTAATTCCCGTATGCCATATTGTTGCCGGCCTTCTGACAGGAGTTACAAGCATGAAGCTTGCGTTAATGATGAGCACCCTATTCATCGCCTCTATCGGAGTGGTGGGTTGCTCCAGCAAAGTCGTCGAGCCGGACCAGTATTCCGGTTTTCTCAAGAACTACAGTCAGCTCAAGGAAGCCAAGTCGCCATCAGGCGCCGTGGTGATGCGCTGGATGGACCCCAAGCTCGATATCAACAAATTCACCAGTGTCTACATCGAACCGACTCAGCTCTATCCCAAACCGCAACCAACGGTGAAAATTCCTCAGACCACTCTGAACGGCATCACCAGTTACTACGATCAAGCACTTAAACGCGAAATAGGCAAATCCCTGCCACTGGCCAGCGGTCCCGGCCCTGGCGTTATGGTGGTGCGTGCGGCGATCACCTCTGTTACCAGCAAGACCGAAAGCCTCCAGCCTTATGAAGTGATCCCGATCGCCCTGGTAGCGGCGGCAGTCAGTACAGCCAGCGGCATTCGCGACCAGGAAACCAATCTGGCCACCGAAGCGGTATTTCTCGATGGTGGCAACAACAAAGTCGTGGCCCAAGTGGTGCGCAAGGGCATTGGCAAACCGCTGGAAAACTCAGATCAGGTGATGAAGGCCGGTGACGTGAAAAACGTGATCGATGGCTGGGCGTCGGATATGCATCAGTCGTATCTGAAGCTCAAGTCCAAGTAATGCGGCGGGGCTGAGAGCCTCTTCGCGAGCAAGCCCGCTCCCACATTGATTCTGTTTCGATCACAGATTTTGTGAACACCAGAGATCAAATGTGGGAGCGGGCTTGCTCGCGAAAGCGGTCTCCCGGTACCACTAATTCCCCCCGCAATCCCGATACCCCGCTACGACGCATGAAGCGGCATCAGGTGCATCAGAAGTGCATCAGGTATGTCAGGTGCATCAGTTTTGCTTCAGTTCTTCTTCGCCTGCTCACGCACTCGTTCTTCCTGTTCGCGCAACTGCGGTGTGAACTCGGCCCCGAAGTCTTCGGCCTCGTACACCTGGCGAATCTCGATCTCGGCCTCTGTGCCCGGCATCGGGTTGGGGCAGCGCTTGACCCACTCGATCGCTTCCTCTTTCGACTTCACCTGCCACAACCAGTAGCCAGCGATCAGCTCCCTGGTTTCGGCGAACGGGCCGTCGATCACCGTACGCTCGTCACCCGAAAAACGTACGCGGGCGCCTTTGCTGCTGGGCTGCAGGCCGTCGCAATCGATGAGGATGCCGGCCTTGGCCAGTTCCTCGTTGAAATTGCCCATCGCGGTCATCAGTTCTTCGCTGGGCATCACACCGGCCTCGGAATCCGGGCTGGCTTTCACAATGATCATGAATCGCATGGTTTTGTCTCCGCTGGATTTGAGTGACTCACTGTCTAGTCGAATGACCTTGGGTCAAATCGACAACGCGGCCAAATGAAAAACGCTGCAAACCTTGTGCTACCCCATATCCCTACACGGGGATAGGTAGGACTTTAGCGTGATGGTAGTCTGCCAATCCCCTGGCCGATGGGATGCCATCATTCATGCCCGTTCTGGAACTCACCACCCTGATCCCCAACCGCACACCCAAGCAAGTACTCGACTTTTGCCTGGAAGGCGTCAACTTTCCGAAGATCTTCCCGGAACGGGTCACACCGCTGGGCGATATCGACCTGAATAACCTGCGCATCGAAGCCGGTCGACAGTTTCGCTTTCGGCACTGGATGTTCAATGTGATCCCGTCAAACTGGACAGTGGTGATCCGCGAGGTTGGCGAGCAGCATTTCATCGATGAAATGCTCAAGGGGCCAATGGCTGCCTTTCGTCATGAACACCGGGTCGCAGCGGCAGAGGGCGGTACGCTGTACACCGACCGTGTGACTTATGCGGCCATGGGTGGCGCACCGCTGGAATGGTTGCTGGTCAATGCCTACATGCGGCGGATTTTCGAAGCGCGGCACCGCAATATGCTTAGATTGCTGGGCTGAAATTCATCTGTAGGAGCGAGGCTTGCCCGCGAAGGCAGTGTGTCAGGCAACATTGATGCAACTGACAGTCCCTCTTTGCGGGCAAGCCTCGCTCCTACAGGGGTTATGTTGTTTGTGAGGTTCGGCAACACAATTTGCTTTGTATTTGGGCATAGGTCGCCAGACCATTTCGTGGTTAACTTCGGCCTCGTCAAAATTCTCTACACCAACGTTCAGAAGGACTCCGTTCATGGCTCAAGTCACTCTTAAAGGCAACCCGGTTCAGGTCAACGGCCAACTGCCACAAGCCGGTTCCCAGGCGCCAGCCTTTTCCCTGGTTGCCGGCAATCTGTCGGACGTGACCCTGGCGAGCTTCGCCGGCAAGCGCAAAGTGCTGAACATCTTCCCAAGCATCGACACCCCGACCTGCGCCACTTCGGTTCGCAAGTTCAACGCCCAGGCCAATGACGTCGCCAACACCGTCGTGCTGTGCATCTCCGCTGACCTGCCGTTCGCCCAGGCTCGTTTCTGCGGTGCCGAAGGCCTGGAAAACGTTCAGAACCTGTCGACCCTGCGCGGTGCCGAGTTCATCGAGAACTACGGCGTAGCGATTGCCGATGGCCCACTCAAAGGCCTGACCGCCCGTGCCGTTGTGGTTCTGGACGAAAACGACAAGGTTCTGCACAGCGAACTGGTCAAGGAAATCGCTGAAGAACCGAACTACGAAGCGGCTCTCGCAGCTCTGAAATAAGTAAACCTTTACAATTGTTAACGGCCTGAGGGGGCGTTCTCAGTTAATTTCCCCGTCGCGTTGTCGCCTTAAAGCGGGCCAGACAAGGCGCAGGCCGCTGGGAATGGTTGTTCCCTTTCCAAGGCCTGCAACGCAGCCTGGCCCGCTTTAAGGCACAACCCGAAGGGCCGGGCCTGCTGTTGTGCAGGGCTGCGTTGCTCAAAGCTTATTTGGAACGACCAAACCACGCTTCTCGCGCCTTGCCCTGCACAACAGCAGACCCGGCGCGGCGGGGTAATAAACTGAGAACGCCCCCTCTGCCCAGGCCGTTTTCATTTGTGCTTCAGTGTTTTAGATAAATCTCCTGTTACGTAAGCCAAAGGTAAATTGCCGGTAAAGGCGCTTTGCTTCAGACCCGCCAGTGCTTATCGTTCAGCCTCATGTAAAAAAGCCCACGCGCCCAATGGTTGATCACTCAATGCAATCCTCCGCTTCCCGTAATCCCCGTCGCTGGCTGTTTGGCCTGCTTGTCCTGTTGGTCATCGCTGGCCTGTGCTGGAAGTTCTGGCCCGCAGGCAGCAGCCCGAAGGAGGGCGCAGGGCAGAAAGCCGTTGCCGGACACAACGGCCGGTCGGGGGGGATGCGTCCGGGGTTCGGCGGGGCGACCGGGCCGGTCCCGGTGCGCGTGGCGCCGGCGGTCAAGGGCGATTTCCCGCTGTATTACAAGGCGCTGGGCACCGTGACCGCGCTGAACACCATCAATGTGCGCAGCCGCGTTGGCGGCGAACTGGTCAAGATTTCGTTCGAAGAAGGGCAAATGGTCAAGGCGGGCGACCTGCTGGCCGAAATTGATCCGCGTCCTTACCAGAACGCCTTGCTCCAGGCCGAAGGCACCTTGCTGCAGAATCAGGCGCAGTTGAAGAACGCTCAGGTCGATGTCGAGCGCTATCGCGGCCTGTACCGCGAAGACAGTATCGCCAAGCAAACCCTGGACACCGCTGAAGCACTGGTCGGCCAGTACCAGGGCACGGTCAAGACCAATCAGGCGGCGGTCAACGACGCCAAGCTCAATCTTGAATTCACCAAAATCCGCGCGCCGATCGCCGGGCGTGTGGGTTTGCGTCAACTGGACGTCGGTAACCTTGTGGCGGCCAATGACACCACGGCACTGGCGATCATCACCCAGACTCAACCGATCAGCGTTGCCTTCACTCTGCCGGAAAACAGCCTCGACGTCGTACTGGCCCGCTATCGCACCGGCGCCAAACTGCCCGCCGAAGCCTGGGACCGTGGCGATACCAAATTGCAGGCCACTGGCGTGTTGCAGAGCCTGGACAACCAGATCGACGTCACCACCGGCACCCTGAAATTCAAGGCCCGCTACGAGAACCGCGATCAAGCGCTGTTCCCCAACCAGTTCGTCAACGTCCACTTGCTGGCCGACACCCTCAAAGGCGTGGTGCTTGCGCCTTCGGCGGCGATCCAGTTCGGCACCAACGGCACGTTCGTCTATGCGATGGACGGCGACAAGAAGGTCACCATCCGCCAGTTGAAAGTCGGCGCCAGTGACGGTGACAACACGGTGATTACTGAGGGCCTGGCCGCTGGTGATCGGGTGGTGCTGGAAGGCACCGACCGCCTGAAGGAAGGCAGCGAAGTGGAGGTCGTCAACGACAGCAAGGATGTGCCGACCACCCCGACCGAGCACCTGCAAGGCAAATCGGCGGCCGATGCGACTGACGCGACGGCCACCGACAAGGCGAAAAAGGGCGGCGCATGAACATCTCGCGGCTGTTCATCCTTCGCCCGGTCGCCACGACCCTGAGCATGCTGGCCATTATTCTGGCCGGTGTGATCGCTTATCGGCTGCTGCCAGTGTCGGCATTGCCCCAGGTCGATTACCCGACCATTCGCGTCATGACGCTCTATCCCGGCGCCAGCCCGGATGTCATGACCAGCGCCGTGACTGCGCCGCTGGAGCGTCAGTTCGGGCAGATGCCTGGCCTGACTCAAATGGCATCCACCAGTTCTGGCGGCGCCTCGGTGCTGACCCTGCGGTTCAGCCTCGACATCAACATGGACGTCGCCGAGCAGCAAGTGCAGGCCGCGATCAACGCCGCGACCAATTTGCTGCCCAAGGATTTGCCGGCACCGCCGGTGTACAACAAGGTCAACCCGGCGGACACCCCGGTGCTGACCCTCGCCATCACCTCAAAAACCATGCTGTTGCCCAAACTCAATGATCTGGTCGACACCCGCATGGCGCAGAAAATCGCCCAGATCAGCGGCGTCGGCATGGTCAGTATTGCCGGTGGCCAGCGTCAGGCGGTGCGGATCAAGGTCAATCCCGAGGCCCTGGCGGCCAACGGCCTGAACCTGTCGGACGTGCGCACGTTGATCGGTGCCTCCAACGTCAATCAGCCCAAGGGCAATTTCGACGGCCCGACCCGGGTGTCGATGCTCGACGCCAACGACCAACTGACTTCACCCAAGGACTACGCCAACCTGATCCTCGCCTACAGCAACGGCGCGCCGTTGCGGCTCAAGGACGTGGCGCAGATCGTCGACGGCGCCGAGAACGAACGTCTGGCGGCGTGGGCCAATGAAAACCAGGCGGTGCTGCTGAACATCCAGCGTCAGCCCGGCGCCAACGTCATCGAAGTGGTCGACCGGATCAAGGCCTTGCTACCGAGCATCACCGACAACCTGCCGGCCGGTCTCGAAGTCACCGTGTTGACCGACCGTACCCAGACCATTCGCGCCTCGGTCACCGACGTGCAACACGAATTGCTGATCGCCATCGCACTGGTGGTGATGGTCACGTTCCTGTTCCTGCGGCGGGCCAGCGCCACGATCATTCCGTCGGTGGCTGTGCCACTGTCATTGATCGGCACCTTCGGCGTGATGTACCTCGCGGGGTTCTCGGTCAATAACCTGACCCTGATGGCGCTGACCATCGCCACCGGTTTCGTGGTGGACGATGCGATCGTCATGCTGGAGAACATTTCCCGATATATCGAGGAGGGCGACAGCCCGCTGCAAGCGGCACTCAAGGGCGCCAAGCAGATTGGCTTCACCCTGATTTCCCTGACGCTGTCGCTGATCGCGGTGTTGATTCCGCTGCTGTTCATGGCCGACGTGGTGGGGCGCTTGTTCCGCGAGTTTGCGATCACCCTGGCGGTGGCGATCCTGATTTCACTCGTGGTGTCCCTGACCCTGACGCCAATGATGTGCGCGCGGCTGCTCAAACGTGAACCCAAGGAAGCAGAACAGGGCCGGTTCTACCGCTCCAGTGGCGCCGCAATTGATTGGATGATCGCGGCTTACGGGCGCAAGTTAAAGTGGGTTCTCAAGCACCAACCGCTGACCCTGATGGTGGCCATCGGCACGCTGGCGTTGACCGTGTTCCTGTACATGGTGGTGCCCAAGGGTTTCTTCCCGGTGCAGGACACCGGGGTGATCCAGGGTATTTCCGAGGCGCCGCAGTCGATTTCCTTTGCGGCGATGAGCGAGCGACAGCAGGAACTGGCCAAGGTGATCCTGGCCGATCCGGCCGTCGAGAGCCTGTCGTCCTACATTGGGGTCGATGGCGACAACTCGACGCTGAACAGTGGCCGGCTGTTGATCAACCTCAAGTCCCACAGCAATCGCGACCTGAGCGCCACCGAAGTGATTGCGCGTCTGCAACCGGAGCTGGACAAGCTGATCGGCATTCGCCTGTTCATGCAGCCGGTGCAGGACCTGACCATCGAAGATCGGGTCAGCCGCACGCAGTACCAATTCAGCATGTCCTCGCCGGATTCCGAGTTGCTCAGCCTGTGGAGCGGGCGTCTGGTGGAAGCGCTGGCGCAACGGCCGGAGCTGACCGATGTCGCCAGCGATTTGCAGGACAAGGGCTTGCAGGTGTATCTGGTGATCGACCGTGATGCGGCGTCGCGGGTCGGCGTATCGGTGTCGAACATCACCGACGCACTTTACGACGCCTTCGGTCAGCGGCAGATTTCCACCATTTACACCCAGGCCAGCCAATACCGCGTGGTGCTGCAATCGCAGTCCGGCGAGAAGATCGGCCCGGATGCGCTGAACCAGATTCACGTCAAGACCACCGATGGCGGTCAGGTGCGCCTGTCCAGCCTGGCGCATGTCGAGGAACGTCAGGCGCAACTGGCGATCACTCACATCGGCCAATTCCCGGCGGTGATGATGTCCTTCAACCTGGCGCCCGGCGTGGCGTTAGGGCATGCGGTGGAGATCATCGACCAGGTGCAGAAAGACATCGGCATGCCGATTGGCGTGCAGACCCAATTCCAGGGCGCGGCCGAAGCGTTCCAGGCGTCGCTGTCGAGCACCTTGCTGCTGATTCTGGCGGCGGTGGTGACCATGTACATCGTGCTCGGCGTGCTCTACGAGAGTTACATTCACCCGATCACCATTCTCTCGACCTTGCCCTCGGCGGCGGTCGGCGCCTTGCTGGCGCTGCTGTTGAGCGGCAATGACCTGGGGATGATCGCGATCATCGGCATCATTTTGCTGATCGGCATCGTGAAAAAGAACGCGATCATGATGATCGACTTCGCGCTTGAGGCGGAACGCAATCAGGGCATGGACCCGGAAACGGCGATCTATCAGGCCGCGCTGCTGCGCTTTCGGCCGATTCTGATGACCACCCTGGCGGCGTTGTTCGGCGCGGTGCCGCTGATGCTGGCCACCGGTTCCGGCGCGGAACTGCGCCAGCCTTTGGGTCTGGTGATGGTCGGTGGCTTGCTGGTGAGTCAGGTACTGACCTTGTTCACCACACCCGTTATTTACTTGTACTTCGACCGCCTCGGGCGGCGCTGGGGCCGTAAATCTGACACCGTGGAAGCGGTAGAACAGCCATGAACCTGTCCGGACCTTTTATCAAGCGCCCGGTGGCGACGATGCTGCTGAGCCTGGCGATCATGCTGCTGGGCGGTGTGAGCTTTGGCCTGTTGCCGGTGTCGCCGTTGCCGCAGATGGACTTCCCGGTGATCGTGGTCCAGGCCAGTCTGCCCGGTGCGAGCCCGGAGGTCATGGCCTCGACCGTGGCCACGCCGCTTGAACGCTCATTCGGCGCTATCGCCGGGGTCAACACCATGAGCAGCCGTTCCAGCCAGGGTTCGACCCGAGTGATTCTGCAATTCGACCTGGACCGCGACATCAACGGCGCGGCGCGGGAAGTGCAGGCGGCGATCAATGCCTCGCGCAACCTGCTGCCGAGCGGGATGCGCAGCATGCCGACCTACAAGAAGGTCAACCCGTCCCAGGCGCCGATCATGGTGCTGTCGCTGACCTCGGACGTGCTGGAAAAAGGCCAGCTCTACGACCTCGCCTCGACGATCCTGTCCCAGAGCCTGTCCCAGGTGCAGGGCGTGGGGGAAGTGCAGATCGGCGGCAGTTCGTTGCCGGCGGTGCGCATCGAACTCGAACCCCAGGCACTGAACCAATACGGCGTGGCGCTGGACGATGTACGCAACACCATCGCCAACGCCAACGTGCGCCGGCCCAAGGGCTCGGTCGAAGACGGCCAGCGGCTGTGGCAGGTTCAGGCCAACGATCAACTGGAAAAGGCCAAGGATTACGAGTCGCTGATCATTCACTACGCGGACGGCGCTGCCTTGCGCCTGAAGGATGTGGCCAAGGTCAGCGACGGCGTCGAGGACCGCTACAACAGCGGGTTCTTCAATGACGACGCGGCGGTGTTGCTGGTGATCAACCGCCAGGCCGGCGCCAACATCATCGAGACGGTCAACGAGATCAAGGCGCAATTGCCGGCGCTGCAGGCTGTGCTGCCGGCCAGCGTCAAGCTGAACCTGGCGATGGACCGTTCGCCGGTGATCAAGGCCACCCTGCATGAAGCGGAAATGACTTTGCTGATTGCTGTGGCGCTGGTGATTCTGGTGGTGTTCCTGTTCCTCGGTAACTTCCGCGCCTCGCTGATTCCGACCCTGGCGGTACCGGTATCGCTGGTGGGCACGTTTGCGGTGATGTACCTCTACGGGTTCTCCCTGAACAACCTGTCGCTGATGGCGTTGATTCTGGCCACCGGGCTGGTGGTGGACGACGCCATTGTGGTGCTGGAGAACATTTCCCGGCACATCGACAAGGGCGTGCCACCGATGAAGGCGGCCTACCTCGGGGCCCAGGAAGTCGGCTTCACGCTGCTGTCGATGAACGTCTCGCTGGTGGCGGTGTTCCTGTCGATCCTGTTCATGGGCGGGATCATCGAAAGCCTGTTCCGCGAGTTTTCCATCACCCTGGCGGCGGCCATTGTGGTGTCGTTGCTGGTGTCGCTGACGCTGACGCCGATGCTCTGTGCCCGCTGGCTCAAGCCGCATACGCCGGGGCAGGAAAACCGCCTGCAGCGCTGGAGCCAGCGGACCAACGAGTGGATGGTCGGCAAATATGCCACCAGCCTCGATTGGGTGTTACGTCACCGTCGACTGACCCTGCTCAGCCTGTTCGTGACGATTGGCGTGAACATTGCTCTGTATGTCGTTGTTCCTAAAACATTTTTACCTCAGCAAGATACCGGCCAGTTGATCGGTTTCGTGCGCGGCGACGACGGGCTGTCATTCAGCGTGATGCAGCCGAAGATGGAAATCTTCCGCCGCGCCGTGCTCAAGGATGAGGCGGTGGAGAGCGTCGCCGGGTTCATCGGTGGCAACAACGGCACCAACAACGCTTTCATGCTGGTGCGGCTCAAACCGATCAAGGAACGTAACCTGTCCGCGCAGAAAGTCATCGAACGCCTCCGCAAGGAAATGCCCAAGGTGCCGGGTGCGCAATTGATGCTGATGGCAGATCAGGACCTGCAATTTGGCGGCGGCCGCGAGCAAACCTCCTCGCAATATTCCTACATCCTGCAAAGCGGCGATCTCGGCGCGTTGCGCGAGTGGTATCCGAAAGTCGTCACCGCCCTCAAGGCGCTGCCGGAACTGACGGCAATCGACGCACGCGAAGGCCGTGGCGCCCAGCAAGTGACCCTGATTGTCGATCGCGATCAGGCCAAGCGTCTGGGCGTGGACATGGACATGGTCACCGCGGTGCTGAACAACGCCTACAGCCAGCGGCAGATTTCGACGATCTACGACAGCCTCAACCAGTATCAGGTGGTGATGGAGGTCAACCCGAAATACGCCCAGGATCCGATAACACTCAAGCAGGTGCAGGTGATCACCGCCGACGGTGCGCGGATTCCGTTGTCCACCATCGCGCACTATGAAAACAGCCTGGAAGACGACCGGGTCAGCCACGAAGGCCAGTTCGCTTCGGAAAGCATCGCTTTCGATATGGCCGAAGGCGTGACGGTGGAGCAGGGCTCAGCGGCCATCGAGCGGGCGATTGCCAAGGTCGGTTTGCCGGAAGACGTGATCGCGAAAATGGCCGGTACCGCCGATGCCTTCGCCGCGACCCAGAAGAGCCAGCCGTGGATGATTCTCGGCGCGCTGGTGGCGGTCTATCTGGTGCTCGGCGTGCTGTATGAAAGCTACATCCACCCGCTGACCATTCTCTCGACCTTGCCGTCCGCCGGGGTTGGGGCGTTGCTGTCGATCTATGTGTTGGGCGGCGAGTTCAGCCTGATCTCCTTGCTTGGGTTGTTCTTGCTGATTGGCGTGGTGAAGAAAAACGCCATTTTGATGATCGACCTGGCGTTGCAACTGGAACGGCATCAGGGCCTTGAGCCGCTGGAGTCGATCCGTAGCGCCTGCCTGCAACGTCTGCGACCGATTCTGATGACCACCCTGGCGGCAATCCTCGGCGCCTTGCCGTTGCTGCTGAGCCGGGCCGAAGGGGCGGAAATGCGTCAGCCGCTGGGCCTGACCATCATTGGCGGGCTGGTCTTCAGCCAGGTGCTGACGCTTTACACCACCCCGGTGGTTTACCTCTATCTCGACAATCTGCGCCATCGCTTCAACCGCTGGCGTGGGGTGCGTACCGATGCTGCTCTGGAAACTCCGCTATGACTGACCGTTCGCTTTTCAACCTGGCTGCACCGCTGATCACGGCCCGAGGTTCGCGTTTGCTGAGCCTGTCGCTGTGCGTGGCGATGCTCAGTGCCTGCGCCATCGGCCCGGATTACCAGCGCCCGCAAGCCGCCGCGCCGGCACAATACAAGGAAGCGGCTGGCTGGCGTCAGGCCAACCCCAGCGATTCTCTGGCCCGTGGTGCCTGGTGGGAGCTGTATGGCGATCAGCAGCTCAACGGCCTGATCGAAAAACTCAACAGCGCCAACCAGACCGTCGCTCAGTCCGAAGCCCAGTACCGCCAGGCCCAGGCATTGGTGCGCAGCGCCCGGGGGGCGTTTTTCCCGACGGTGGACCTGACCGTCGGGAAAACCCGTTCCAGCCAAGGCACCGGTAGCAGCAGCTCGAGCCTGAGCAGTTCCTCCAGCGGTATTCGCGACACCTACACCGCGCAGGCCGGGGTCAGCTGGGAAGCGGACGTCTGGGGCAAATTGCGCCGAGGCCTGGAAGCCGACACAGCCAATGCCGAGGCGAGTTTTGCCGACCTGGCGGCGATGCGCCTGAGCCAGCAATCGGAGCTGGTGCAGAACTATCTGCAATTGCGGGTGATCGACGAACAGAAACGCCTGCTGGAAGCGACGGTCGAGGCCTATCAGCGTTCGCTGACCATGACCGAAAACCAGTACCGCGCGGGTGTCTCCGGCAAGGACGCAGTGGCCCAGGCCACCACTCAGCTCAAAAGCACCCAGGCGGAAATGGTCGACCTGATCTGGCAGCGCGCGCAGTTCGAGAACGCCATTGCTGTATTGATTGGTCTGCCGCCGGCCGAGTTCAGCCTGGCGGAAACCCAAGACATCCCGGCATTGCCGCAGGTGCCGCTGAGCCTGCCTTCGCAGTTGCTGGAACGCCGCCCGGACATCGCCTCCGCCGAGCGCTCGGTGATGGCCGCCAACGCCAATATCGGCGTGGCCAAAGCCGCCTACTACCCAGACCTGACCCTGAGCCTGAACGGCGGCTATAGCAGCAGCACCTCTAACAACTGGATCAGCGTGCCGAACCGCTTCTGGTCGGTCGGCCCGCAACTGGCCATGACCCTGTTCGACGGTGGGCAGCGCTCGGCGGAAGTCGATCGTAGCGAAGCGGCCTATGACGAAACCGTCGCTAAATACCGCCAGACCGTGCTCGACGGCTTCCGTGAAGTGGAAAACTATCTGGTGCAGCTCAAGGTGCTGGAAGACGAAGCCAAGGTGCGTCAGGAAGCCCTGGAGGCGGCGCGCGAATCCTTGCGTTTGACCCGGAATCAGTACCGGGCCGGGCTGATTGCTTATCTGGATGTGGTGGTGGTTCAAGCCACGGCGTTGAGCAACGAGCGCAATGTGCTGAGCTTGCTGCAGAGCCGCTTGATCGCCAGCGTGCAATTGATCGCCGCACTGGGCGGCGGGTGGGACGGGCAGCTTCAGGTGAGCGACAAGCAATAGCGCATGATCGTTCCCACGCTCTGCGTGGGAATGCCTCACCGGACGCTCTGCGTCCGCTTCTGCATGGGACGCGGAGCGTCCCTGGCTGCATTCCCACGCAGAGCGTGGGAACGATCATGTGCCTTGAGCTACCGGCGTTATCATCTTGATGGCCTTTTGATGACTTTGTGAGTGCGTTCGTCCGCGGAATCAGTACAATCGCCGACTTTGCTCCCCGAGAATGAACGCAGCACGGCGGGGGCGGTCGCGAGAAGTCCCATGCTCATCGGTAGTTATTCCTTTACGCTGGTTTTCATATCGCTCTGTGTGGCGATACTTGCCTCTTATACCGCGCTAGACCTCACCGGTCGCATCGCCACGGCCAAGGGGCGGGCGGTGCATCTGTGGACGGCGGGCGGCGCTTTTGCGATGGGGATCGGCGTGTGGTCGATGCATTTCATCGGCATGCTCGCGTTCACATTGCCGATCGATCTGGGCTACGACGTTACCCTTACGGCGCTGTCGCTATTGATCGCGGTCCTGTCCTGCGGTTTTGCCTTGTGGCTGGTCAGCCAGCCACAACTGCCGGCCTGGCAACTGGCGTTCGGCGCGCTGGTGATGGGCGCTGGCATCAGTGCGATGCATTACACCGGCATGGCCGCCATGCGCATGCAGCCTGGCATCGATTACGACCCCGCTCTGTTTAGCGCCTCGCTGCTGATCGCCGTCGGCGCGTCGGGCGCTGCGTTGTGGATCGCTTTCCGCCTGCGTCGGCAGGCGCCCTATGTTCGCCTGATCCGCGGCGGTGCTGCGGTGATCATGGGCATCGCCATCGTCGGCATGCACTACACCGGCATGGCCGCGGCACGCTTTGCCGACGGCAGTTTCTGTGGCGCGGCAGCCGATGGCCTGAACGGCGAGGGCCTGGACAATCTTGTTCTGATCACCACCCTTGCCGTATTGAGCATTGCCTTGCTGACCTCGATCCTCGATGCACGCCTGGAGGCTCGCACCGCGGACCTGGCTCACTCACTGACCGAGGCCAATCGCGAGCTCACCCAGCTGGCGCTGCACGACACCCTGACCGGGCTGCCGAACCGGGTGTTACTGGCCGACCGTATCGATCAGGCGATGTCGAGGGTGCAGGAGCAGGGCGGCTGTTTTGCGTTGATGTTCATTGATCTGGATGGTTTCAAACCGGTCAACGATGCTTTTGGGCACCACATGGGCGATCAGTTGCTGCGTGAGGTCGGCCTGCGCTTGCGTGAAGATTTGCGTAGCCAGGACACCCTGGCGCGGATCGGCGGCGATGAGTTTGTGTTGCTGGTGCAACTCGCCGAGCCGAATGACGCGCTGAACCTGGCGGCGCGCCAGGTGGGGCTGATCGCGCGCTCGTTCCGGGTCGCGGAACATGACTTGCAGATTTCCGCCAGCGTCGGCATCGCGCTCTATCCGGGCAACGGTCAGACCGCCGAGGAGTTGCTGATGAACGCCGACGCGGCGATGTACCACGCCAAGGGTGCCGGGAAAAACGGCCACAGCTTCTTCGACGCTTCGATGAACAGCAACGCGCGCAAACAGCTGCAATTGCTTCAGGACTTGCGCAACGCCCTGGATCAGCAGCAATTCAGCCTCTATTACCAGCCCAAGTTCGACGCCGGCCATGGCCGACCGGTGGGCGCCGAGGCGTTGCTGCGCTGGGAACACCCGACCCAGGGCATGCTGCAGCCGGACAGCTTCATCGATCTTGCGGAGAAGACCGGGCTGATCATTCCGATTGGCGAGTGGGTGCTCAATGAAGCCTGCCGTCAGATGCGCGAGTGGTACGTGCTCGGTTACACCGATTGGCGCATCGCGGTGAACCTCTCGGCCTTGCAGTTCTGCCACGCCGGGTTGGTGCAGAGTGTCGCCAAGGCCCTGGCCACTCATCATTTGCCGGCCAACAGCCTGACCCTGGAAATCACCGAAACCACCGCCATGAGCGACGCCGATGCGAGCATGACGGTGCTGCAGGAACTCTCGGATATGGGCGTCGACCTGTCTATCGATGACTTTGGTACTGGCTATTCGAGCTTGATGTACCTCAAGCGCCTGCCGGCCAATGAACTGAAGATCGACCGGGGTTTCGTCCGCGATCTGGAACACGACAGCGACGACGCGGCCATCGTCTCGGCCATCGTCGCCCTCGGCCAGGCCTTGGGCTTGCGGATCGTGGCCGAAGGGGTTGAAACCGGTGTCCAGCAAGACTTCCTGACCCAACTCGGATGCGACTCGTTGCAGGGTTATCTGCTGGGACACCCGCTGCCGGCCGATCGCTTTATGGCCGATATTCACCGAGGGGAGCAATTGGCGGCGGGCTGAAACCGAGCAGCTTATTGGGGGCAGACCTGTGGCGAGGGAGCTTGCTCCCGCTCGGCTGCGAAACAGTCGCAAAACCAGTCGGCCTGGTGGGTCTGAAAAAATGAGGGGGCCGCTGCGCGCCCCAGCGGGAGCAAGCTCCCTCGCCACAGAAGCATCTTCAGCCACAGGAATAGGTTCACTTCAGATTGCCATCAGTGCAGCCATTGACGCAGGTTCATGCAAAACCCGCCGATGGCGGTTATTCTTGGCCCCGACTGCATACGCTTGAAACGGGGGAATGCCAGCATGGACAAAGTCATCGTCATCACCGGCGGCAGCCGCGGAATTGGCGCCGCCACGGCCCTGTTGGCCGCAGAGCAGGGCTATCGGATCTGTATCAACTATCAGTCCGACGAACAGGCGGCGCACAGTGTGCTGGAACAAGTCCGCGCACTCGGCGCTCAAGCCATTGCGGTACGCGCCGATGTCAGCATCGAAGACGAGGTGATCGGCCTGTTCCACCGCGTAGATACCGAACTCGGTCGGGTCACGGCGCTGGTGAACAACGCCGGCACGGTCGGGCAAAAATCGCGGATCGACGAGATGTCCGAATTCCGTATTCTGAAAATCCTCAAGACCAACGTCCTGGCGCCGATCCTCTGCGCCAAACACGCGATCCTGCGCATGTCGCCCAAACATGGCGGGCAGGGCGGCAGCATCGTCAACGTGTCGTCGGTCGCTGCCCGCTTGGGCGCCCCCAGCGAATATGTCGACTACGCAGCGTCCAAAGGCGCGCTGGACACCTTCACCATCGGTCTGTCCAAGGAAGTGGCGGGCGAGGGTATTCGCGTCAACGCCGTGCGGCCGGGTTACATCTACACCGATTTCCATGCATTGAGCGGCGATCCGGATCGGGTCAGCAAGCTGGAATCGGCGATCCCGATGGCCCGGGGTGGGCGACCGGATGAAGTGGCTGAGGCGATTGTGTGGTTGTTGTCGGATAAGGCTTCTTATGCGACCGGGACTTTCGTCGATCTGGGTGGTGGGCGTTAATCCTCAGGATTTGCTTTGTCTGTTCTGGCCTCTTCGCGAGCAAGCCCGCTCCCACAGGGGTTCTGTGTGTACACAACATTTGTGAACACCACCGAACCCCTGTGGGAGCGGGCTTGCTCGCGAAGGCGATAGCCCAGACAACATCAAACCCTCAGAACGACCGCACAATCCGCCCCAACGTCTCCATCGCCTTCTCCGAATCCTCAGTCCACGGGCTGCCGTAATTCAGCCGAATACAATTCCTGAACCGCTGGGTTGGCGAGAAAATCGGCCCCGGCGCGATGCTGATCCCTTGCGCCAATGCCATCTGAAACAACTTCAACGAATCCATCTGCGGCGGCAGCTCCAGCCACAAAAAGTACCCTCCCGCCGGCTGACTAACGCGCGTCTGGGCCGGGAAGTAGCGGGCGATGGCGGCGAGCATCGCGCTTTGTTGTTCTTCCAGGGCGTAACGCAGTTTGCGCAGGTGTCGGTCGTAGCCGCCGTGTTGCAGGTAATCGGCGATGGCGGCCTGGGCGGGCATTGAGGCGCAGAGGGAGGTCATCAGTTTCAGGCGTTCGATTTTCTGTGCATACCGCCCGGCGGCGACCCAGCCGATGCGATAACCGGGGGCCAGGCTCTTGGCGAACGAACCGCAGTGCATCACCAGACCCTCAGTATCGAAAGCCTTGGCCGGTTTTGGCGCCTGTTGGCCGTAATAGAGCTCGGCGTAGACGTCGTCCTCGATCAGCGGCACCTGATGGCTGCGCAACAACTCCACGAGTTCCTGCTTCTTCGCCTCGGGCATGGTCGCGCCCATCGGGTTCTGGAAACTGGTCATGCACCAGCAGGCCTTGATCGGATGCCGTTCCAGGGTCTGGGCCAGCACACCAAGGTCAATGCCATCGCGCGGGTGCACGGGGATTTCCACCGCTTTGAGCTTCAGCCGTTCCAGCACTTGCAGGCTGGCATAGAACGCTGGGGCTTCGATGGCCACCAGATCGCCGGGCTCGGTGACTGCTTGTAGGCACAGGTTCAACGCTTCCAGCGCACCGTTGGTGATCAACAATTCTTCCATGGGCAGCATCAGCCCGCCGACCATGTAGCGCAGGGCGATTTGCCGACGCAGTTGCGGGTTGCCCGGCGACATGTCGGTGACCACCATGCGCGGGTCCATCTCCCGGGCGGCGCTGGCCAGCGAGCGGGACAACCGCTGCAGCGGGAACAGCGTGGGGCTGGGGAAGGCTGAGCCGAAGGGCACGGTGTTCGGGTCCTTGATCGAGTCCAGCACCGAGAACACCAGTTCGCTGACGTCGACTTCGGTGGACTCGTTGACCTGGCTGCTGATCACCGGCTCCGAAAACGGGCTCGGTGCATGGGTATTGACGAAGTAACCGGAGCGCGGCCGGGCGCGGATCAGGCCACGGCGCTCAAGCAGGTAATAGGCCTGGAACACCGTGGACGGGCTGACCCCGTAAGTCTGGCTGGCGTAGCGCACCGACGGCACCCGCTGGCCGGGACCGAGGACGCCGGAGCGGATCAGTTCAGCGATATCGTCGGCGAATTTTTCGTAGCGTTTCATCAAAGACCCGGTTTGAGGTTATTCAGTTGGTGCGCTGTTGTGGCGAGGGAGCTTGCTCCCGCTGGGGTGCGAAGCGCCCCCAAAAATTTACGACTGCTACGCAGCCGAGCGGGAGCAAGCTCCCTCGCCACAGAGGATCGCATCTGACAGAGGACTGCATCTGACAAAGGATTGCATCTTAAAGGCTCATCGGTTCATCGGCGCAACAAACCGGCTCTTGGCCACGCTGTTGATGCCCGGCTCATCGCTGTCGACAATCTTGAAACTGATGGTCTGCGAGCTGCTGCTCGGGCGATCCGTGGTCATGGCCACCGATACCGGCACGTCGACGATCTCTCCGGGGGCCAGGCTCAGTTCAGTCTTGCCTTGCAGCTGGAAGCCATCGCCATCGACCAGCGTCAATCGGTAATCCTGACGTTGCTGGGTCTTGTTGATGACCTTCAAGCTGTAGATGTTTTCGATCTGGCCTTCACTGTTCTCGCGGAACAGGCCACGGTCCTTGCTCACGTCCAGCGACACCATCGGCCGCTCCACCAGCGCCAGGGCGAGGGCGCCGATCATCACCAGGAGCACGGCGGTGTAACCGATCAGTCGCGGCCTCAGAAGGTGGGTCTTGCCACCCTGCAGTTCATGCTCCGAGGTGTAGCTGATCAGCCCACGGGCGTAGCCCATTTTGTCCATGATCGAGTCACAGGCGTCGATGCACGCGGCGCAACCGATGCATTCCATCTGCAAACCGTCGCGGATGTCGATGCCGGTAGGGCAGACCTGCACGCACAATTGGCAATCGATGCAATCACCCAGTCCGACCTCGGTGGGTTTCACGTCACGTTTGCGCGGGCCACGGTTTTCGCCGCGGGCCACGTCGTAGGAAATGGTCAGGGTGTCCTTGTCGAACATCACGCTCTGGAACCGCGCATACGGGCACATGTGCATGCACACTGCTTCGCGCAACCAACCGGCATTGATGTAAGTAGCCCCGGTGAAGAACAGCACCCAGAACAGGCTGACACCGCCGATTTGCAAGGTCAGCAGCTCTTCGGCCAGCGGCCGGATCGGCGTGAAGTAGCCGACAAAGGTCAAGCCAGTGAGCAAGCTGATCGCCAGCCACAGGGTGTGTTTGGCCGAGCGGCGGATCAGTTTGTTCAGGCCCCAGGGGGCGGCTTGTAGCTTGATTCGCTGGTTGCGCTCGCCTTCGGTAATTTTCTCGCACCACATGAAGATCCAGGTCCAGGAGCTCTGCGGGCAGGTGTAGCCGCACCAGACCCGGCCGGCGAACACGGTGATCGCAAACAGGCCGAACGCAGCAATGATCAGCAGCGCCGACAGCAGGATGAAATCCTGTGGCCAGAAGGTCGCGCCGAAGATGTGGAATTTACTTTCGGAAAGGTCCCAGAGCACCGCTTGGCGGCCACCCCAGTTCAGCCACACGGTGCCGAAGAACAGCAGAAACAGAACCCCCGCGCCACTCATGCGCAGGGTGCGGAACAAACCCGTGAAGCTGCGGGTGTGGATCAGGTTGTCGCTGGACTTGGCCTTTATCTTTGGACGCAAAGGCTCATTGATAAATGAAGCAGGTTCAACGGTTCGGACGGGGATTCTATCGCTCATGGTCTTTCGCTCATCAGCCTCCATCAGGCCTGAGCACTATGACCAGCGATCTGTTTGCATAACAGACTCAGCTAAAGCAATAAAAAGCGGATCAGATGAGTTTCTGACACCCGCCTGCGACAACTTGATGCACCCACAACGGCTGGCCGCAAACGCCTATGCCAGGTGTTTGCGGCGTGTGTTGATGCGGGTCAGTCAAATCACCGAATCACTGTCCGTGGCCTTCAAATGCCGGCGACCGTCCGCTGCGCCTGCTACGGTCAATGCATCGGCTTCTGCTTCGGTGATGTAGATGCGCTGGCCGTCGAGGTCCACCGCCGACATGGATTTTTCCGCGTCGGTGATGATGGTGACGTCGGGGCAAAGACGAATTTCTTCGCCGTTCCTGGTGATGAAGAAGCAGGTCTGGTTTTCGATACGCACGGTCATGGGGGGGCCCTTTTTTTGCAGGTTCTAGATCGTTAGGACGCATCTGCCGCTCATCGTTCTGTGCAACCGATTAATGGTGGGGGCGGTCCACCTTATATCGAGTGACTTCCATTGATCATCACAAGGACTGCGCCATGGACGCTTGGTGGCACGAGGTTTGGGTGACGCTGCAAGCAGAGTTCGCTGACATCGGCGACGCGTCACAACTGACGCGCATTACCGTGCGATTGCTGATGGCTGCCTTGCTGGGTGGCATTCTCGGTTTTGAGCGTGAACAGAAGGGCAAGGCCGCCGGGATTCGCACCCATATGCTGGTGGCGCTGGGCGCGGCGCTGTTTGTGCTGGTGCCGCAGATGTCAGGATCCCAGGCCGACGCCATGAGTCGGGTGGTGCAGGGCGTGATCGCCGGCATCGGCTTTCTCGGCGCCGGGACTATCCTGAAAAACACCGATGGCGACGAGGGTCATGTCAAAGGCCTGACCACCGCCGCCGGTTTGTGGATGACGGCGGCCATTGGCGTTTCGGCCGGGATGGGCCGCGAGGCCACGGCGGTGCTCAGTACGTTGCTGGCGTTGGTGATCCTCGGTGTGATGCCGGTCGTGGTGCGCCAGCTGGAAAAGGATCGCCCCCCGTAGGAGCGGCTGCTCCTACATGGATGCACGATTTCCGGCGGCTGGACGGTCGGTGGCTCTTCGCGCGGTGGCGGGTTGGTGCCTGGCGGTTCCTGTTCAGGGACGGGGGCGGGTTCGGTCGGCGGTGTTGGCTGTATCGGCGGTACCGTCGGCTCATCGATGTTCGGATCGGGTGTCTCGGCCGGGATTGGAATGCTCATCGCTACAGTCTCCAGTGGCAGATGGCGTGAGTCGTGCTTAAGTTGGTTGACCCGTACACAGGGAATTTGATTCCCCCGAAAGACTTGGCAAATCCCTCTGAACTTTTACCGGCGCCTGCTGTTCGGAACTTAAGTGAGTTCATGTCGGGGCAGACCGCTTCGTGTGAACGACGACCAGGCACAAGAGCGTCCTTGGGGCGTTAAGGAGAGATGCTCGATGACCGCTGAAAAACCCACAGAGTTGAGCTACAACCCGCATATACCGCTGTCGCAGGCGTTACTGCTACCGCGGATCGTGATCGAAAACACCATGCCGACCCTCGATGGCGGGCAATTCGCCGTTAAAGCCGTGATTGATCAGGACGTGGTGGTGACCAGCAAAGTGTTTGCCGACGGTCATGACAAGCTGGCCGTGCGCATCCGCTGGCGTGCCGAGGGCGACGAAACCTGGCAGAGCGAGGTGATGGCCGAGCTGGGCAATAACGGCTGGCAGGGCCAGTTTCGTGTGCAGAAGCAGGGCCGTTATGTGTTCTGCCTCGAAGCCTGGATCGATCAGTTCGCCAGCTTTTGTTATGAGCTGAAAAAAAAGCACGACGCCGGCGTCTCGGTCAGCCTGGAATTGCAGGAAGGGCGCACCCACGTCCAGCAGGCAGCCGAACGCTCTGAAGGCCCGCTCAGTGAACAACTGGCGGCGTTGCACCATGAGCTGTCCGGTCTGCTCGAAACCGAGCAGGTCGCCTTGTTTCTGCACCAACGCAGCGCGGGCTTGATGGCCCAGGCCGATCATCGTCCCTTCCTGAGCCTGAGCCCTGAATACCCGGTGGACGTGGAGCGAGAGCTGGCGCAGTTCGCCAGCTGGTATGAATTGTTTCCGCGCTCGATCACCGACGATCCGGCCCGTCACGGCACCTTCAACGACGTGCATTCGCGGCTGGCGATGATCCAGGACATGGGCTTCGACGTGCTGTATTTCACGCCGATCCACCCGATCGGCCGCAGCTACCGCAAAGGCCCGAACAACTCGTTGATCGCCGGCCCCGACGATCCAGGCAGCCCGTACGCCATCGGCAGTGAAGAGGGTGGGCATGAGGCGATTCACTCGGAACTGGGTACTCGCGAAGATTTTCGCCGGCTCGTCGCGGCCGCCGCCGAGCACGGGCTGGAAGTCGCCCTCGATTTCGCGATTCAGTGCTCCCAGGACCACCCGTGGCTCAAACAGCACCCGGGCTGGTTCAACTGGCGGCCAGACGGCACGATCAAATACGCCGAGAACCCGCCGAAGAAATACCAGGACATCGTCAACGTCGATTTCTATGCCGTGGACGCGATTCCCGGCCTTTGGATCGAGTTGCGCGACATCGTCGTGGGCTGGGTCAAGGAGGGCGTGAAGCTGTTTCGCGTCGACAACCCTCACACCAAACCGTTACCGTTCTGGCAGTGGATGATCGCCGATGTGCGGGCGCTGTATCCCGAGGTGATCTTCCTGGCCGAAGCCTTTACCACCCCGGCGATGATGGCGCGTTTGGGCAAGGTCGGTTACTCCCAGAGCTACACCTATTTCACTTGGCGCAACACCAAGACCGAGCTGGCGACTTATTTCACCGAACTCAATGAGTCGCCGTGGCGTGAATGCTACCGGCCG
This sequence comes from Pseudomonas sp. GW822-FHT02E03, assembly GCF_058802325.1. Taxonomy (NCBI): domain Bacteria; kingdom Pseudomonadati; phylum Pseudomonadota; class Gammaproteobacteria; order Pseudomonadales; family Pseudomonadaceae; genus Pseudomonas; species Pseudomonas sp. GW822-FHT02E03. The sequence continues at coordinate 23,678 of NZ_JBXAOA010000034.1, read as the reverse complement.
AATTTTTTCGTCAATACGCCGGACATCAACCCGACGTTCCTGCATGAATCCGGGCGCGCCGGTTTTCTCATCCGTGCCGCGCTGGCGACCATGGGCTCCGGCCTGTGGGGCATGTATTCGGGTTTTGAGTTGTGTGAAGCGGCGCCGGTGCCGGGCCGGGAGGAATACCTCAACTCCGAGAAGTACGAAATCCGCCCACGGGACTTCAACGCGCCGGGCAACATCATTGCCGAAATCGCCCAGCTCAACCGCATCCGCCGGCAGAACCCGGCGCTGCACACGCACTTGGGCCTGAAGGTCTACAACGCGTGGAACGACAACATCCTGTACTTCGGCAAACGCAGCGTCGACGGCAGCAATTTCATTCTGGTGGCGGTCAGCCTCGATCCGCATCACGCCCAGGAGGCAAACTTCGAATTGCCGCTGTGGGAAATGGGCTTGCCCGATGATGCTGTCACTCAGGGCGAAGATTTGATGAACGGCCACCGCTGGACCTGGCACGGCAAGTACCAGTTCATGCGGATCGAACCGTGGCATCTGCCGTTCGGGATTTGGAGGATTACTAGTTCTTGACCGTCATGATCGTTCCCACGCTCTGCGTGGGAATGCCGCCCTGGACGCTCTGCGTCCGCCGCTGTGACGCAGAGCGTCACTGGATGCATTCCCACGCAGAGCGTGGGAACGATCTAGGCCAAGGCGTTCTCTAGTATCAATAGGAGTTACAAATGGCGAAGAAACCCAGGTCAGCCACCTTCATCAAGGACCCGCTCTGGTACAAGGATGCGGTGATCTACCAGGTTCACGTTAAGTCTTTTTTCGACTCCAACAACGACGGGATCGGCGACTTTCCCGGCCTTATCGCCAAACTCGATTACATTTCCGATCTGGGCGTCAACACCATCTGGCTGTTGCCGTTCTATCCCTCGCCACGACGGGACGATGGCTATGACATCGCTGAATACCGTGGCGTACACCCTGACTACGGCACCATGGCCGATGCCAAGCGCTTCATTGCCGAGGCCCATAAACGCGGGCTGCGGGTGATTACCGAACTGGTCATCAACCACACCTCGGACCAGCACGCGTGGTTCCAGCGCGCGCGCAAGGCCAAGCCCGGTTCGGCGGCCCGCGACTTCTATGTCTGGTCCGATAACGATCAGAAATACGATGGCACCCGCATCATTTTTCTCGACACCGAAAAGTCCAACTGGACCTGGGACCCGGTGGCCGGTCAGTACTTCTGGCACCGTTTCTATTCTCACCAGCCAGACCTGAACTTCGACAACCCGCAAGTGATGAAAGCGGTGCTGTCGGTAATGCGCTATTGGCTCGACATGGGCATCGACGGTCTGCGGCTGGACGCGATCCCGTACCTGATCGAGCGCGACGGCACCAACAACGAAAACCTGCCCGAGACCCACGACGTCCTCAAGCAGATCCGTGCCGAGATCGACGCCAATTACCCCGACCGCATGCTGCTGGCCGAGGCCAATCAGTGGCCGGAAGACACCCAGTTGTACTTTGGCAACACTGACGCCAGCGGCCAGAAAGGCGACGAATGCCACATGGCCTTTCACTTCCCGTTGATGCCACGCATGTACATGGCGCTAGCTCAGGAAGATCGTTTCCCGATCACCGACATTCTGCGCCAGACCCCGGAAATTCCCGCCAACTGCCAGTGGGCGATTTTCCTGCGCAACCACGATGAGCTGACCCTGGAAATGGTCACCGACCGGGAGCGCGATTATCTGTGGAATTACTACGCCGCCGACCGTCGGGCGCGAATCAATCTGGGGATTCGTCGGCGTCTGGCGCCGTTGATGGAACGTGATCGTCGTCGCGTGGAACTGCTTAACAGCCTGCTGCTGTCGATGCCTGGCACGCCGACCCTGTATTACGGCGATGAAATCGGCATGGGCGACAACATCTACCTCGGTGACCGCGACGGGGTGCGCACGCCGATGCAATGGTCGATCGACCGTAACGGCGGGTTCTCCCGCGCCGACCCGGCCAGTCTGGTGTTGCCGCCGATCATGGACCCGCTCTATGGCTACCTGTCGGTCAACGTCGAAACCCAGGCCGGTGACCCTCATTCATTGTTGAACTGGAACCGGCGCCTGCTCGCGGTGCGCAAGCAGTCCAAGGCCTTTGGTCGTGGGACGCTGAAGATGCTTTCGCCGAGCAATCGACGGATCCTGGCGTATACCCGCGAATTCACCGGCCCGGACGGCAAGCACGAGATCATTTTGTGCGTGGCCAACGTGTCACGCAGCGCGCAGGCGGCGGAACTGGACCTGTCGGCGTACGTCGGCATGGTTCCGGTGGAGATGCTCGGCGGCAATGCGTTCCCGCCCATCGGCCAGTTGAATTTCCTGCTGACGCTGGCGCCTTACGGTTTTTATTGGTTCGGGCTGGCGGCGGAAAACCAAATGCCGAGCTGGCACGTGGAGCCGGCGCAAAGCCTGCCGGACTTCACCACCCTGGTGCTGAAGAAACGCATGGAAGAGCTGCTCGAAGCGCCATCCCGCCACACCCTGGAGCAGGGCATTCTGCCGAGCTGGTTGCAGAACCGCCGCTGGTACGCCGGCAAGGACGGCGTCATCGACAGCGTCAACCTCGCTTATGGCGTACGTTTCGGCGACCCGCAGCATCCGGTGCTGTTGGGGGAAATCGACGTCACCAGCGGCGGGCAGACCAGCCGCTATCAGTTGCCGTTCGGTTTTATTTCCGAGGAACAGGTTGGCGCTGCCTTACCGCAGCAATTGGCACTGGCCCGAGTCCGGCGTGGGCGTCAGGTCGGTTTGATTACCGACGCCTTCAGCCTCGACAGCTTTGTTCATGCCGTGTTGCAGAGCATGCAGGCCGGCATGGTGTTGCCGTCCGACGGTGGCGAGATCCGTTTCGAGCCGGCCGACGAACTGACCAGGCTTGGCCTGACGGCCGAGTCGGAGGTGCGGTATCTGTCCGCCGAGCAGTCCAACAGTTCGGTGGTGATCGGCAGCAGCCTGGTGCTCAAGCTGATCCGCAAGGTCGCGCCAGGGGTGCACCCGGAACTGGAAATGAGTGCGTACCTGACCCATGCCGGTTTCCAGAATATTTCGCCGCTGCTGGGTGCGGTGATTCGTCGCAACGCGGCAGGCGAGGACACGTTGCTGATGATCGCCCAAGGCTACTTGAGCAATCAGGGCGATGCGTGGGAGTGGACCCAGAACAACCTCGAACGGGCGCTTCGCGATGAACTTGCCGATGCCGTGTCGGAGCAGGAGCAGCATTACAACGCTCTCGGTGAGCTGAAGGATTTTGCCGGCATGCTCGGCCAGCGTCTGGGGGAAATGCATCGGGTGTTGGCGGCCCCGAGCGCCAACCCGGACTTCGCCCCACAGATCACCACCCAGAAAGATGCCCTGGCCTCGGCCAAGGACGTGGCGGCGCAACTGGAACACGCCCTGAAGCTGCTCAAGCAGCATCAAACTGAACTGAACGCCGCGGATCAGGCATTGGTCAGTCGCTTGCTGGACAACAAAAAAGCCATCCTCAGCCATGTTCAGGAGTTGGGCAAGAAAGCGGCTGGTGGCCTGCGCATTCGCGTCCACGGCGACTTGCACCTGGGGCAGGTGCTGGTGATCAAGGGCGATGCCTACCTGATTGATTTCGAGGGCGAGCCGGCGCGGCCGCTGCATGAGCGCCGAGGCAAACACAGCCCTTATAAAGATGTCAGCGGCGTGTTGCGCTCCTTCGATTATGCCGCGGCGATGACGATCAACGTGCATAACGTCGATAACACCGTCGAGGCCCAGGCCGCGCGTCAACGGGTCGCCGATCGTTATCTGAAAGAGGCGCGGCAAGCATTTGTCGACGCTTATCGGCTGGCGGCAGCTAGTCTTGCTCATGCATGGCAAGATCCTGAAGGCGAGGACGCCGCGCTGGCGTTGTTCGGTCTGGAGAAGGCGGCTTATGAAGTGGCCTATGAGGCTGAAAATCGCCCCACCTGGCTGCCCGTGCCGTTGCACGGTCTATACGGTTTATTGAGTGGGCTTAAACCCTTTTCCGATCTTGGTGGAGAGTAGTCATGAGTATCTCGAACAAGGAACAGGGGCATGTGGAACAGGCGCTGCTGCCCAGGGCGCGGGATATCGATGCGTTGGTACGCGCTGAGCATCGGGATCCCTTCGCAATTCTCGGCCCGCACAGCGATGGCGCTGGCGGGCAATTCATTCGAGCCTATCTACCGGACGCCTTGAGCGTGCAGGTGGTGGACAAGGAATCCGGGGAAGAGCTCGGCAGCCTTGAGACCACCCAAACCCCGGGGCTGTTCGTCGGGCACTTCGAGCGGGCCCGACCCTATCAGTTGCGAACCCGTTGGGCCGGTGGCGAGCAACTCGCCGAAGACCCTTACAGCTTTGGCCCGTTACTCGGCGAGATGGATTTGTACCTGTTCGCCGAGGGCAATCACCGGGACTTGAGCAGTTGCCTCGGCGCGCAGCTGAAGACGGTCGATGGCGTTGAGGGTGTGCGCTTCGCCGTGTGGGCGCCGAATGCCAAAAGGGTCTCGGTGGTTGGCGATTTCAACGTCTGGGACGGCCGTCGGCATCCGATGCGTCTGCGCCATCCCACCGGTGTCTGGGAGTTGTTCATTCCGCGCCTGCAAGCGGGGGAAGCCTACAAATACGAAATCCTCGGCGCCCATGGCATTCTGCCGCTCAAGGCCGACCCGATGGCCCTCGCCACTGCACTGCCGCCCGACACTGCATCGAAAGTTGCCTCGCCGCTGAAAATCGACTGGCAGGACCACGCCTGGATGCAGTCGCGGGGCGAGCGTCAGCGAACCAGCGCACCGTTGTCGATCTACGAATTGCACGCCGGTTCCTGGCAATGCGAGCTGGATGACCTGGGCGAGGTCGCCCGTCAGTACACCTGGCCCGAGTTGGCCGAGCGGCTGATTCCTTATGTGAAGGAGCTGGGTTTCACCCACATCGAACTGATGCCGATCATGGAGCATCCGTTCGGTGGTTCCTGGGGTTATCAATTGCTGTCGCAATTCGCTCCGAGCGCCCGTTACGGCACGCCGGATGAGTTCGCCGCGTTCGTCAATGCCTGTCACCAGGCCGAGATCGGCGTGATCCTTGATTGGGTGCCGGCGCATTTCCCCACCGATACCCACGGCCTGGCGCAGTTCGATGGCACCGCGCTGTATGAGTACGGTAACCCGCAGGAAGGTTTTCACCAGGACTGGGACACGCTGATCTACAACCTGGGCCGCACCGAGGTACACGGCTACATGCTGGCCTCGGCGCTGCATTGGCTCAAGCATTTCCACGTCGATGGCCTGCGCGTGGACGCAGTGGCGTCGATGCTGTATCGCGATTACTCGCGCAAGGCCGGCGAGTGGGTGCCCAACCGTCACGGCGGTCGGGAGAATCTGGAGGCCATTGATTTCGTCCGCCATCTCAACGATGTGGTGGCCCTGGAAACGCCGGGCGCGCTGGTGATTGCCGAAGAGTCCACGGCGTGGCCGGGTGTCAGCCAGAGCACCCAACAGGGTGGGCTGGGTTTTGCCTATAAGTGGAACATGGGCTGGATGCACGACTCGCTGCATTACATTCAGCAGGATCCGGTATACCGCGCCCATCATCACAACGAGCTGAGTTTCGGCCTGGTGTATGCCTGGTCCGAACGCTTCATCCTGCCGATTTCTCACGATGAAGTGGTGCATGGCAAGCATTCGCTGATTGACAAGATGCCGGGGGATCGCTGGCAGAAGTTTGCCAATTTGCGGGCTTATCTGAGTTTCATGTGGACGCATCCGGGCAAGAAATTGTTGTTCATGGGCTGCGAATTCGGCCAGTGGCGTGAGTGGAATCACGATCAGCAACTGGACTGGTATTTACTGCAATACCCGGAACACCAGGGGGTGCGCAAACTGGTCGGTGACCTGAATCGGTTGTATCGCGAAGAACCGGCGCTGCACGATCAGGACGATGCCCCGCAAGGCTTCCAGTGGTTGATCGGCGACGATGCGGTCAACAGCGTCTACGCCTGGTTACGCTGGAGCAAGGAGGGCAGGCCGGTGTTGGTGGTGGCCAACTTTACCCCGGTACCGCGTCAGTCCTATCGTGTCGGCGTACCGTTTGCCGGGCGTTGGGTCGAGTTGATCAACAGCGACGCCGACACTTACGCCGGGTCCAATTACGGCAATGGTGGCGGGGTGTTCACCGACGAAGAACCGAGCCATGGCCAGGCCCTCTCACTGGAGTTGAATTTGCCGCCGTTGGGGGTGTTGATTTTGCGGCCGGAGGGTTGATCTAAAACCGCGTGATCGTTCCCACGCTCAGCGTGGGAATGCAGCCCGGGACGCTCCGCGTCCCAAGAGCGGACGCAGAGCGTCCATTGAGGCATTCCCACGCAGAGCGTGGGAACGATCATCGACCAGGCTTCACCACCGCATCCGCACCCCCAAACTGCCAATCAACCCGTTCAAATCATTGTCATCCACATCGCTGCTGTAATCGGCGCTGATGTACAGGCTGACCAAGGGCGTCACTCTGGCTACCAGCCCCAAACCCACATCCACCGTCGAGGATTTGCGGCTGCTGCTGATTTTGTCGACCTGATCCAGGCTCACGGTATTACCGGTGTATACCGTGTGCCACACGTTGGTGCGCACATAGGGTTCGACCGGCAGGCCATTGATATCGTAACTGCCTTTCAAGCGTGCACCGACCCGACCGCTCCAGGACGACATGTCGCTGGAGGAGCCGTTGCCGGAGCCGGCATAGGGCGTATCCAGCGTAATGCGTTGATTGATCAACTGCGCCTGGGGTTCGATCACCCAGTTATTACCCAGGCCAATCGGGAAACCACCTTCCACCGACAGCGTCACCGCGCTGCCTTCGGTGGCTTGTCGCGCCCCTTGATCATTGCGGCTGTAGCCGTTGACCCGGCCGCCACTGGCACTCAAGTCTACGTGCCAGCCTTTTGGGCCGGTCAGGCTCCAGTAGGCGCCGAGACTCTGGCCTTGAAGGTTGAGCGTGTCATGGCCGGGATCGGCGAGGGCGCGACTGGTCAGCAGACCGTTGTCGTTGCCCTGGAATTGGGTAGTGCCGCCGATCAGTCCGACCCGTTGGGTATGGCCGCTGTTGCTTTGGACGGTCAGCAGCGCCGGGCCTTTGAATTCGCTGGCGCCGGGGATGGAAGAGCCCTGGGCCAGATAGTCGGTTTGGGCCTGCCGTGAGGTCTTTCCATAGACGTGGTCCCAGGCCGAAGGCGCGGCGTCTTCGACCGTAAGGCGTGAGCTTTGTAAGTCTGGATTGACGCGTGAACGACCGGGATACGTGGCGGAGCCGGCGGGCAAGGTAAGGGTCGGCAGTGCCTGGTTATACCAAAGCGTTGGTTCATCCTCGGCAGACGAGGCCTGCACCTCCATGGATGAGCACAGCAGGAGTGAACTCGTGACGGTGCAAAAAGTGATTTTGATCTCTTGTGGGGTGAATGAAGTTTTCATGGGGGTCTACCTTGCAATCGCATGCGTATCTCGCTTTGGCGTCTCTCCTACCCCGAATGAGGGGCGACCGAATGGATTGGGGCAAGGTCAGACCCGCCCGTTTTTACAGGAGTCTGGTGGCTTGCCCCTGATGGATTTCCGGGGGTAGTAAGCACTAGCTAAGAAGACTGCTGGCGCTGCGTCAAGAAAGTGGCCGATAAGCGGTATGGCTATTTTAGGCGTTGTAAGTGACTGATTTTTGGCGCGTATATAAGTTGTTGTTTGTGCGAAAAATCATCCAGAAAGGCGCGGCCCAGACGCGTTGGGTAGGGGGCTATCGGTTGTTTGGTGGATGATCCAGTGCAGGATAAACAAACGGCGTCGGCGCGCCATTGCTGTCATTTTTTCTGTCAGAGTTGGTAGTCCTTGGCGACTGTCATTTGACGGTGTTACAGGCGCACTTCCACCGCCAGCGGCAAATGGTCCGACAGATGTGTCCAGGGTTTGTGGCCAAGTATTCGCGGTTCATGACTGCTGGCGTTACGCAGGTAGATCCGGTCCAGGCGCAGAAGGGGAAAACGTGCCGGGTAAGTTTTCGCCGGTCGGCCATGATGGCGTTCGAAGGCTTCATGCAGGTAGTCGCGCCGGGCGAGGGCGGCGTTGCCTTGCAACTGCCAGTCGTTGAAATCGCCGGCAATAATCACCGGGGCGTCATCGGGCAACGATTCGAGCAACAGGCAGAGCAACTGCAGTTGCAGTTGTCGATGGCTTTCCAACAGGCTCAGGTGCACGCAAATGGCATGCACTTCGGCATGCCCTGGCACATCCAGTACGCAATGCAACAACCCGCGCCGCTCGGGGCCGGTAATCGAGACGTCGAGGTTGCGAAATTCGCGGATCGGGTATTTCGACAGCAGGGCATTGCCGTGGTGGCCGTCGGGGTAGACCGCGTTGCGACCGTAAGCGAAATCGCTCCACATGCTGTCGGCCAGGAACTCGTATTGCGAGGTCTGTGGCCAGTCGTTGTAGCGGGAAGAATGCCGGTCGTGCTCACCGACCACTTCCTGCAGAAACACCAGGTCTGCCGACGTGCTGCGTACCGCTTCACGCAACTCCGGGAGGATGAAACGCCGGTTGAGGGCAGTGAAGCCTTTATGGGTGTTGACCGTCAGCACTCTGAGTCGATGAACCGCCGCAGGCGTGTTCGGTGGTATTGATTCGACGGCTTGTCGTTCGGCATCGCTGGTCACGTTCACTCCTCTGAATCAAGGCTGATGTATGCATGCGACTGGTGCGTGGGCGAGCAGTTCAGTTTGAGCGACGCCAATCCAATGTGGGAGCGGGCGACTGTGGCGAGGCTTTTGTGGCGAGGGAGCTTGCTCCCGTTCGGCTGCGAAGCAGTCGCAAAGCTTTTGGGGCCGCTTCGCGCCCCAGCGGGAGCAAGCTCCCTCGCCACAAAGGCGCTCTCGCCAGAACATTCCTCGAATGACTTAGACAAACACAATTTCATACGGCAAACGCATGCGCTCAAGAAGCACCCGGGGCACTGACGGGGAGACGCCGATCATCGGCTCACCGTCGAGTTGGCTGGCGTAGGCGTAGGTGGCATGGCTTTTACGCGCGACGGTCCAGGTGTCGAGGCGTACCTTGCGCGCGCGATCCCAGGGGATCAGCCCATGGTCACGTGTCGGCCAGTGCCAGGCCCAAACCGGTATTTCGTTGAGCGTCGCACCGACCAGTGCTGCGGCTCTGGCGCTGGCGCGGCCGACGGCGTCGTGGTCGCGGTTACCGTCTTCGCGCCAGGTGGTGAACACCACATCGCCGGGGCGCAGGTAGCGGACGATGAATTGGGTCAGTTCAGACTCCCGTTCGGCCAGCCCGCTGTCGGTGAAGCCGGCGCGAATCCACTTCAGGCTGTGCATCGGCACTCCGAGCCGGCGCAAGGCTTCGACGCTTTCCTGGGGGCGGAATACGCTCAGGCGTTTCTGTGACCACTGTCGCGAACCAAAATGACTGTAGCTACCGTCGGTGATCGAGATCAATTGCAGAGGATGGCCAAGGGCGCACAGCTGTTGCAGGAGGCCGCCGCAGGTCACCACTTCGTCGCCAGGATGCGGCGCGATCACCACTGCGCGAGCGTCGGCCGGGACCAGGGTTTCGGTATCGATGACAGGGATGTTGTCCAGTTGCTGGGCGCTGTTCCAGATCTGCACGGGCAGACCACTTTCGCTGATGGAAACCGTTTTCATAGGCGCTACGTCCTTGTTCTGTCTGGCCCTCAGTCGTGCGCAATGCTTGCGAGGGCGCAAGCCTGGCAGACCCGTGAAGGCGGGGTAAATAGCAATTGCAGCGCTCCGAACCCTGGATTGCCGCGGGCAGAGTATTGCTCATGGATCGCTATTCGTCGCCCCAGTCTTTGGTCTGATGCGGTTTTTTTAAACCGGGCTGTGTCGGATTTCGCAAATAATCACAATCCCTGTTCACTCTTCTTCTTCGCGCTGCAACTCGAACAGCAGCAGCGAGCGGCCGGTGACCGAATATTGGTGACCGAACTCGAAGCGTTCCTGGCCACGAATCGACGGTTGATTGGTGTCGATCATGCAGGTCCAGAAACCGCCGTCAGGCACTTCCGGGAGCAGGAAGTTGACGATGTCATGGTGGGCGTTAACCACCAGCAGCAGGGTCGCGTCGGCGCCCTTGCGGCGAATGCCGGTTTCCTGGGCGCGGCCATCGAGCAACATACCCAGGCAACGACCGTGGCCTTCTTCCCATTGTTCGATGGACATTTCGCTGCCGTCCGGGGCCAGCCAGGTCACGTCCTTGACGCCGATGTCTTCGTTGTAGTTGCCCACCAGGAAGCGCCCGCGACGCAGAATCGGATAGGCCAGGCGCAATTTGATCAGGCGTTTGACGAACTTGAGCAGGGCCTTGCCGTCTTCGCTCAGGTCCCAATTGACCCAACCGATCTCGCTGTCCTGACAGTAAGCATTGTTGTTGCCTTCCTGGGTGCGGGCGAATTCGTCGCCAGCCACCAGCATCGGCGTGCCCTGGGACAGCAGCAACGTGGCGAAGAAGTTGCGCATTTGCCGCTGGCGCAGCTCATTGATCTCGGGATCGTCGGTGGGGCCTTCGACACCGTGGTTCCAAGACAGGTTGTTGTTGCTGCCGTCCTGATTATTCTCGTCGTTGGCTTCGTTGTGTTTGTCGTTGTACGACACCAGGTCGTTGAGCGTGAAACCGTCATGGGCGGTGATGAAGTTAAGCGACGCATACGGCCGGCGCCCACGCTGGTTGAACATCTCACCGGAGGCGGTCATGCGGCTGGCGAAGTCGGCGAGTTGGCCGTCGTCGCCTTTCCAGAACGCCCGCACGGTGTCACGGAATTTGTCGTTCCATTCGACCCAGCCCGGCGGGAAATTCCCGACCTGATAGCCGCCGGGGCCACAATCCCAGGGCTCGGAAATCATCTTCACCTGGCGCAGCACCGGGTCTTGACGGCAGGCCACGAGAAAGCTGTGACGCTCGTCGAAACCGTCGTGATAACGGCCAAGAATGGTCGCCAGGTCGAAACGGAAACCGTCCACGTGCATTTCCGTGGCCCAGTAACGCAGGGAGTCGGTGACCATTTGCAGCACGCACGGGTGACTCAGGTCCAGGGTGTTGCCGGTCCCGGAATCGTTGATGTAGTAGCGCTTGTCGTCGGGCATCAAGCGGTAGTAAGAGGCGTTGTCGATGCCGCGCATCGACAGGGTCGGGCCTTGTTCGTTGCCCTCGGCGGTGTGGTTGTAGACCACGTCGAGGATCACTTCCAGATTGGCCTCGTGCAGGTGCGCGACCATCTCCTTGAACTCGGCGATCTTGCCGCTGGCCAGGTAGCGCGGGTCCGGGGCAAAGAATGCAATGCTGTTGTAACCCCAGTAGTTGGTCATGCCTTTGTGCAGCAGATGCTGGTCATTGACGAAGGCATGAATCGGCAGCAATTCGACGGTTGATACGCCGAGCTTGCGGATGTGTTCGAGCACGTCATCGACCATCAACCCGGCGAAGGTGCCACGCAGGTTCTCGGGGACGGAGGGGTGACGCATGCTGAAACCGCGTACGTGTGTTTCATAAATGATCGTTTTGTCCCACGGCACGCTGACGCGATGGTCATGACCCCAGGTGTGAGCCGGGTCGATCACTTTGCATTTGGGCACGAAGGGCGCGCTGTCCCGTTCATCGAAACTGAGGTCGGCGTCAGGGTGGCCGATGGTGTAGCCGAACAATGCTTCGGACCATTTCAATCGACCGACCAATTGCTTGGCGTAGGGATCGATCAGCAGCTTGTTGGGGTTGAAACGATGACCGTTGGCCGGGTCGTAAGGACCGTACACGCGATAACCGTAGATCAGCCCCGGATGGGCATCGGGCAAATAGCCGTGGTAGATCTCGTCGGTGTACTCCGGTAACTCGATTCGCTCCAGTTCCACCTCTCCGCTATCGTCGAAGATGCACAGTTCAACCTTGGTCGCGTGAGCCGAAAACAGCGCGAAATTGACCCCCAGGCCATCCCAGGTCGCGCCTAGCGGGAAGGGCAAGCCTTCACGGATTCGCGAAGCCTCGGCACGAGGTTCGGGCGCGGTTTTCTTTGGACTGCTCATAGTTGCTCCTGCATGGGGTGACGGTACTCGGCTGCGATGAACCGTGGCTCTGGTTTTTTTCGAGGGCGAGCGCGCCCTCGGTGGCGAGAGACACGCCACAAATCAAGCGAGGCAAGGCGATAAACGCGTCAGGTCGTTGGCGGCTTGCGCGCAGCGCGTGGCTTTTTCTCGACGTTTTTTTCGCCAAGCGGGGTCACTGTCGAAGCAGAGGGTTTGGCTTTGGCCTTGGCCTTGGTTTTGGGTTCGACGCCTTTGGCATTGAGCTTGCCGTCGGGCTTGCCGACCGCGGACTTGGCACCGATGCTTTTGCTGCCAGCTTTCGCTGACTTGCCGGGCGCCAGCGCTTTGGCTTGGGCTTCAGCGTCGGCCAGTTTGCAGGCCATCTCCCAATGGCGTTTTTCCTGGCCCGTGGGTTTTCCTTCGGATTCCCAGATTTGATAGGCAAATTCGCGGATGCGTTTATCGTCGGTACTCATCGCAATGCTCCTGAACTGAACTCAAGCTTGGGTAGTTTGGATAAAGAGATTGACCGGGAAATTCCCCAGCGCGGTGCTGACCAACAGTTCCCTGTGTTTTGTGACTATGACGCTTGCAAAAAGTCCCTTCAGATTTTCTTCAGGGGCGGCGAACGGCAACTTGACCCGTGTATCGCCCCAGAGCGGCGCATCAATCTGTGGTTCGGCACTGTTTTCCAGCAGTTCGGCACAGCGTATCGGTACTACCACGATAGCCCGTTTTCCCTGCCATTCACGAGCAAACGCCAGTACCCGGTGAGCCTGGCTGCCAAGGACTTCAAGGGCTTGATAAGTCCCTTTTTGAAACAGCCCGGCATGCTCGGCACGCCGGTGTAACGTCTGGGTGATCAGGGTTTGCTTGATGCCCCCGTCACGCCAGTTCACCAACAGATCGGGCAGGTCCAACCGTAGGTGCATGGCCTGCTGACGGCTGGCGTAATCCACCGGCCGACGGTTGTCCGGATCGACCAGCGTGAAGTCCCAGAACTCGTTGCCCTGATAGAGGTCCGGTACCCCCGGCACAGTCATTCGCAGCAAGGTTTGCGCCAAGCCATTCAATGCACCCGGGGCGGCGATGCTCTGCGCCGCCGCACCGATGGCCGTGCGCAGTGGCTGGCCTTCGGGGCTGAGCAGCAAGCGTTCGAGAAACCCATGGGTCGCCTGTTCATACCCCTCGTTTGGCGCACTCCAGCTGCTTTGCAACTTGGCTTCGCGCAGGGCTTTCTGTTGCCACTGCCAGAGGCGTTTGGCGTAGTCCTCGAGCGCGGGCTGATCGTCGCTACGCAGTTCCAGCGGCCAACTGCCGAGGATCGCTTGATAAAGAATCAGCTCGTCACCCGCCGAAGGCGCGCCGGGTTCAATGCGCAATTCATCGGCCAGGGGTCGCCAGTGTCCGACCTGTTCGGCATACCAGGCGCTGCGCTCGCTCAACACCGCCAGCCGCGCGCGGGTGTCTTCGCCGCGTTTGTGGTCATGGGTCGCGGTGGTCAGCAGGTTGTCGGGGAATTCGGCGAGGCGATTGGCGCTGGCGGCATGGAAGTCAGCCACCGGCGCACTGAACTGCTCGGTGTTGTAGCCGACATCGTTGCGCGACAGCAGCACCGCCGAGCGATAAAGCGCGGTGTCTTCCACTGCCTTGGCCGCCGCCGGAGAGGTCAGTTGCTGGAAGCGCACGCAGGCATGCTTGAGCAGTTTGCGTGGGCGGCCCACCGGGTGTTTGCGCCAGGGTTGACCGCCGAGCCAGCCGGACAGGCAATCGAGCACGGGCCAGTCGGCCTCGCCAAGGGTTTGCCTTGCACCGTCCATGGCCTGCTGGAAAAACACCTCGTCCTGGGCGCAGTTTCGGCCCAGCGGGCTGATGTAAGTGCGATACACCGGGAAGTGTACGATCAGTTCCTGCAAGGCCCGACGAATCGCGCCGAGGGTCAGGTCCCGGGTCATCAGATCGTCCCGGGCCACTTGCAACAGGGCGTGGGCGACACTTTCGAAATCCCCGGCCAGAGAGCCGTTGAGAATCTGCTGGCGCGCCAGTTGCGCTTCCTGACGAAAATCGGCGGGCCGTTCGCTGTGTCGGCTCCAGAGTTCACCCAAGGTCTGGGCGCCTTCGGGGTCGTGTTGCAGCAACGACAACTGGTTCATGAATTCGTAACCGGTACTGCCATCGACGGACCAGTCGCGGTGCAGGGTTTCGCCCTCGCCGAGGATCTTTTCGACGTAGATCGGAAGGTGCCGATCCGGTGCCAGGCGATCGACTCGGCGCCGCAGTTTGCGACAGTAACCACGCGGGTCGGCGAGGCCATCGATGTGATCGATGCGCAGCCCGTCGACAAGACCCTCGGCCACCAGCTCGAAGATTTTTGCATGGGTCGCCTCGAACACCGCCGGGCGTTCAACGCGCAGGCCGCCCAGTTCATTGATATCGAAAAAGCGCCGCCAGTTGATGTCGTCCGCTGCGGTGCGCCAGCTGGCCAGGCGATAACTCTGGCGCTCCAGCAGGTTATGCAGGCGCTGGAAACCCTCGGGGGTGAGTGAGTCATAGGTGCCGAGCGTGTGCTGGATGGCGTGAAGAATCGCCGGATCGCTGGCGAGTTCATGCAGCTCGGTTTTCAGCGCAATTGCCAGGCTGTGCGAGTCGGTCTGGTAACTCAAGGTACTGAAGCGGTCTGCCAGGGATTTGAGCTGCTCGACCTGCTCGGCATTCAATTGATCATCGGCCTTGAGCAACTCGCCGTAGTCTGACGGGCAAATCGGGAAGTGATGTTCGTAGTGCTCGACATAAAAAGCGCCGCGCCGGGCATCGAAACGCAAGGGCAGGGTGCCGTCCTGCAAGGCGATGCCGTAATCGCTGCCCAAAAAAGGTAGCAGCAATTGGCCTTCCATCAAGGGGTCGGGCGAGTGCCATTGAATGTCGAAGAACTCGCCGTAAGGGCTCAGTCGCCCCCATTCGAGCAAGTCGAGCCACCAAGGGTTGTCGCCACCGCCGACGGCCATGTGATTGGAGACAATGTCGAGGATCAGCCCCATGTTCTGTTCGCGCAATGCAGCGACTAAACGGCGCAACGCAGCTTCGCCACCCAGTTCAGGGTTGACCGTGGTCGGGTCCACCACGTCGTAGCCATGCATGGACCCTGCGCGGGCGGCGAGCAGCGGCGAGGCATAGACGTGGCTGATGCCCAGGCTGGCGAAGTACGGCACCAGCGGCACCGCCTGATCCAGAGTGAAACCTTTATGAAATTGCAGCCGCAGAGTCGCCCGCAGCGGTTGGTTGAACGGTTGATTCATTGGTCACGCTCGGCCGCCTGAAGTCGCGCACAGGCGAGCAGTTCCAGGCGTCGGGCGGCGTCCGGATCATCGAGCAGGGCTTCGCTGTCGCCGGGCAGCCTGCGGGACCAGTTGGGATGGGTGTCGGTGGTGCCGGGCAGGTTGGCCTGCTGTTCGATACCCAAGGCATCTTCCATTGGCAACAGTACCAGCGGCGCGCGGGTATGGCCGAGGAAGCGGATCGCGGCGTCGAGCACCTGATCGGTTTCGTGGGACTCTTCGCGGAAATTCTGCGGGTCCTGGCTCAGCACCCGACGCAAACCTTCGCGCTCGCGCTCACGGTGTTGGCGCCATTCGATTTCCCCCGGGGCGTCGACCAGATTCAAGCGCGCGCTCCAGTCAATATCGCGGCCATGCCACCAGCCATTGAGCGTCGGCAGGTCATGGGTGCTGGTGGTTGCCAGGGCGTTGTCCGGCCAGTCGAGAATTGGCTTGAAGTGAGTATTGTCCTGTTCGAACAGCAGCACGCGCATGCCGAGAATCGAGCGCGCGATGAGTTTCTCGCGCAGACCTTCGGGCACGGTGCCGAGGTCTTCGCCGAGGACGATGGCCTGATGTCGATGGGATTCGAGGGTCAGCAAGCGCAGCAGGTCGTCCACCGGGTAATAGAGGTAGGCACCGTCGCAGGGCGGTGCGTCGTTGGGGATCACCCACAGTCGTTGCAGGCCCATGACGTGATCGATACGCAGGCCGCCGGCATGGGCGAAGTTGGCCCTCAGCATTTCGATGAACGCACGAAAGCCGTTGCGCACCAGACCTTCGGGGGAGAACGCGGAAATGCCCCAGCCCTGGCCGGAACGATTGAGGATGTCCGGTGGCGCACCCACGGTCAGCGAGGCGAGCAATTCGTCCTGACGACTCCAGGCCTGGCTGCCGCCGCCGTCGGCGCCAACGGCCAGATCCGCGATCAGGCCAATGCCCATGCCGGCACCGCGGGCGGCGGCTTGGGCGCGTTCCAGGCTGCGCGCAATCAGCCATTGGCAGAACGCGTAGTAGCCGATGCGGGTCGAGTTTTCTTCGGCAAAATGCGCCAGAGCGGTGCTGCGCGGGTCACGCCATTGTTCGGGCCACTCGCGCCAATCGAGGCTTTCACCGTCCCGCGCACGGACTTCCTGGATCGCTTCAAAGCGGCAATGATTTTCCAGCGCTTCGCCACCGGCATGGCGGAAGCTGCTGAAGTCTGGGTGCAAGGGATGTTCGCCGTGGGTGAATCCTTCATACAAGGCTTCGAGCAAGCGGTGCTTGGCTTCGGCGGCGGTGGGCCAGTCGATCAGCGGCTGTGCTTCAAGGTGCTTGAGTTCAGCGGCAAGGCCGGTGGCGTCGATCGCGGTGCGCAGGGCACGTTCACCGAGAATCGCCCCGGGCGCCGCGTACAGGCTATTGAGGAACAAACGGCTGGACGGCGAGTAAGGGCTGTACCGCTGGGTGTCGCCGCTGAACATCGCGTGCAGCGGGCTGATCGCCAACGCTTCGGCGCCTCGTTCCCCGGCCACCCGGGCCAGATCTTCGAGGGCCTGAGTATCGCCGAAACCGCCATCGCCGGGGCGACGCAGCGAATACAACTGCACGCTCAGGCCCCAGGCGCGCGGGTTTTGACTGTCAACAGCGTCGCCGACGCTGTAGCAGCGCTGGGGTGCCACCGCCAGGGTGAAGGATTGATCGTCGATGCTGACGTGCTGATAACCCACCGGCACCAGCCCGGGCAACATGGCGTTGTCATCGAGCTTCAAGTTGATCCGTGAGCCGTCTTCGAGATGGATCTCACACGGGGTTTGCGGCTCGAAGTAGTGGGCCAGGTCCAGGCCGACGCCCACATCGCAGGTCAACAGCGGTGGCAGGTGACGGGTTTGTTGCACTTCCTGCAATTGCAGCAGGCTGGCGTCGATCTCCTGGGCAGTGTTGGCGGGATGGCCAAGCCCGCTCAGCACCGAGCGCAACACCGCCGGGGTGACTTTCTGTGGACGGCCATTGGCATCGATCCAGTCGACGGCCAGGCCTGCCAGGCTGGCCAGTATTTCCAGTTGCGCATTGCTCATGGGCGCTCTCCATCCGGGGGTAGCAAAGGGGCTGCGGCCGTGAGGCTGACTAGCGCGCAATACGGGGCAAGTGTGCCCTGATTCAACAGACCGGCCGATTGTGGCGGGTGTTCGAACAGCAACGTCGCGTCGGCCTGTGGGGTGTGGACCACGGGCGTGTCGCTGAGGTTCAGGTCAATGCGCAACTGACTGCCATCGCCCAACCGCCAGCGCGCCGTCACCGCGCCGGCAGCCAGTACCTGCGCACCCAGCGCCTGGGCGCCGGGCAGGTGCGGGATGATGTATTGATGGCGGATTTGCAGCAGTTGGCGATACAGCTCATAGACCGGCGATTGGCGGCTGGCGGTCAGTGTCGGCCGTGAAGCTTCGAAGGTCTGCGTCGCGTTCGGGTCGGGAATCTGCTCGCGTTTGTGCGGATCGGCAAAGGCGCTGAACGCCGCGAATTCATTGCGTCGTCCTTCGCGCACCAGTTCCGCCAGTTCACCGTGGTGGCTGGTGAAAAACAGGAACGGTTGCTCGGCGGCGAATTCGTCGCCCATGAACATCAGCGGGATCATCGGCGACAACAGCAGTAACGCGGTGGCGGCGTAAAGGGCATCAGGATGGGCCAATTGATGCAGGCGCTCGCCAAAGGCGCGGTTGCCGATCTGGTCGTGGTTCTGCAGGAACAGCACGAAGGCCGTGGGCGGCAAGTGACCGCTCGGCTCACCTCGCGGCGTACCGTGGCGGGTGATGTGGCCCTGAAACACGAAGCCCTGGCTCAGGCAACGGGCGAGCTGTTCGGTGGGCTGCCGGGCATAGTCGGCGTAATAGGCATCGGTTTCACCCGTGAGCAGAACGTGCAGGGCGTTATGGCCGTCGTCGTTCCATTGCGCGTCGAAACCTTGCTCCAGCAGGCTGGCCTGGTTGTGTTCGTTTTCCGCCATGAGCCACACGTGCCGCGCCGGATCGGTTTGCCGCCGCACCCGTTGCGCCAGTTCTTGAAGAAAGTCAGGGTCTTCGATGGCATGCACCGCGTCCAGACGCAGGCCGTCGAAGCGGTACTCCAACAACCACATCAGCGCGTTGTCGATAAAGAAGTCGCGCACCTCGCGCCGCCGGAAGTCGATCGCCGCGCCCCACGGGGTGTGTTTGTCTTCGCGGAAAAAGCCTTCTGCGTAGCGATGCAGGTAATTGCCGTCGGGGCCGAAATGGTTGTAGACCACATCGAGAATCACTGCCAGGCCGTGGCCGTGGGCCGTGTCGATCAGGTGTTTGAGTTGTTCGGGCGAGCCGTAGGAGGCTTGAGGCGCATAAAGCAAAACCCCGTCATAGCCCCAGTTACGTTCGCCGGGGAACTGCGCCAGCGGCATCAGTTCGATGGCGGTAATACCCAGCTCAACCAGGTGTTCCAGATGCTGCTCGACCTCGCTGAAACCGCCGAGTACTCCGACATGCAGTTCGTAGATCACCGCCTCATTCCACGGTCGACCTTGCCAAGCGCTGTGTTGCCACCGATAGGCGAGGGGATCGACCACCACGCTGTGGCTGTCGATATCGCCCGCCTGGGCGCGGGAGGCCGGGTCCGGCACCGTAAGCTCGCCATCGATGTTGTAGCGGTAGCGGGTACCCGCGGGGCAGCGGGTCTTGATCACAAACCAGCCATCGGCCTGAGGTAGCAGTGGCAGGGATTGTCCATCTTCCAGTTCGAGACTGACAAAAAACGCATCTGGCGCCCACAAGGCAAAACGCGTGTGTTCTGCGTCCAGCATGATTGCGCCGTGGGGCCAGGTCTCAAGGGTCCGTAACGGCATCGTTGAAAGCCTCTTACTGTTTGCCCGATTTTCCCAGCGCTTTAGCCACCAGTTGTTCGTAGAGTTCGGCGTAGGGTTCGACTGCCTTGCACCAGTTGAACGGCGCCGCCATGGCTCGGCAACGCATCGCGTTGAGCAGGCCGGGGAAGGCGAACACCTTGAACGCGCGGCTCAGGGCTTCGCGATAACTCTCCACCGTGGATTCGTCGAAGAGGAAACCGGTCACGCCGTTTTCGATGGTGTCGGCCAGGCCGCCGGTATTGCGGGCCACCGGTAATGAACCGAAGCGCTGGGCGTACATCTGGCTCAGGCCGCAGGGTTCATAACGCGAAGGCATCAGCAAAAAGTCACTGCCGGCGAACATCCGGCGGGCGTCGGTTTCATTGAAGCCGATGTGCACGCCGACTTGCCCGGGGAAGCGCAACGCCAGTTCACGCATGGCCTGTTCTTCTTCCGGTTCGCCACGGCCGATGATCGCGATCTGCCCGCCGTTGGCGACAATGTATTCAGCCACCGCTTCGGTCAGGTCCAGGCCTTTCTGGTAGACCAGCCGCGAGACTACGGCAAACAGCGGGCCATCGGAGTCGTCGAGGTCGAACAGCCGGCGAACGTGCGCGGCGTTGACTGCTTTGCCGTCCCAGTCGCCGATGCCGAACGGGTGGAACAGGTGCGGATCGGTCGCTGCATCCCAGCTTTCATCGATGCCATTGGGAATCCCGCTGAGCAGTCCCTGCTGGGTCTTGGCGGCGAGAAAACCGTCGAGACCGCAGCCAAAGGCCGGCGTGGTGATTTCCTGGGCATAGGTGGCGCTGACGGTGGTGATGTGGCTCGAGTAGGCCATGCCGGCTTTGAGGAACGACATCTTGCCGTAAAACTCCATGCCTTCCTGTTGCAAGGCATGCATGGGGATACCGAGTTCCGGGCACGAGCCGAGGCTGGTGACACCTTGGTACGCCAGGTTGTGAATGGTAAAAAGGGTCGGGGTGCGTTGGCCACGCCAGTGCATATAGGCCGGCGCCAGGCCTGCGGGCCAGTCGTGGGCGTGCACCAGGTCCGGGCACCAGTGAATTTGGGCGAGGTTGGCGGCGATATCGGCTGCTGCGAGGCCCAATCGGGCGAAACGAATGTGGTTGTCCGGCCAGTCGCGGCCGTTGTTGGCGCCGTAAGGTGAACCTTCGCGCTCGTACAATTCAGGGCAGATCAACACGTAAATGACCAGGCCGTCGGGCATGTCCATGCGCCCGATCTTGCAGGGCGGCAACGCTGCGTGCCCGCCCAGTTCACCGATGATATGAATCGGGTTTTCGCTATTCATCACTTGCGGATAACCGGGGATCAGCACACGGACATCGTGCAGATGCGCCATCGCCCGTGGCAGTGCGGCGGAAACGTCGCCAAGACCTCCGGTCTTTACCAGGTCGGCAATCTCCGAGGTGACGAACAGGACTCTCTTCTTGTTGGGATTCTGACTGACTATCGGTGCCAGTGTCTTGGGGACGGGCGCGTTGACCGATTTGGCACTGAGGACACCGACGGTGCTCGTTTCCCCGACCTGCTGATGAGCACGTTCTCCCTGGATATCTAAAGCCGCACTGGTCATATGAATCTCCCGTGTTGTTGATCTAATTCTAGGCCTGGCACAAACGGTGTTCGTGGCCAAATCCTGTGGCCGGGCGCAAACGCGCTACGCATCGGTGAGCAAGTGCTGCCCATGCGCTGAAGCAGAATGGGTGAAGTGGCTGTTGCAAGGAATGCACCAGTCGCTGTGGCCCTACTCTTAACCTGACTCGCGGCCAGTACCAAAAGTTTCGATTATTTTCACCGAATGACCGACCGGTTTTACCCCGCGAAAATGAGTCTAGGCCAGAACTTAGAGCAGGGCCGGTCAACTGCGAAATTGTTCGACAATCGGTTGGAAGAGGGTACAAAACACGCGGGCTTTTTGGGGGAGCGCACCGACGAAGGGCAGGTTGGTTTTTGGGTGTGGGTCAAATCGGGACCGAGAGGTCACGATAATCGGGCGTGATGGGATGTGGGTTGCACCATTGCGGTGCGTATGGTTCAGGGGAATGTGGCGGATTTGAAGGCCTCTTCGCGAGCAAGCCCGCTCCCACAGGGGATTGGTTGTGTTCACCTATTTTGTGTACACCCGAGATCAATGTGGGGAGCGGGCTTGCCCGCGAAGAACGATAACGCGGTCTTAGCTCAGAATCCGAATGGGCTCCCCAGCCGCCCAAGCCTGAATGTCCTCGATCATCTGCGAAAAGAACAGTTGGTAATTCTGCCGGCTGACATACCCGACATGAGGCGTGGCCAGCACATTGTCCAGCGTTCTGAAAGGATGATGGCGGGGCAAAGGCTCGTGCTCGAATACGTCGAGCGCAGCGCCCGCCAGGCGTTTTTTCTGAAGTGCCTTGATCAGCGCCGACTCATCGACAATCGGCCCGCGGGCAGTGTTGACCAACCATGCCGTGGGTTTCATCCAGTCCAGTGCCTGAGCGTCAACCAGTCCTCGGCTGCGCTCGCTGAGCACCAGATGGACCGACAGCACATCGGCCTGCTCGAACAGTTCCTGCTTGCTGACATAGGTGACGTCGACCTCGGCAGCCCGTTCGGCGGTCAGGTTTTCGCTCCAGGCAATGACTCGCATGCCGAACACCTGCCCGAACCGGGCGACTCGTTGACCGATGCTGCCCAAACCGAGGATCGCCAAGGTCTTGCCCTGCAGGTCGCCGCCCAATCCTTGTTGCCATTGGCCGGCGCGCAAGGCGTTGGCTTCGGCCACCAGGTTGCGGGTCGCGGCCATGATCAGCGCCCAGGTCAGTTCGGGGGCGGCGTGTTTGTAGCTGTCGGTGCCGCACACCTGAATGCCCAGCGCGGCGGCGGCTTTCAGGTCCAGTGCAGCGTTGCGCATGCCGCCGGTAACCAGCAGTTTGAGTGTGGGCAAGCGGCGCAGCAGGTCTTCGTCGAACCGGGTGCGCTCGCGCATCACGCAGATCACCTCGAATGCGCCGAGCCGTTCGGCCAGGGTTTCATTGTCGGCCGGGTAGTCATGGATAAAACTCACCTGGCCGATGCTGTCCAGCACCGACCAGTCCACCACATCGCGAGCCACGTCCTGCCAGTCATCGATCACCGCAATCTGCACCGCCATCAGCCTTACCTCATCAACGAACGGGATTGGTTTGGTTCAGCCAGCCGAGCAACGCCTGATGGAATTTCGCCGGTTCCTCCATCTGCGGCGCGTGGCCAAGGCCCGGGAATTCAATCAGCGTCGACTGTGGAATCAGTTTCGCCACTTGCTTGCCGAGTACGTCGTACTGACCGATTTTCGCCTTGACCTCGGGCGGTGCGATGTTCTTGTTGATGGCCGTGGTGTCGCGGGTGCCAATCAGCAGCAGGGTCGGCACTTTCAGGTCCTTGAACTCGTAGTACACCGGTTGGGTGAAGATCATGTCGTAAATCAGCGCCGAGTTCCAAGCCACCGCTGTTTTGCCTGGCCCTTTGGCCAGGCCCGCGTACATGTTCACCCAACGATCAAACTCCGGCTTCCAGCGGCCATCGTAATAGGTGTTGCGTTGGTAGTCGTGGATACCTTGCGCCGTGACTTTCAGCTCGCGCTCATACCATTGATCTACCGTGAGATAGGGCACGCCAAGGGCTTTCCAGTCTTCCAGGCCGATTGGATTGACCAGGGCCAACTGTTCGACTTGATCGGGGTATTGCAACGCATAGCGGGTGGCGAGCATGCCGCCGGTGGAGTGGCCGAGCAGGGTGGCCTTCTGGATGCCCAGGGTTTTGAGCAGTTGCTGGGTGTTGGATGCCAGTTGCTGGAAAGTGTATTGATAGTGGTCCGGTTTGCTGGAGGTGCAAAAGCCGATCTGGTCCGGCGCGATGACCCGGTAACCGGCCTCGCTCAGCGCCTTGATCGAGCTGTCCCAGGTCGCGCCGCAGAAGTTTTTGCCGTGCATCAGCACCACGCTGCGTCCATTGACCTTGCCTTGGGCGGCAACGTCCATGTAACCCATCTGCAGGGGTTTGCCTTGGGACTCAAAGTCGTAGTACTTGACCGTGTAGGGGTAATCGAAGCCCTGAAGTTGCGGGCCGTATTCCGGCGTTTCGGCCTGGTTCTGGTTCTGGGCGTGAGCGAGAACGGGCAGAGCCGCTGTCAGCAGCAGGCCGGGTAACCAGCGGGAGAGGATGGGCGACATGGGTAAAGCTCCACAGGAAATCCGCCGATGCTGGACTGGCATGATTAGGGTGACATTAAACATAGGTCATGGCCGCAATGCCGAGCGAAATGAGCGAAATCCATGTGGGAGCGGGCTTGCTCGCGAAGGTGGTGTGCCAGACAACATTAATGTCGACTGACACTCCCTCTTCGCGAGCAAGCC